>CACNYF010000006.1 GCA_902624535.1 uncultured Pelagibacteraceae bacterium | reverse complement strand
AGAAAATTTGTATGGTTTCGAGAGTGGTATTGAGTTTCTTCATTTAACAGATAAAGATATTTACGAAAAACTTCTTCAAAAAGGTTAGAATTTAATTAAATCCCTAGATCTACTCTGATCTAGGTATTTAGCTTCTTTTATATTCTTATCTTCAAATTTCAAAAGTAGAGGATTTCCTGTTGGTATTTCAAGTTTAGAAATTTCATTGTCATCAATTTTAAATAAATATTTTAAAAGTGATCTAATAGAATTTCCATGAGCAGATATAATTATATTTTCCTGCAAATTTTTCTCTATGTTTTCAACAAAATAGGGCACAACTCTTTCATAAGTATCTTTAAGAGACTCTGTATCTGGAATAAGGTTACGAGGTATATCATTGTAAATACTTATATTTTTTGGATGGTATGGACTATTTATATTTAAAGGTTTTGGTGGATTATCCCAAGATCTTCTGAATTTATGCACTTCATCTTCTCCTAGTTTTTTTTTCATTTCATCTTTATTTAATCCTGTAAGTGATCCGTAGTGTCTTTCATTTAATTGCCAAGCCTTAATTATATTATTTGGTTTTACTCTAATTGTATTTAAAATGAGTTTTAAGGTATCAATTGATCTTAGTTGATAAGAAGTATAAAAATGTTTTATTTCTAAATTTAATTTTTTTATAAATTCTCCAGCTTTACAAGCTTCTAATTTACCTTGTGGTGCAAGTTCAACATCAACCCATCCTGTAAATTTATTTTCTAAATTCCATTGGCTTTGACCATGTCTAATAAGTATTAAGTGACTCATTTGTGAAATTTTAATATAGATCAACTATGAATATCATAAAACAAATATTTTATTTAGCTAATATAGGCATATTTATTTTATATTTATCACCATGTAGTTTATTGGGTTATTTAATAAATAAAGATTGTAAATTGCAGCCACAAATCACAGCAGATTTAATCGTTTCCACTAATCATGTAATTGCATTTACTTTATTATCATTAATTGGCCTAATTGCTTTTAAAAAAAATTTAAAACGAGTTTTTATATATCTAATATTCATATCGATTTTTTTGGAATTATGTCATTTATTCATACCTGAAAGAGGTTTTCAAATTTCTGATTTATTTGGTAATATAACTGGTATAATTTTATCATATTTAATTTTTAAAACAATTTATAAAGGTAGACAGCAATGAGTTCATTTGATGAAAGAAAAAAAGGTTTTGAAAAAAAATTTGCTCATGATGAGGAAAAACAATTTAAAATTAATGCAAGAAAAAATAAATATTTAGGAGAGTGGGCCTCACAAATTCTAGGATATGATGAGGAAAAAAAAAATCAATATATTCAAGATGTAATCAAAGCAGATTTTGCTGAGGCAGGTGATGAAGATGTTTATAGAAAGCTTTATGGAGATTTAAGAGATAAAAATATATCGGAAGACCAAATAAGAAAAAAAATGCAAGAATGTAATGAAAAAGCAACTACTGAAGTTAGTTAGTTTTCTATTTTTATTTATATTTGTAACAACAAATTACTTACTATCAGAAACAATCATAATTTCAGATAACATTAAAATAATCGATGGTGATACAATTTTAATAGATAATAAAAAAATTCGTTTTTCAGGAATAGATGCCCCAGAAACTAAATTTAAAGGAAAGCAACAGTTTTGTATAAAAAATAAAAAAAAAATTAATTGTGGAAAAATTTCAAAAAATTCTCTCATAGAAAAAATTATAAATAAAAAATTGAAATGTCTAATCGAGCCCCAAAAAGACTATTTTGGTAGGTATTTAGGTGAGTGTTTTATTAATAATGAGAGTGTTTCAGCTTACATGGTAAGAAATGGATTAGCCTTCGACTATCCAAAATATTCAAAAAAAAAATATTCTAAAGATCAAATTTATGCAAAAAACAATAAGCTTGGTTTATGGAGTATGGAATTTGAATATCCATGGATATGGAGAAAAAATAATAGATAATTTATATTAAACTGTGATTCTTTTTAGAAAGTTTTTTTTATTTTTTGGTCTATTATTTTTAACTGCTTGCTCATCGATACCTCAAAATACATCAGATGGCTGTTCAATATTTTCTGAGAGATATCTTTGGTATAAACACGCGAAAAAAACTGAAAAAAAGTGGGGAACACCAATCAACCTACAATTAGCAATAATAAAAATGGAATCTGATTTTGACTGGCTTGCTAAGCCTGCGCGTCAAAAATTATTTAAAGTTATACCTTATAAAAGACCTTCTAGTTCATTTGGATACTCACAAGCTATTAAAGGTACTTGGAAACAATATAAAGATGAGACTGGGAATAAATATGCTTTAAGAACTAGATTTAAAGATAGTGTTGATTTTATCGGCTGGTATACAAATAAAACAGAAAAAATTTTAAAGGTTTCAAAAAAAGATGCTTTCAGACAATATATTGCTTATCATGAAGGCTGGGGAAATTATAAAAATTATAAAAGTAATCAGAAAGTTATTGTATTAGCAAAAAAAGTAGAGGGATATTCAAATAAATTTAAGAAGCAGCTTAATAAGTGTAGTAAATCTTTGACTACTAGAAAATATATTATTTTTTAATCAATTGCTTTTCTAGCTCCAGATCTACTGCATCTATTCTCTTTGTATTTTTTGCTAGTGTTAAATACATAGTTGGCGTCACATATAATGTAAAGAATGTAGAAATAATCATTCCACCAAAGATTGTTGATCCAACTGCTAATCTAGATGCCTCACCTGCGCCCGGACCTATGTTGCCTACTATAAGAGGTAACATTGCAATCATGGTGCTTAATGAAGTCATTATGATTGGTCTTATTCTTAATTTACAAGCCTCCATCAATGCTTCCTCAATTTTTGCACCTGTTGTTCGAATTTGATTAGTATAGTCAACGATAAGAATACTATTTTTAGTGGATATGCCGATTAATATAATCAATGCAATTTGTGAAAATATATTTATTGAACTGTTTAGAAATAAAATGAATACAAGACCTCCAAAAACTGCAAGAGGAACAGTCAATATAATAATAAAAGGATGGACAAACGAATTAAAAGTAGCAGCCATTACTAAATATGCAGTTATTAATGCTAAAGCGAAAATAAGAAATATTTCGTTACTAGTCTCTTTTAGTTCTTCGGACTTACCTTTCCAAGTTATTTGATTTTGAGGAGCAACTCTCAACATTACGTCTTCTAAATATTTTATAGCTTCAGATAATGTATATTCTTCCGATAAAGCTGCCGATATAGTTACTGCCCGTTGTCTATTATATCTAGGTAATGACTCAGCAGTTCCTTTCTCTTCAAATCCTACCAAACTTGCAACAGACACTAATTTTCCTGTAGTTTCAGATCTTACAAAAATCTTTGATAAGCCATCTTTATCTCTTCTATCTGCTAAATACTGCTGAAGAATAATGGGGTATTCTCTTCCTTCTTTATTATATGTTGTAACCCTCTTTCCACCGTATAATGTTTCTAGTGTTCTGCCTATATTTTCTATTGAAACTCCTAAATCATTTGCTCTATTTTTGTTAGTAATTAATTTTACTTCAGGTTTATTTTTTGTGTAATCACTTTCAATTCTAAACATATTTCTATTTCTTCTTAGCTCTCTTAAAACTTGGCTTTGAATTTGTTCTAACTCTTCGTAACTTGTCCCATAAATCACCATTTGAACTGGTTTATTGTAGCTAGAAACTCTTATAGATTGAGGTGATATAGGAAACGCAAACGTTTCTGGCACACTAACAACTTGACCAATAGCTTCTCTTAAAACAACTTGTGTGCTCTTTTCTCTATTTTTCCATTCATCTAATAGCGCAATTATAATAAAAGAATTATAAGAGGTTGCAGATTTACCAAATCCTGGGACCCTCATAATTAATCTTTGGTAAGGACTATCTTCTGCTTGTAACAATTTTAATATTCTTCCCTCAATTATTTGTGCTTTTTCCTGAGTGTACTCGAATGAGCTTCCTTCGTCTGTAGAACCTATTATTAAGTAAGCACCTCTATCTTCTAATGGTATTAATTCTTTTTTAGTAAAATTAAACAAATAAACAGATGCTGCAATTAATAGAATTATAAATATTGAGATCGTTTTCTGTTTATTAATCCAATATTCTAAAGTATCAGTATAAAACTCTGTGAAAGATTTAAATCCATTATTAAATTTTCTTACAAACAAATTGTTTTTTTCTTTTTTATTTAAAAACTTGCTTCCTAACATTGGTGAAAGCGTTAAAGCCACAAATGATGAAACAACTATCGAGAAAGACAATGCTATTGCTGTCTCCTTAAACAAGGTTCCAGCAATTCCCTTAATAAAAATTAAAGGCAAAAAGACTGCAACTAAAATTAAAGTTGTAGCAATTATCGCAAATGTAATTTGTTTTGAGCCCTTGTAAGCAGCTACAAGTGGTGTTTCTCCTCTCTCAATTCTTGTATAAATTGCATCAGTCATAATCACAGAATCATCCGTAATTATTCCAATCGCTAAAATAAAGCTTAAGAGGACAAAAATATTAATTGAAAGATCAAAAATATATAAACCTAAAAAAGATCCTATTAAACTAACTGGCAATGCAACAGCTGGTACTATTACAGCTTTCAGGTTTCCTAAGAACAAGTAAATTATTACTACAACTAAAATAAAAGCAATGATTAAACTTTTATAAACTTCTTGAATTGCAGTCCCTACATAAGTTGCTCTATTAAATGCTATTTCTAGTTTTAGTCCATCTGGAAGAGAACTATTTAAGGCACTAATTTTTTGTTTTATTTGTTTCGATAGCTCAACTGTTGATGCTCCACTTTTTGCATATATTCCGATCCCTACTGTTTTTAAATTGGTCGCATTTTTTCTTTGAGCCTTAAATAAAGTTTTTTCAGAAACTGGTCCAAACTCAACATTTGCTACATCAGAAAGAGTAGTAACTTTTTCTTTGTTTTTTTTTAAAGGAAGTTGTTTGATAGTTTCAATATTAGAGTAAGATTTATCAATATTTAGTGTTAAATCTTTGTTACTAGCTTCTAAAGTTCCAGCGGGGATGTTTATATTTTCATTTCTTAATGCTCTCTCGACTTCCTGAATAGTAAGATTATTGGCTGCTAATTTGATAGGATCAACCCAAACTCTTACACTTAGCTCTCTTAATCCACCGACTAAAATTCTACCAACATTTGGTACACTCGAAAAGGCATCTATAAGATATCTCTCTGCATAATCACCCAAATCTAAATCATTCCAAGTTGGTGAAGATAGCGCAACCCACATTGTAGTTGTAAAACCTGCTGCTTGTTTCAAAATTTGAGGCGGATTTGCTTGATCTGGTAAATTATCTGCAACTCTCGATACTCTTTCTCTTATGTCATTTGCTGCATCATCTAAATCTATATCTGTATTAAAATAAATATTTATTCTACTTCTTCCATTAAGTGAACTAGAGTCTATGTTCTTGATTCCTTCCGCTCCTCCTATTACATCTTCTATTTTTTGTGTTATCTCTTCATCAACAATTTCAGCTGAAGCAGATTTATAATCGGTTTGTACCTGAACTACTGGAGGCTGAATGCCATCTGGTAACTCCCTAACAGGCAATTCCCAAAATACAAAAATTCCAAAAATAATTAGTATCATTGACATTACCCATGCAACGACAGGTCTTTTAATACTAACTTCAGTTATATACATGTATTAATTATTTTTTATTTTCTTGTTTTTCAGAGTCAGACTTTTTAAATATATTTAATTTTTGTAACCACGCAAACATACCATTCTTGTTTTCTTTAGTATCTTTTTTCTTTTTTCCACCCCAACTAGATTTGTTTTGATTAGCTACTTTAGCACCCTTTTTTATAGGTCTTATTGTTAAATTTGGTCTGACTTTTTTTGTTCCCTCAGCAACAACTTTATCACCAACTTTTAGACCATTTAAAACTTCAACAAAACCTAGATATCTGTCGCCGGTATCAATATTTGTTTTTATTGCTTTATTTTTTTCATCAACTTTATAAATAAATATATTATCACCTTCCACTATTGTACTGGTATCTGGTATACTCAGGCTTTCTCTTGTATCATATTTTATTGAAATTTCTAAAAATGAGCCAGGCAAAATTTCACTAGATGTATTATCCATTTTTATCCTTGTTGGTAATGATCTAGTATCCTCACTAATTCGACTAGCTAACGAGTCAACTTCGCCTTTATAGGTTTTATCTTTGTATCCAGAAAATTTTATATCAACAGGTAAACCTACTTTAATAAATGGTACAAACATTTCGGGTATATCTACATCACAATAGATAATACTCGTATTTTCAAGATTAACTAAGATTGAAGATTTTGAAACTTCGATATCTTCTGAAAATTCCCTTTTTCCAATTATTCCATCAAACTGAGCAGTAATTTTTCTATTTTTAAGTTCTGCAATCACATCACCTTTTTTAACTTTTTGATTAAAGTTGACAGGTTTTAGTATTTCATACTTCTCAATTTTATAGGACTGTGTTTTAAATGGTCTTGCTGTTCCATATGTGCTTATTAAATTTTCAAAAACTCTATTTTCAGCTGCAGTAACTATTATTCCCGGAGGTGGCCTTTTACTAAATTTCTTTTTAAAATGATTTCCAATCATTGTTCTACCAACAATCACTGTAGCTATAATTAAAAAGAAAATAATTATTATACTTGTAATTTTCGTTGATCTTTTCATATTTTACATTTTACCATATTCAGCCCATGAACCATCATAAATGACTGGTTGATACTTATTATTTACTTGAGAATATGCAAGTGCCAAAACACATGCTGTGATCCCAGAACCGCACGAAAACACAACATTTATTGGGTCATTTAAAGATAAATCATTAAAATAAGTGGAAATTTCCGATTTACTTTTAAAAGTATTATTATCATTGATGAGAGTTTTAAATGGCAAGCAAATTGAATTAGGTATTGATCCACTTCTTACATTTTTTCTTGGGTCTGGAGTTGTTCCATTAAAACGATCTTTGCTTCTCGCATCAACTAAATCAAATTTCTTTTTAATTATATTTTGATCAATCTGATCTTTACTCTTAACCATTTCATTATTTTTTTTTGCTTTATAACTAGTTTTTTGAATATTTTTATTGTGAGAGGAAGTTACTCTTTTTTCTTTTTTCCATTTTTTAAAACCTCCATCTAAAACATGTACTTTCTTTTTATCATGGCCAAAGTAAATTAAATTAAACCATACTCTACAAGCACTTAAAACATCAGAATTATCATAAATCACAATTTCGTCTTTGTTAGATATCCCCATAGATGATAGTATATTTTCCCACGAACTAGTGTTTGTTAACATATGTGGTAAGTCGGTTGATTTATTACAATTTTCATCAATATCAAAAAAAATTGCATCTGGTATATGCTCTTTATTAAATTCTTCTCTACCCCTTCTTTTTGTTGCAGGCATATGCCAAGAGCCATCAATTATTTTTACATTTGAGAGATTTTTTTCTAACCACTCAGTTGATATAAGTGACATTAGAAACTTTTTTCCAAATATTTCTGATGATAATCTTCGGCTTTGTTATAATTTTTTGATTTTGATATTTTGGTAACAATTTTACCTTTAAATTTTTCGTTAATTTCTTTCAATACTTTGTTAGCAATTTTATTTTGATTCTCATCATGAACAAATATTTCACTTCTATACTGAGTACCTACATCTGGACCTTGCCGGTTTAAAGTAGTTGGATCATGAAATTCAAAAAAGTTTCTTATTATTTCCTCATAAGAAATTTTGGCATTGTCAAATTCAACCTTAACTACTTCTGCGTGATTGGTATCACCATAACATACTTCTTTATAAGATGTCTTCTCAGTATTACCTCCACAATATCCAACCTCAGTATTTATTACTCCATCTAACTTGCTAAATTTTATTTCGGGTCCCCAAAAACATCCAAGTGCTAAAGTTGCTATTTCCATTGCTAAAAATTTTAATTAATCTAAAGTTATTATCATGCTTTCCAAAAATCAATTAGGCTTTTTTTACATGTTTTTATCAATATGTGCCTTTTCATTTATGGATGTTATAGTCAAGTGGTCATCAGATTATCCAATTGGACAGGTTATGTTCTTTAGAGGCCTATTTGGTATTTTGCCAATTATTTTTTTAGTTCCTAAGACAAGATTTAGAGATTTTTATAAAACCAATAGACCAGGATTACATTTAATTAGATGTTCTTCAGGACTGATAGCTTTAGCTGCAATATTTTTGGCACTAAGAAACCTACCACTTGCAACAGTGACAAGTATTTCATTTGCTGCACCTATATTTACAACTCTGCTATCAATATTTTTACTAAGTGAGAAAGTAGGAGTATATAGATGGGCTGCAGTATTTGTTGGTTTTATTGGTGTTTTAGTAATTACCCAACCAGGATTTTCTAGCTTAAATATTTATTATTTATTTCCAATAATCTTTTGTATAGGAATGTCTTACGTTGCAATTACAATTAGAAAACTTTCATCTACAGAACCAGTTTGGTTGATCTCATTTTTTTTTTCTTTTGCAATTACAATTGTTGGAGTTTTATCAATACCATTTGGTTGGATCATGCCTACTTTCAATGATTTCTTACTTTTATGTACAATTGGCTTGTTGGGAGGAACAGCTAATTTATTATTAAGTCAATCATATAAATTATCCGAGGTTTCTCTGGTTACACCTCTTAAATATTTAGGATTAATATTTGCAATATCTTTTGGATATTTTATTTGGGACGAAATTCCCACAATTAAAACATTGATGGGTGCTTCACTGGTAATAATATCATCAATCATTATATTTCGAAGAGAAATATATTTAAATAAACAAGTAATGGTAAGTAGAAATGAGTAAGGCACCGACATATTGGAAAAAAGCTAGAACATATCTTTCAAAAAAAGATAGTATTATGAGATCATTAATTAAAAAATATAAAGATAATAATTTAACTACTAGAAAAGATATTTTTTATTCTTTATGCAAAAGTATAATAGGACAACAAATAAGTGTTGCTGCTGCAGACTCTGTCTTTAAAAAATTTGAATTGGCATGTAAAAAAAAAATTAATCCAAAAACTGTTTCCAAGCTAAAAACATCACAACTAAAAAAATGTGGTCTTAGTCGTCAAAAAATAAGGGGTATCTTGGAAATGTCTCAAAAATTTAAAGATAAAAATTTTAACCCAAGATTAATTCCGAAAATGAACGATGAAGAAGCCATTATATATCTATCAACTTTAAGACAGATAGGAAGATGGTCAGCAGAGATGATTTTGTTATTTACTTATAATAGATCTAATATCTGGCCAGTTCAGGACATTGGATTATTAAGAGCAATATCAAATAACTATAAAAAAAAATATTTTCCACCTGAAACTTTTGTAAAAAAACTTCAAAAAAGATTTTCTCCATATTGTTCTGTTGCCACTTGGTATTTATGGCGTTCAATTGATGATGATACTATTCAGTATTAGCACCCTCCACGATAAACATATGTCTTTTTGTAGTTTGTTCTGCATAAGACCAAGCTTTTAAATAATCTTCTGAGTCATGACAAGATATGGCCTTATCATAACTGGGAAATTCCCAAATGACGGTCCTTAATATTTTGTCACCACTATAATATTTTAGTTTGCCTCCCCTAACTACAGGAGAACCACCAAATTTTTTTATAACTGGTATTGCATTTTCTCCATATTTTTTTAGGTTATCTTGGTCTAAAATCTCTGTATACAAACTCACCCAATATGCCTTCATATTTGCCCCTTTTCTAAGTTATTCCATTCCTTCAAATATCATATGTTCTCTAATTACATTGTCTTTAAGATATGTTCTTGCCTCAACATATTCTTCAGAGTTGTAGCATTTTTTTGCAGTTTCCACGTCCGGGAACTCTGCAAGTGCTATTCTAACCATTTCTCTACCCTCAAGTGCAATGTTATTAGCACTCCGAGCTAAAATTTTTCCAGAATGTTTTAATACAGCTTCCTTTGCTTTATCTGCATATTTTTTCATTCTTTCAGGGTCTTTAATTTCAGTGTAAGTTGCAATCCAGTAACCTTTCATAATTCTCCTTTTTAATTTTTTTTTTTTATGTTACCAAATTTTATGGCAGAAAAATTAATAATCAATTATGAAGATTATAAATTAGCAGTTGAAAAGTTAGCTCTTACAATCGAAAAAAATTATAAACCATCTGTTTTAGTTGGAATAATGAGAGGTGCCGCACCTATAATTGACATGCTTTCAAGAATATTTAAGCTGCCTACTGCTTATGTTGTTATTCAAAGTTATTCTGGAGAAACTGTAGAAAATAAACAGGGCGAACTTATTTTTGCAAGAGACATAAGTTCGATAGCTAAAAATGAAGACTTTAAAAATGTTTTATTAGTTGATGATTTATCTGATACTGGACTTACATTAAATGAAAGTATCAAATGGTTAAAAAATTACGCTCCAGTAAAAAACCATATTCAAGAAATAAAAACAGCGTGTCTTTGGAAAAAAAAATCTTCTTCTTTTACACCAGATTTTTGCCCAATCTTGCTAGATGGTGATCCGTGGATAGTTCAACCATCAGAATATTATGATGAAATAGACATCAATGGTTTAAAAAAAAAACACTCATAAAAAAAAGGCCAACTTGCAAAGTTGGCCTTTTTTATTTTTTGTCTAAAAATTATTTTGGAATGTCTCCTTCAACACCTTTAACATAAACATTCATTCCTAATAACATTCCGTCGTCAGCAACTTTTCCTTCTGCAACAAGGATGTTACCTTTTTGATCATATATAGGACCTGTGAAAGAGTGAATTTTTCCAGATGCTAGATCCTTTTGCAGCTGTTCTGCTTCTTTAACAAGATCAGCGCCCATTCCTTTGTTGTATGGTGACATCGCAACCATACCTTCTTTTAATCCATGCCAAGTATCTTGTTGACTCCATGTTCCATCTCTTGCAGCAATCGCTCTTTGAACATAATAAGGAGCCCAATCGTCAATAATTGATGTTAAAATTGATTTTGGCGCAAATCTCTGCATGTCACTTGCTTGTCCAAATGACCAAATTCCAGCTTTTTCTGCAGTTTGGACTGGTGCTGTACTATCTGTATGTTGCATTATTATGTCTGCACCTTGATCAATTAATGCTTGCGCCGCTTCGGCTTCCTTGCCAGGATCATACCAACTAAATACCCAAACTATTTTTGTTTTGATATTAGGATTTACTTTTTGAGCAGCTAAAGTCATTGCGTTTATTCCTCTTATAACTTCAGGAATAGGAAATGATGCTATGTAGCCAATAGTGTTAGTTTTTGTTAATTTTCCAGCAATATGACCCAAAATAGTTCTTCCTTGATAAAATCTAGCAGAATAAGTTGAAACATTTGAGTGTTCTCTTTTGTATCCAGTTGCATGCTCAAATTTTACGTTCGGAAAGTCTTTGGCGACTTTGTTGGTCGCGTCCATATATCCAAAGCTAGTGGTAAATATCAGGTCATGGCCTGATTGAGCAAGTTGTCTAATTACTCTCTCTGCATCAGCACCATATTTAACACTTTCTACATAAGTAGTTTTTATCCCAGCAGCTTCAACAGCTTTTCTTCCTTCATCATGTTGGTATGTCCAACCATGGTCTCCTGTTGGACCGATGTATACGAATCCAACCTTAAAGTCTGCTTTTGCACTTATACTAAAAGTAATTAAAAAAATTGCAGAAATTAAGTATCTCAAAAAGTTTTTATACATTTGATTTCCCCTCTAAATTTTTTTTATGATGTTTTTAAGTTAATCAAAAATATAAAAAAAAAAATGTTTATTTTCGAATAGCTAACATTACTTTTCTTTATAGAATATTCTTCCTAAAGAAGTTGGAGTGTTTAGTTTTATTTTTCTACTATCGCGGGAGATTACAACTAAAACTATTATTGTCATCAGGTAAGGTAGTGCAATTAAAAATTGAACTGGAATTCTAAATCCAACAGCCTGCATATGTAATTGCAATATTGATATTCCACCAAAAATTATTGCACCAATTAAAACTTTTATTGGACTCCAGGTTGCAAATACAACTAACGCTAATGCTATCCATCCTCTACCGGCCGTCATATTTTCAATCCACTGTGGAGTGTATATTAAAGATAAATAAGCTCCAGCTAAACCACACAAGCCTCCTCCATAAAGAATACAACAGTATCTAACCAGAATAACATTAATACCTTGATTTGATGCCGAAACAGGCGAATCACCGACAGCTCTAACAATTAGACCTAACTTTGTTTTTTTTAAAAAATAACTTGTTAAAAATGGCAAGACAAACGCGAAATATAAAATTATTGAATGTCCAAATAGTATTGGACCAAAAAAAGGAACACTTTCTCTTAAACTTGAAAATAAAATTGGAAAATCTTTTCCAGGAATACCAACAAAATCTTTTCCAAGCATTGCTGAAAGACCAATACCAAAAATTGTTAGTGCTAATCCGGTTGCAACATGATTTGTCAGCAGTGATTGTGTTAAAAATCCAAATATTAATGAAATTACAACACCAGACAACATTGATCCAATAATTGCAATAAAAAGGTTATCTGTTATTACCATTAAAGCAAAACCAGAAATTGCTCCTATTATCATCATTCCCTCTACGCCTAAATTCAAGACACCAGATCTTTCAGTTATTAATTCACCTGACGCAGCAAGAATTAGCGGCACTGAAGATGCCATAATCGATCCTATTAAAATACCAATAAAGCTAATGTCTAAGCTCATTTTTACTAAAATTTTGAAATTTAATTTTGAAAAAAAGTAAATAATCAGATGCGAGTAAGAAAAATAAGATCATACCCTGAAATACTTGACCAGTATATTGAGGTATTTGTAAAAAAATTTGAGCTGTTTCTGCGCCTAAATAAGTCAAAGAAACTACTAATGACGCGAATATTATACCAAATGGATTAAGACGACCTAAAAAAGCAACAATAATTGCTGTAAAACCATAATCTGGAGATATCATTCTATGAAGTTGTCCAATAGGTCCAGTAATTTCCCCAACACCAGCCAATCCCGCACAAGCGCCACTAATCATGAAAACAATCAAAATCATAGTTTTTCCTTTAAAGCCCGCATATTTTGCAGTTTTTAAACTTAGACCAGACACTTTAATCTGAAAGCCTAAATAAGTTTTATATAGAACAAACCAACTAACGAGAACTGCTGCAAGAGCGATAAATATTCCTGCATGAATTCTTAAACCCTCAAATAACAGTGGCATTCTAGAAGAGTCGCTAAATTGTCTTGTTTCAGGAAAATTAAATCCCTCTGGATTACTCCATGGACCAACTACCAAGTAATCTAAAATTAACTTTGAGACATAAACTAACATCAGACTAACTAAAATCTCGTTAGTATTAAAATAAGTTTTAAGAATTGCAGGAATAAGTGCAAAAATCATTCCTCCAATTGCTCCTGCGATAATAATTAAAGGTAATATGTAAAATCCTTCTTGATTATAAAATAAAAGAGCAACACCCCCTCCTACAATTGCTCCAAATGTTAATTGTCCTTCAGCACCAATATTCCAATTATTACTTTTGAAACAAAATGATAAACCAATGGCAATTAAACATAATGGCGTTGCCTTAAGTAATAATTCACTAAAGCCATATAAATTAGAAATAGGTGTTATAAAATAAAACTTAAGTGCTTCAACTGGATTAAAACCTAAAGCATAGAAAATAATACCACCACCTATAATTGTTAGAATGATTGCAATAAATGGAGTAAAAAAATACAATGTCGTTGGAACATCATTTCTTTTTTCAATTCTAATCAATAGATCCTCCACCCATTAGAATTCCTAATTTTTCTGGAGTCACTTCATCTGAAGGCATTATTTTTGAAAGTTTGCCTTTATAAATAACTGCAATTCTATCGCTAAGTTTTAATAGTTCCTCCGTATCTGTAGAAATTAAAATTGTTGATTTTTCTTGATCATTAATTTTTATAAGTGTTTCATGAATATAATTGATAGCACCCACATCGAGCCCCCATGTTGGATTGTAACAAATTAATAATTCTGGAGCTGTGATTAATTCTCTTCCTAAAATAAGTTTTTGTAAATTTCCACCTGATAGAAATTGACTTTTTAATTCTACGTTGTCAGTATTTACTGAAAAATCAGACAATATTTTCTTTGAATGTTCTTTAATTTTTCTTTCATTTACCAAACCTTTTTCAAAAAAATTTGACGACTTGAAATTATTTAAAGCAACGTTTTCATAAATTTTTAATTCAGGTACAGCTGCTTGAGATATTCTATCTTCTGGGGAAAAAGCCATTAAATACTCTCGTCGTTGCTTTGGATTTAGTTTAGCAATTTCCTTATTTCGAAAAATGATTGATGTATTAGGTGTAATTATTTCCCCACTCAAAATTTGAAAGAGTTCGTTTTGACCATTGCCCGAAATTCCCGCTATACCCAAACATTCTCCTTTCTTCACAGAAAAATTTAGATTAACTAAATTTGTTTCAAAAGGATCATCGCTATAAAAATTTAAATGTTTTACTTTAAATATTTCATCTTTATTTTTGGAAAAATTAATTTTTTTCTTAATTTTCGCTAGTTTTTGACCAACCATCTTATTTGCGAGAGTTTCAACTTTTTCATTTTGTGTTTGGCTAACAGATACAACCTTGCCTTTTCGCATTACTGCAACCTCATCGCATAAAGACAAAACTTCTTTTAATTTGTGAGTTATGTAAATAATTAATATTCCTTCATCACAGAATTTTTTTAAAGATATAAATAATTCCTCTGTTTCCTGCTCAGTCAAAACAGATGTAGGTTCGTCCATGATTAGAACTTTAGGGCTTCTTAAAAGACATCTTATAATCTCAACTTTTTGTTTTTGTCCTGCTGATAAATTTAATACAGGAACATCAAGGTCAATATTAAAATTATATTTTTTTAATATTTCATTTATTCTTACCCTTAAACTTTTATTATCTTCAGTTGCATCTATACTTAAGTTTTCAAATACTGATAAAGTTTCAAATAAATTGAAATGTTGAAAAACCATTCCAATTTTATTTTTTTTGGCATCTAGTGGAGAACTTAATTTTAAATTTTTTTCATTTAAAAAAACCTCACCGTTATCTGGGCTTATTACACCAGACAAAATTTTTACCAATGTGGACTTGCCAGCTCCGTTCTCTCCTAATAATGCATATATTTTTCCGCTTTTAAATTGAAGAGATACATTATCGTTAGCTACACATCCTGGATATATTTTTGATATATTTGATATTCTCAAGTCTGTTGCCATAGCATTTCTTTAATACAATAAATCAATAACTCAATAATCTTTAAAATTTCCTATCTTTTCAAATTTGTATTAAATTCAAACAATTTAATGAAAGTTTTGAACAAATTGTTAACATAATTCAACTTTAAGTATGTATTAATGATTATTGCTATTAAAAATAATACTTTATCAAAAAAACTTATTGCTCTGTTTATCGCATTAACAATAATTTTTTTAACTGGATGCCAGACAATTAAAAAGAAATCTGATGAAGTGGCTGAAAAAGAGAATGAAAAATTTGGTCAATTCGTTGGCAAAGAAGTTAATGAGATGAGATTAGAATTAGGCTCACCATCAGAAGATTTTGTCAATGAACTTGGAAATGAAATGCTTATCTACAAAACAAAAAAGTATGGAATTCCTTGTGAAAGAAAATTTGAGGTGAATGCATCAGGGGTTATTATCGGATTTAGCTCTAGTGGATGTATTTAGTCTTGTGGGGACTAGCCCCACAAGCAAGGTACTTATTTAATTTCAATAAGTTTCTTTTTTTTATGTTCCGGAATAATCCTTTCACATGCAATTGTTAAAAGACCATCTTTTAACTCTGCGCCATTCACTTTTACATCATCAGCAATTGTGAATGATCTCGCAAATTGTCTTTGCGATATACCTTTGTGGATTATCTCTCCATCTTGGTTTTTGTTTTCACTTCTATCAACTTGTTTAGTTCTTACAGTTAACAGATTATCTTCAAACTCTACCTCAACATCTTTTTTGCTAAAACCAGCTAAAGCAACCTCAATTGAGTAGTTATCTTTGCCAGTTCTTCTTATATTGTAAGGTGGGTAGTTTGATTGCATACTTAAACCACCATTGCCCAACATGCTTTCGAATTGGTCAAACATATCGTCAAAACCAATTGAGAAAGGCCGAAGTGAGTTGAAAATTGATAGATCCTTACTTGTCATATTATCCTCCTTTAAATTAAGCAAGTTTATTTATCGCTAGCCCCATTAGGCGACTAACAATGTTTATATGGTAATTAATTTTGATATTTCAAGATCAAGCGTTTAATTTTCCAGCTATTTTCAAAGCAAAAGCGTAGTCTACTGCAATCTCCTCGATTGCTCCATCTCTTCCAGATTTTCCTCCATGACCTGCATTCATTTCTGTTTTTAATAAAAGTAAATTGTTATCCGTTTTGTAATCCCTTAATTTTGCAGTAAATTTTGCTGGCTCATCAAATAATACTCTGTTATCACTAAGACTTGTAGTTATCAAAATGTTTGGGTAATCCATCTTTTTAATATTATTATAAGGTGCATATGAAAATATGTAATCAAAGTGTTCTTTTTTATCTTTAGCATTTCCAAATTCATCAAATTCGCCGACTGTTAATGGTAACGAATGGTCTAAATTCGTGGTCAAAGAGTCAACGAAAGGAACAGCCATAACAATACCCAAAAATAAATCAGGCGCTTGGTTAACAACCGCTCCCATTAGAAGACCTCCAGCAGATCCACCCATTCCAATAATATTACCTTTAGACGTAAACTTTTTTTCAATTAAAAATTTTGCAGAAGCGATGTAATCTTCAAATGTATTTTTTTTGTTTAATAATTTTCCCTCTTTCCACCATTTCATTCCTTTTTCCATACCACCTCTAATATGAGAAGTTACCCATATAATATCTCGCTCAATTAAACTTATTCTGGTTGAGGAAAAACTTGGTGACATAGAACTTCCGTATGATCCGTATCCATATAATAATAATTTTGCAGATCCATCTAATTTAGTTTTTTTATGTCTTGTTATAGTAATAGGAACCATTCTTCCATCATGAGAGGCACACTCTAATCTTTCAACTATGTAGTCATCAGAATTATGGCCACTAGGAATCTCTTGTTCTTTAACTAATTTTTTCTCCTTTGTTTTAAGATTGTATAGGTAAGTCCTTCCAGGAGTTTTTGGTGATGAATATGATAAATAAACTGTGTCAGTATTTCTATTTCTTTGGGTTAATGAAACACCGGGTACTATAACTTTTTCATCTGAAAAAAATATTTCATCTTCTTCATTATTTTTTGGATTTCTTAATATTAATTTTGATAATGCATTAGAAGTTTCAGATCTTATAATCCAATTATTTAAGAAAATTAATCCACCAATTAAAACCTCTTCTCGTGCAGGTATAAATATTTCCCACTCCTTTTTTTCTAAATCATTTGTCTTTTCGATCTTAAAATCTTCTGCATCTTCATTTGTATGTTTATAGAAATTACCATTCCATGAATTGACCGAATATATTATCCCTCTTTTTCTTTTATTAATTAGTTTTGGTTTTGGAATTATTTCATCTGCTTTAAAATAATACTGTTCGGACGTATTATGATCAGATGATGTAATAAAAAAATACTTTTCATCAGAGCTAAGACCTATTCCTACAGTAAATGCTTCACTTTCTTCTTTAAATATAAGAATATCTTTACTAGTAGGAGTTCCAATTTCATGCCTGTAAATTTCTCTTGGTCTATGATTGTCATCAAGCTTAGAGTAAAAAATATATTTGTCATCTAAGCTAAATGTTATTCCACCACTTGTATTTTCAATTTTTTCACCAACTTGGTCTCGACTTTTAATATCTCTTATATGTATGGTGTAATATTCAGATCCTTTTAAATCTAATGAATAAGCTAGTAATTTATCATTATAACTAACTTCTAAGTCTCCAAGCCCAAAATATTCTGTTTTAAGCTTTTCTTTTTCTAAATCACCATTCCAAATTTCTTCTATTTCATCAGAATCAATTTTTTTTCTTAACTTAATTGAATAATTTCCTTTTGTTGTTGTTTTTGTCCAGTAACTATATCTTACATCTTTAAACGGAAGAGACTCATCATCAAGTTTAATTCTTCCTTTAATCTCATCGAATAAAACTTTTTGAATTTCTTTTGTATCTGACATTTGATGACTAAAATAATCATTTTCATCTTCAAGATATTTTCTTACCTCTGGCAATAATTTTGAACTATCTTTCAATACTTCAAGTATATTTTCCTGATGTATCCAACTATAATCGTCTTCCCAAGTTACGTTGTGACAAGATTTTAATTCTGGTTTTTTTTTAAGCTGTGGTATTTTCATTTAAATTTAATTAATTTATGAATATTTTTTTTGCAATACTAATAATCTTTATAATTCTTTATATTTTACTCAATTGGTTTGCTAAAACCTCAACAAAAAAAATATCAAAATTTGTTAGAACATTTATTATAATTTCTTCAATATTGTTAGCGGTAATAATGGCATATGCCGGGAGATACATATTTTCCTTACCATTTATGTTGGCTATTTTGCCTTTAATTAAAACGAAAGCAGGTATTTCTTTATTTCAGCTATTTAGATTATGGGGACTTTTTAGAGTTTTAAAAAATTCTGGCAGATTTAATTTTAATCAATTTAATCAAAATATGTCATCTCAGAATATGAGTTTAGATGAAGCATATAGAATTTTAAATTTAGATACCAAAAAAAAATATACAAAAGATGAAGTGATGAATTCTTATAAAAAAATTATGAAAAAAATTCATCCAGATAGAAGTCCAGAATTAAATAATATTGCTACTTTAGTGAACCAAGCCAAAGACACAGTCTTAAAATCGGTTGTTTAAGTATAACTTAGTATTGATTTGTACACTTGTTCGACCTTAATTAAATTCGGATCAATTTCACTTCCATGTGTAATATTATTAACATCATATCCTTCAGGAATAATTCTAATATGATTAGGAGTATAATCCGTATATACTTTTGGTGAGTCCAATAAAATCACAAGGCTTGGTTTGCCAGATTGTGATGAAACATGTGAACCAAACGAATCATTCCCCACATACATATCAGCAGAAGCTATAAAAGGTATTACTTCTGAGATATTTTTGTTACTAAGATCTGTAATATTATCTCCTTCAACCTTATCCATTATTTCTTGAGCAATTAATTTTTCATTAGGACCACACAAAATAAAAAAATTAAATTTATTTAGTTTATTTAACTCATTTATTAGATTTGAGTAATTATCAGTGCCCCATTTTGTTGTTGGACCTGAAGATCCAGCTCCTATTACAATGTTAAATTTTGATTTATCAAAATAAGTTGAGACACTTTTAAGTTTATTTTCATTTATGTGAATTTTTGTGTATGTTTGACATTTCTCTATGTTTAATACACTCGCAGTAAACTTTTGTGCTGCGTTGATTAAATGAAGATTTTTCTTTTTATATAAAGGATAGTGATAAATATCTTTTATTCCAGCTAACTTACACGCGATAAAGATTCTAGGACTTGGATAATAAATAAATATTTTATCAAAATTGTATTTTTTTAATTCCGATGAAAAACCAAATATATTTTTAAATTTATTATATTTTTTATCTATTACTATGACTTCTTTAATTTTAGGATCATCCTCTAATGCATCCAACAAATTATTGCATAACGTAAAAACTGTTATAGGTCCAAACTTTTCAGATAACTGATGCAAATAACTAAGATGTAACAAATTTGCTCCAAGACCTATATAGCTAAGATAAACACAAACTTTCATAAGTATTTAGAATATATTTTTTTATTATTTTTTTCTTAAATCTATTCTATAATTATAGTCATATAATTAAGTTATGATTAATGGAATATATGCAGCTACATTGTCAGTATTAGATAAAAATCTGGCGTTAAATAGTGAAAAAACGATTAAATATGCTGAAAATCTAATCGACAAAGGCTGTCATGGAGTAGTTTTTTTTGGAAGTACTGGACAATCACAACTCATATCTCTTTCGGAAAAAATTCAATTAATCAATTTGTTACCAAAAAGTAATTATAGGGATAAATTTATAATTGGAACCGGTCTTAATTCGCTAGTTGATAATATTAATTTGATAAAAATAGCCAAATCAAATGGGTTTAATAAATTTTTAATTATGCCCCCTGCCTATTATAAGTATAGCGATCACGATGTGATTAATTTTTACTCAAGAATAATAGATGAAATTAATGAATGTAAAATAATTTTATATAATTTCGAAAAACTCTCAGGATATAAATTTAGTATTGATTGTGTTGAAGAGCTAGTAAAAAAATTTCCAAGTCAAATAGTTGGAGTTAAAGATAGTTCTTATAATTTGTATGAAAATTTGAAAATAGAAAATTTTTCAGTAATGCCAGGTTCAGAATTAAAATTATTGAAAGGACTTGAATTAGGTTGCTCTGGAATAATTACAGCAACAACAAATGTTACTTCAATTTTGGCAAGAGATGTTTACAATAAATTTCAAAATGGATCGGATCAATCTTCAAACGAAAAGTTGTGTTTAGTGAGAAGTATTTTCGATAAATTTAATTTGATTTCAGGTTTACATACCTTCATGGCACAAATTGATCAGGACTATCAGAATTTAATTCCACCATTAAAGTTATTAAATGAAAATGAAAAAAAAATATTTTTTGCTGAACTTCAAAAGCTTGATTTTGACTTTAAGCACTTAAAAGCAGCATAATGAAACTTATAAATTTTTTAAATGATTTGTTCAAAGAAGATGGCTTTATCTTAATAGATTATAATTCTAATAGGTATGTAATAGGGAAACCGTTGAAAGAAACCCCAATAGAGTTGCAACTACTAGATAAAAGCTTGCACCAAAAATTACTGCTTCATCCTGATTTATATTTTGGTGAAGCATATACAAATGGCTCTTTAAGATTAAAAAATGGAACCTTGACAGAATTTCTTGATATAGCTTTTAAAAATATTAGAAGAGCAGATATTAATATTTATGGAATGATATTAAATAAAATAAAGGGAACTTTAAAGTACTTAACAAGTTTTAATAAAATAGATAAATCTAAACAAAATGTTGCACATCATTATGATATTTCAGAAAAATTATACGATTTATTTCTTGATAAAAAAAGACAATATTCATGTGCATACTTTAAAAATGAGAATGATACTTTAGAAACTGCTCAAGAAAATAAAATCGATCACATAATTAAAAAACTTTATATACAACCTAACCAAAAAGTTTTAGATATTGGCTCAGGCTGGGGAACACTTGCAATTGACATTGCAAAAAAAACTAAAGCTTCAGTTACAGGAATTACACTTTCAGAAAATCAATTAAAATATAGTCAAGAAAAAGCTAAAGAATTAAATTTAGATAATCAAGTTGAATTTAAATTAGTAGATTACAGACAATTGAATGAAAAATTTGATAGGATAGTTAGTGTTGGAATGTTTGAACATGTTGGAAAAAAATTCTATAAAACCTATTTTAATAGAGTGTCTCAAATGTTAAAAAAAGATGGGGTAGCTCTAATACACACAATTGGATCAAATCTTCCACCTAGAGACCCACAGCCTTGGATAACAAAATATATTTTCCCTGGCGGATACACCCCTAGTTTAAGCGAAATAGCAAGGCCAATCGAGGATTCTGGACTAATAGCTACAGATATTGAGATTTTAAGGATGCACTATGCCCACACTTTAAGAAATTGGAAAGAGAGATTCCTATCAAAAAAAGATCAAGTTTTAGAAATGTTTGACGAAAAATTTTTAAGGATGTGGGAATTTTATCTTACAAGTTGTGAAATGTCTTTTAAATGGGGAGATCAAGTTGTATTTCAACTTCAGCTAACTAAAGATATAAAATCTGTTCCTAATACTAGAGACTATATTTATTAAAAATTAGCTGATAAAGCTGTATTTCTTAAATGAAAAAAAAGAAAAAAAAAGTAAAAAAAAAAAATTTAAAAATAAAGGTCAAAAAATCAAAAAATAAATCCAAGTCAAAAATAAAGAAAAAAAGACCAAAATTAAAAAAAAAAACAACAAAAAGTTTAAATCGAAGAAAAAAGATAAAAAAAGTTAAGTTAAAGACAAGTACTAAAAAGGGTATTATTTCAAGAACGGTCAGACTTGAGGAAGATTTAAAAAATAAGTTTTCTTTCAAATTTAGTTTTAATTTATTGGCAATTGATAAATTAATACAAAAATTTTTTCAAAGTATAGAATTTAGTTTAATTCGTTTTAAAGAAATAAGAGCTGAGGAAAAAAGGCAAATTAAACTTGAGAAAATAGAACAGGCAGAAAAGGAAAAAATTGAAATTGAGAAACAAAATAAAGCAGATGAGTTAGCTTTTTTAAAAGAAAAAGAAATCCAGTTAAAACAAGAACAAAAATTAGAAAGAGAAAGAGCAAAAGATATAAAATTATTCTTAAGAAAAGAACAGGCTATACTTAGAAAAGAGCAGGCGGAGAGACAAAAGAAATTTTTACAAGAATTAAAATTAGAAAAGCAAATAGAAAAGTTTAGAATAAGAGAGGTAAAAGAACTAGAGCAACTAGAAAAATTAGCGTTAAGAGAAAAGAGAGAGGATTATTCAGGATTACAAGAGCGTATCGAAAAACTAAAATTAAAATATCAACAAATAAGAGATCAGAAAATAAGAGAACGAGTCGAGGCGCTAGGTGTAGAAACACAAGAAGGAGACGATAGAGCAAAATTACTTCAAAGAGAAAGGGAGTATACTTTAGCTAGGCAAAAAATTGAGTTTGCACTTGAAAGCTTTTACAGAAGTGCGAATAGTTTAGTTTTTCAACTTAATAAAAGATATATAACCAAACATATGTCTATCTTGAGATGCATAGACAGAAGATTTGAAACTGGAGAGATTTTTATAAAATGGGACGAGACAATTGATGATGAGTGGTTAATACTAATTTATATTAAAAATAATTCCCCTGATCAAGGTATAGTCATTGAAGATAAAACAAATGAAGAAAAAAATATTTCACATGAATTTAAACCCAGTGAAATTTTTAAAGCCTCAGATTTAATGGTAGACTCATTAACACAGCTGATTGCAAAAAAAAGATCTAAGAATAATTAAATTTGTTGTTCTTTAATAATTTTTTCGATTAACCTAATATTTTCTCCACTTTTGATTAATGGATAAATTGATTTCGCTTTTCTTAAGTCATCAATTGCTTTTTCATATTGTTTATATGATAAATAAATTTGAGCTCTTCCTGATAATGCTCCAAAGTGTCTTGGTTCTAAATCTAATACTTTTTCTATGTCATCTAAAGATTTTTCATAATTTCCCATTATAAATAACAAAGTTGCCCTTTTATTCCAGCCCTCAGCCCATTTTGGATCTTCCTTGATGATATCAGTGAATAGTTTTAAAGCCATCTGGTATTGTTGATGATACATTGAATAGGTACCGTTTTCTAACTTACTAGTTAGATATTCACTTTTAGGATGTTGCGTCCAATTTTTCCAAATTTTGTCTTCAATTTTTTCAGCTTGGGTTAAACTTTTTGCATCATAAAGGTCGTCAAATAATTTGTTTAATTTATCCGAAGCAGCATTTGTTGAAAAACTAAATAAAAATATAATTATAAAAATTAATATTTTTTTAATAAATAACATTGATGGGTACACTTGATTAGGGATTTATAATAAATCTTCATTTATTTCAATAATGTAACTCACTTTATACACATAATGTATATTCAAAATATTTAAATATTCTAAGCTTGATTTAAAGAATTTCATTTTTTTTTAAGTTTTTGAATTTCATCCCAAGCAGAATTAATAGTTCGCATTTTCTTTTTACTTTCTACAATTACTTCCTCAGGCACTCCTTTGCTTAAAAGCAAGTCAGGATGATGTTCTTTACTTAATTTTAAATATCTTTTTCTAATATCTGCAAGATTATCATCGGGCTTGCTCTCTAATACCACATATGGATTGAGTTTATCAGATGATTTCCTACCCTCAACTATTCCATTGAATTGGGCATCACTAAGACCAAATAATTGAGAAACATGTTGTATCATTCTAAATTCTTGATCACTTATATTTCCATCAGCTTCTGCAATATAAAATAATATATTAATGACTTCTTCCAACACATTTATATTTCCTTGATAGATCTGAGCTATTTGTTTTGCATATGGTTCGTAACCAGTGCTTTCTTCTTTAGCTTTATTAAAAATTTTTCCAACCTGATCTAATTCATGTTCTGGAATTTTGAGTTTATCTTTTACCGCTATTAATTCCTCTCTACTAACTTGACCGTCTGCTTTACTCAGTTTAGCTGATAAAACTATAAGAGCTAATGCAAAAACTTGTTGAGGTTGTGCAAAAGATTTAAATGATGATCTTGATCTTGATACTTTTCCACCAATTAAGGAGCCTAATAGCATCCCAAATGGTCCCCCTAAAGAAAAACCGATCATCCCACCAATTAAACTTCCCCAGATAGACATATAAAAAAAAATTAAATATAATTTAATATATATGTTCTCAACTTTTTTAGCATTAACATTTTTATTTTTAATGTTTATGTGGTCATTGGCTTGGGTAAATTATTATAATAAGCTAGATAAAAGATTTGGTTCATCTTTATGGAGATGGAGTTATGACTATCCAGTGCCAGGTGATAGAGACATTTCTTTTCTTGATGATAAAAAGTTTGTAATTTTAAGAAGAAAGAGAAATAGAGCAGTTACAGTTATGTATTTTATTTTGTTTTTCTCTTTTTTTATATTTTTATCTTTTGTAACCCAGATTTTATACGCTATTCAACATTAGTTTAGTTGATTTCTATTTTTTAAATATAAAAAGAACGCTACAATTTCATATCCAACATAAAATAATTGGTAAATAACTGGGAGTTTAAAAAATTTATAAAGAATGTTGTATTTTGGAATATTTTTCCAAATTAACAAAAAACCGTCTATACCAACGTATATTTGACCATCTTTTTCAACGTGAAGTCTTCTAAGGAGCTCTTTATCTGTTTTTTTTGTTTCTAATTCAGCATTTTTATTTTTAGTTATGTCTATCCAATTCAAATTTTCTATATTTTGTTTTTTGTACATATTAATTTCTGCTCTACAGATTTTGCACGAATTATTAAAATAAACCTTCATAATTAAACTATATTTGAATATTTTATTTTTACAAATGTGCCAAATAAGCAGTTGATATATTAATAATCACTATTACATTCTTCAAATGTCAAATTTCTTCAAAGAAACAGATGTAGATACATCACAAGTTGAAGCAATTGTTACTGAAACCTTAAAAAATTGTGATGACGGAGAATTATATTTAGAAAATCATAAATCTGAGTCTATTGTTTTAGATGATAATAAAATAAAGAGTTCAACTTATAACTCTGATCAAGGATATGGTTTTAGAGCTGTGACAGGGGAGGTTGTTGCCTACTCTCATTCTAATGATATTTCAAAGGAATCATTAAGAAAATCAAGCGAGAATTTAAAAGATACGTTAAAGTCAAAAAAAGGAACCTATAATCACGAAATTCCTAAAACTAATAGCAAATATTACGAAAACATTAATCCTATAGAAAGCAAGACTTTCGACTCGAAGATAGATTTGCTGAACAATGTTAATAACTATTTAAGATCAAAAGGCTCAATTGTAAATCAAGTAACTGCAAATTTTTTAGGTGAACATAAATCAATAGAAATTATTAGGTCTGATAATCAAGTTTTGAAAGATGACAGACCATTAGTCAGATTCAACGTTTCTGTCGTATTAGAGAAAGATGGAAAAAAAGAAACAGGTGTTTATGGAGTTGGAGGAAGACAAAGTTATGATGATTATCTAAAAGATGGAAGCTGGAAAGATGTTTGTGATGAAGCTTTTAGAATCGCCAATGTCAATTTAGAAAGCAAACCAGCGCCAGCAGGAGAAATGAAAGTTGTTTTAGGTCCTGGATGGCCGGCGATTTTAATACACGAAGCAATTGGACATGGTCTTGAGGGAGATTTTAATAGAAAAAAAACTTCAGCTTTTCATAATTTAATGGGGCAGCAAGTAGCTAGCGAAGGAGTTACAATTGTAGATGACGGCACCTTACATCAAAGAAGAGGAAGTTTAACGATAGATGATGAAGGAACGCCTACTGAAAATACAGTTTTAATAGAAAATGGAATTTTAAAAAACTATATGCAAGACCGTTTAAACGCTCGTTTGATGGGAACTAAGTCAACAGGTAGTGGAAGAAGAGAAAGTTATAAACATGTGGTTTTACCAAGAATGAGAAATACAATGATGTTGTCAGGTAAATATTCGCAAGATGAAATGATAAGTTCAGTTGATAAAGGTATTTTTGCTGTAAGTTTTGGGGGAGGACAAGTAGACATAACTTCAGGAAAATTTGTCTTTAACTGCACAGAAGCATATGAAATCAATAATGGTAAAATTGGATCACCAATCAAAGGTGCTACATTAATTGGAGATGGACCATCAATTTTAAAAGAAGTTTCATTAGTTGGTAATGATATGAAATTAGATCCAGGTATTGGAACATGTGGGAAAGCTGGACAAGGTGTTCCAGTAGGAGTAGCTCAGCCATCAATTCTTATCAAGAAGATGACTGTTGGTGGAACAAAACTTTAATCTGAATGATAAGGGATCAGGAATTTTTAAAAGATATAGCGTCTTATTGTATTGAAAACTCTAAAAAACTAGGAGCCACAGATGTGGGTGTAAAAGTAATTCACTCTGTCTCAGAAAATGTTAGTTTTAGAAACAAAAAATTAGACGAGTCAAATAGAGCAGATAGTTTTGCTGTTAATTTAACTACTTATATAGAGAAAAAAAAATCAAGCATTAATTCATCAGATTTGTCTAAATCAAACTTAGAAAAATTAATAGAACGTTGTATTGACGCTACAAAAATCACTCCATCAGATGAAAATAATTCGTTACCAGATAAAGATTTAATGTCTAAAGAGATAAGAGACCTCAATCTCTATGATGAAACACATTATCCAAATGATAAAAAGATTGAATTTTTAAAAAAAGTTGAAGAGACAGCATCAACGGACGAAAAAATAGTTAATACTGAAGCTGGTTTTACCGAAAATAAAAATAATTTTATACTCGCAAATAGTAATGGTTTTTTAGGTGGATACAAAACCTCAAATTTTTCATCTTCATGCGTAGCTGTATCAAGAATTAATGGTGCAATGGAAAGAGATTATGAGTTTGGTAGCACAAGATTCTTGCAAGATATGATGAAGCCGGAAGAAATTGGAAAAATAGCTGCCGACAAAGCAATAAAAAAGTTAGGCCCAAAAAAAATCAAGAGTGAAAAAATTGGGGTTATATTCGATAAAAGAATTTCCAAAGGAATATTAAGCACACTAGCAAGTGCAATAAGTGCGAGTGCTATTGCAAGAGGAACTTCTTTTTTAAAAGATCAAATCAATTCTGAAGTTTTTCCAAATTCAATTAATATCATCGATGATCCAAAAATTGAAAAAGGATTAGGCTCCCAAAACTTTGATAGCGAAGGCGTCGAAACCAATTCTTTGAAACTAGTTGAGAATGGTATTTTAAAAAATTATTTAATTGATACTTATTACGGTAAAAAGTTAAATTTAAAATCTAATGGAAGATCTGGAGGAACAACAAATTTATACTTTGAAAATGGTGATTTAAGTTTCAAGGATTTACTAAATTTAGAAAAAAAGTTTCTATACATAACAGAGACTATAGGCCATGGAGGCAATATCATTACTGGAGATTACTCAGTTGGAGCTTCAGGATTTATGGTTGAGGACGGAGAATTAACTTACCCGGTAAGTGAAATAACTATAGCTGGAAATTTTAAGGAAATGTTTAAAAATATTACTTTAGCAAATGATTTAGAGATGAAGTACTCAACAAATGCTCCTACTTTGTTGATTAATCAAATGACAGTGGCGGGAAAATAATTATTGAATTTTTTTAAGTCTATATTCCCATAGACCCATTCTCTTATAAGCTACTTTTATTATCAATGCTTTTTTCTTATCGTACCATATTTCAAAATTTAATTTTTTATCATCAGGTAGACTTGGGTCAGTAGAAAATAGTCTAAAATGTTCAACATTATATTCTTTATTATAAAGTTTTATTTTTTTTTTTCCCAAAAATTCTATGTTTTGTTTTTTTACACTTCCAGATAATGGACTTATTTGTGTCTCGGTTTGCAAAATTCTATGATTCCACCAATGACCAATTATATTTTCTTTATCCGCCTCACCCTTATATGAAGATCCATCAATTATAAACTTCTCTTTTTTTTCATCAAAAATTAAATTTACATATTTTCTCTTATCGTTTTGAAATGTTTCTGAGGTAAATGAAATTAACTGATCTCCAATATATTCTTCAGTTCCACTACTATTTATAGAGAACACTGTAACACCCAATAATTTTACATTGAAATTAGTCCTATTTTTAACAATAAATTTATTTTCTTCTTTTTTAAATGTGAAAATACTTTCTCCAATTTTTTCATCATCTTTAAATATCTCCATTTCTATGTTTGAATAATTTTTATAGTGATCAGTATGTGCCTGCAAAAAAAGAGGAGATAAAACTAACAATATTACTAAGAATTTTCTCATTATTTCATATAATTTTAATTAACTTGTTTGAACTTTATATAGAATTTTTATGTTTAAAAGATAAATAGTCATAAGAATTATGTTTTTAACCATTAAAAATATCCCCTCAAAATCTTGGAGTTCAGAAAAACCTTTAAATTTAAAACCTAAATTTATAACTTTTTTACTTTTATGTGTTGGTTTATCTTTGTTTGGGTTGGGAGAGGGTCTTTTATTAGTTTCTACTACCGGCAATTCTCCATGGTCTGTTCTTGCAGAAGGTTTATCAAACATATTAAATATTTCGATTGGTATATCTACATTCATAATAAGTATTGTTGTTTTAGGGTTTTGGTTTCCACTAAAACAAAAACCAGGAATTGGTACAATTCTAAATATTTTAATTATAGCAGCTATAATCGATTTGACCCTTTTTCTCTTTGATCCACCTTTGACTACTTTTTCAAAATATATTCTTGCTGTATTTTCTGTTTTGCTTGTCGGTCTAGGAAGCGGTATATATTTAATTGCAAATTTAGGTCCTGGTCCTAGAGATGGATTGATGACAGGTCTAACAAAAAAAACTCAACTTCCTATTGCTTTAATTCGAGCTACTTTGGAAATTTCAGCTGTTATATCTGGTTGGTATTTGGGAGGAACTGTTGGTTTCGGTACTATAATATTTGCATTTGGGATAGGTCCAGCTGTAGCTTTAGGAATTTATATTGTGGATAAAGTTACGAAGTAAATGTTTTTAGTGGACAATTAGTCGATTGTTAATATTGAATAAAAATTGTAAATATAAATTATGTCTATAAAAAATTGGATGAAAGAATCAGCAAATATACTATTTGACGATAGTAAAAATGATTTAAGAGCACTTCCCAAAACTGTGAGATTACAAATATTATTAGTTTTAAGTTTTATATGGACAACAGTATTTAGTTTATACGTATTTTCATATGCCACTTTTGCATTTGGTTGGGCAGGGACATATGTTGCCCACATAGGTTTAATATTTGCTGTTTATTATACGTTTAAACAATTTCATAGAGCTGAAGCCAAAGCTGTTAGTGTTTTTAAGACAAAAAATTTTGATCCATTTAAAATAATGACAATTGTTTTTGTTATAGTTTTTATTTTTGTTTTTTCTAAAGGTATCGAAGTATTGACAAGAACAAACTCTTACTCAATTCCATATGACGGACCTAGTAAATCAGCATTTGAAAAGTGGCTGCCATTTACTAAAAATGAATCCGAATAATTATTTTTTAAGAAGCTTTTGATATTTTAGAGAGTTTTTTTCTCTCATGAGGATCAAGCACAGCTTTCCTTAATCTGCATGAATTTGGTGTAATTTCTAGTGCTTCATCAGAGTTTAACATACTCAATTGTTCAGCAATCGACATCTTTCGTACAGGAGTTAAAACAACATTTTCATCTGTTCCTTGTGTCCTCATATTTGTAAGTTTTTTACCTTTCATGACATTTATAATCATATCACCAGGTTTAGGTGACAATCCTACAATCATACCCGAATAAACTGGATCGTTATGAGTAACAAACATTTCTCCTCTAGCCTGTAGATTATAAATTGCAAAAGCTACTGCTTTTCCTTGTTCCATAGAAATTAATGCACCATTTCTTCTGCCTTCCATATCTCCCTCAAATTTTCCATAAGAATGGAATATTCTGTTTATTACTCCCGTTCCTTTAGTAAGAGTAAGAAATCTACTGGTGTATCCCATTAAACCTCTAGTTGGTGCATGAAAGATTAATCGTTTTTTATTTTTTCCAGTATCTTTAAGATCTATTAATTTTCCTTTTCTTTTATTCATGGAGTCTATAACCTTAGAAGAGAACTCTTCGTCAAGATCCATAGTAATTTCTTCAATAGGTTCTAATTTTTCACCATTTTCATTTTTTTGAAATAAAACTCTCGGAGGGCTCACAGTCATTTCAAATCCTTCACGTCTCATTTGTGTTAATAATATTTCCAACATCAATTCACCTCGTCCACTGATTTCAAATGAATCTTTGTTTTCATTTTCTGAAAATGAAATCCCAACATTATTTTGAGCCTCTTGAACTAATCTCTCTCTAATTTGAGTACTTGTAAGTTTTTTACCCTCAGTTCCAGCTAATGGAGAACTATTTACTGTAATCTTAATTGACATCGTTGGAGGATCAATCGGGGTTGCTTGGATTGGTGTATCTACTTCAGTATCACATAAGGTATCAGCAACATTTGCTTTTTCTAATCCAGCGATAACTACAATATCTCCAGCTTCTCCAATTTCTATTGGTACTTTTTTAGTCCCCTCGTATCTAAATATTTTAGTCAACCTTCCCTCATCAACTTTTTCTCCATCAAGATTAATTGCCTTAATTTGTTGATTTGCTTTTGCAGTACCTTGTGAAATTCTACCAACTAAACTTCTACCCAAAAAACTATCTGCATATAAAAGAGTCGAAAGCATTGCAAAAGGCTTGGACTTGTCAAATTCTGCTGGCTTAACATGATCTGTTATTAAATCTAATAATGGATTTAAATTTTCTCTTGGACCGTCTATTTCTTTAGATGCCCAGCCAGATCTTCCACTTGCATAAATAACTGGAAAATCTAATTGTTCTTCATTTGCATCTAAGCTGACAAATAAATCAAAAGTTTCATTTAAAACTTCATCGGCCCTTTGGTCGACTTTGTCTAATTTATTAATAACTACTATTGGTTTAAGTCCTTGTTTAAGTGCTTTAGATAATACAAATTTAGTTTGAGGCATTACCCCTTCGGCTGAATCTATTAACAATAATGCACCATCAGCCATACTAAGAACTCTTTCAACTTCTGCAGCAAAATCTCTGTGTCCAGGTGTATCAATGATATTTATTCTAGAATCTTTCCAATTTATTGAAGCTGGTTTGGCAAGAATTGTAATACCTCTCTCCTTTTCAAGTTCTCCGGAGTCCATTAGCCTTTCATCAACAACTTCATTTTCTCTAAAAGAACCACTCTGTTTCATAAGGTTATCTATTAAAGTCGTTTTGCCGTGGTCAACGTGGGCTATTATAGTAATATTTATTATACGATTTATCATTTTGCCGGCTTATATATTAATTTATTTATAAGAAAACAGTTTTTTTAATAATTATTAACGATAATTTGTATATATAAGTAAATTCTTTAATTTGTATAATATTATTTGTTAAATTTATTGATATTTTTCTTTATATGAGCTTTATCTCTTAACTTAAATGATTGTATATAACAAAAATAAACCAAGAGATTGGGAAAACAAATTGATCCTTAAATATTTAGATGAATTTAATGAAATTTATAAAAAAAGACCTATTAAAAATAATCATGGAGGAATGTCTTTTCCACATATGTTTGGTTTATATTTCTTTTTAAAAAAAATTAAACCAAGTTTTGTCGTGGAATCTGGAATTTTTAAAGGCCAATCGACTTGGTTGATAGAAAATACCTTGCCGAATGCTAAAATTCTTTCTTTAGACCCAAATTTAAATTTTAGGCAATATATTTCAAAATCACAGAATGTAGAATATTCAAGTTCTGATTTTGTTGATCAAAATTTCTCTGAAGTTCCAAATAATTCTTTAGTCTTTTTTGATGATCATCAAAACTTTTATGAAAGATTGTTGTGTGCTTATTCATTTGGTTTTAAGCATATTGTTGCTGATGATAATTACCCTTCTCTACAAGGAGACACTTACTCTTTTAAAAAAATTTACTCTGGAAGTGGTTTGAATGATAAAAGAACTGGGATAAAAAAACTTATTAAAGCTTTATTATTATTAACACTCAATAACATAAAAAAAAAATTAAATAAAAACTTGATTAATACTATACAAAAATATGAATTATCAATTCAAGATATTATAAAAACAAAAAATCACTTTCAAAACATAGAAAAATTGATTGAAATTTATTTTGAGTTTCCTCCAATTTTTAAAAAAAAATTTACACGGTGGGGCGATAATTGGGATGAGGTTAACTATCCAACACCAAAACCTCTTTTATCTGATGAGCAAAAAGAACAGTATTCTGATGCTTATAAAGATTCTGGCAATTATACTTGGATGTGTTACCTGAAGTTAATTGAATAAAAACTTTGTAATAAAAAAAAAGGACAGTAAAAACTGCCCTTTTTTGAATTTTTTTTAGTTTTATTGTAGAAAGGATTACATTCCCATTCCACCCATTCCGCCCATGCCACCCATTCCTCCAGGAGGCATACCAGCTCCACCAGCATCTTTTTCATCTGGCTTGTCTGCAATCATTGCTTCAGTTGTTACCAACAATCCAGATATAGAAGCAGCGTCTTGAAGTGCTGTTCTTACAACTTTAACCGGATCAATAATACCTTCTTTAAACATGTCAACATATTGCTCTGATTGAGCGTCGTAACCATTGCTAGGCTTGTTTGTTTCTAATAATTTACCAACAACTACTGATCCATCAACACCTGCATTTGTTGTGATCTGTCTAATAGGTGCTTGTAAAGCGCTTTTGACAATTTCTACACCAGCTTTTTGATCATCGCCTTTTACTTTTAGACTATCAAGTTCTTTCGAAGCATAAAGTAATGCACATCCGCCGCCAACAACTATACCTTCTTCAACTGCTGCTCTTGTAGCGTTTAATGCATCCTCAACTCTATCTTTTCTCTCTTTAACTTCAACTTCTGTAGCTCCACCAACTTTGATTACAGCTACACCACCTGCTAGTTTAGCAAGTCTCTCTTGTAGTTTTTCTCTATCATAGTCTGATGTTGTTTCCTCGACTTGAGCTTTGATCTGAGCACACCTTGCTTCAATGTCAGATTTTTTACCTGCGCCACTTACAATTGTACTATTTTCCTTATCAACTTTTACACGTTTTGCAGAACCAAGATCATTAAGTTTAACATTTTCAAGTTTAATTCCTAAATCCTCAGAGATAACCTGTCCACCTGTAAGGATTGCTATATCTTCTAACATAGCTTTTCTTCTATCTCCAAAACCGGGAGCTTTAACAGCAACAACTTTTAAACCACCTCTAAGTTTGTTAACAACAAGTGTTGCAAGAGCTTCTCCTTCGACATCTTCTGAAATTATCATTAATGGCCTGCCCGCTTGTACTACAGCTTCTAGCAAAGGAACCATCGGTTGAAGATTTGTTAATTTTTTTTCATGAAGAAGAATTAGTGGATTTTCTAACTCTGTAGTCATTTTGTCACCATTTGTAATAAAATAAGGTGAAAGATATCCTCTATCAAACTGCATACCTTCAACTACATCAAGTTCTGTTTCAATTCCTTTTGCTTCTTCAACAGTTATTACTCCTTCATTACCAACCTTCTGCATAGCTTTTGAAATCATTGCCCCGATTTCTTTATCACCGTTTGCTGAAATAGTTCCAACTTGTGCTATCTCATCACTATCTTTTACTTTTTTAGCTGATGAGATTAATTTATTTTTTACATGATCTACAGCAGCATCAATCCCTCTTTTAACATCCATTGGGTTCATCCCTGCTGTCACATACTTACAACCTTCTTTAACAATTGCTTGAGCTAAAATTGTTGCGGTTGTTGTCCCATCACCAGCTTCATCGTTAGTTTTACTAGCAACTTCTTTAACCATTTGTGCACCCATGTTCTCAAATTTATCATCAAGATCAATTTCTTTTGCAACTGAAACACCATCTTTAGTTGTTCTTGGTGCACCATAAGATTTGTCGATAACAACATTTCTTCCTTTTGGTCCAAGAGTAACTTTTACGGTGTTGGCAAGTATATCAACTCCCTTTAACATTGATGCTCTAGCATCTGAATCAAATTTTACTATTTTAGCCATTCTAAACTCTCCTTATTATTTATTTACCTGTTGCAATACCCATAATGTCTGACTCTTTCATTATGCTGTACTCTTTACCATCAATTTTAACTTCTGTTCCTGACCACTTACCAAATAAAACTTTATCACCTACTTTAACGTCCATAGGTATTAGTTTTCCATCTTCAGTTTTTGCGCCTCCGCCAACAGCAACAACTTTACCTTCTTGAGGTTTTTCTTGAGCTGTATCTGGAATAATTATGCCACCAGCAGTTTTTTCGCTGCTATCTAAAACTTCTATTAAAACACGGTCATGTAACGGTTTAAACTTCATACGAATTCTCCTTTAAATTAGCAGTCATATAGAGACATATTTAATAATTTTCAAGATCTTGAATAAAAATTATGGTCTAAAAAACCCAAGAATAAAGCATATTTTTAAGCTATACCTCAAGTATGCCCCAAAACTTAGACAAAGATGGATTAAGATCTAAAATAAACAGTTACGAATTATTTTTTATCGACATATGGGGAGTGATCCATAACGGATTACAAATTTTTGAAGATTCTATTGAAGTATTAGAAAATTTAAAAAAAAATAATAAAGAGTTTGTATTGCTTACCAATGCTCCAAGACCAAATTCTACAGTTATTGATTTTTTGAAAAAAATGGGGCTCAAAAAATTTTATGAAGATGTATACACCTCAGGAGAAGCTTCATTAAGATATTTAATGCAAAATTTTCAAAATTCAAAATTTTATCACATTGGACCACCAAGAGATTTTGACTTATTTAAAAGATTTGAACAAAATAAAGTTAGCAATATCAATCAAGCTGATTATTTTATTTGTACAGGGTTATTTGAAGATCATGAGACAAAACTTGAATATTATAAAGATTTACTTAAGAAATTTTCAAATAAAAAATTTGTGTGTACCAATCCAGATTTAATTGTTGATAGAGGAGATGTTAGGGAGTTTTGTGCTGGATCAGTTGCAAAAATATTTGAAGAAATTGGTGGAAAAGTAATTTACTTTGGAAAACCTTATCCTCCGGTTTATAATTTATCTGCTAACATAAATGGTAAAAATGTTTTATGTATCGGAGATAATATGAATACAGATATAAAAGGAGCTAATATTCAAAATTTTGACAATCTACTAATAACGAGTGGTATACATAAAAAAGAATTAAGTAGTTTTAATATTGATAAATTAGAAGAAAAATATGGAGTAAGCGTGAATTACACTCAAACAAAATTAAAATGGTGAACAAAATTAAAATCTACAAAAATTTCAAAATTTTAAGAAAACATCGAAATGCAATGATATTAATTGGCAATTTTGATGGATTACATCTGGGTCATCAGAGATTATTCAAAGAAGCAAAAAAATATAAAAAAAAATATAATTCAAAAATTGGAGTAGTGACTTTTGATCCAATACCAAAAATGTATTTTAATAAAGGTATCACGAATTATCGACTTTCAAATCTTAATCAAAAAAGTAAATATTTTAGTGATTATAATGTAGATTTTTTAATAAATAAAAAATTTGATAAAAAATTCTCTAAAATATCTTGTCATAACTTTATTAAAAATATTTTATGCAAAAAGTTAAATGCAGATTATATCTTCGTTAGTAATAATTTTAGATTTGGTAATAAAAGAGAGGGAGACGTAAATCTATTAAAAAGATTTCAAAAAAAATATAATTACAAATTAATTAACCCAAAACCGTTATATAAAAAAAATAAAATTATTTCCTCAACATTAATAAGAAAATTAATTGAAAATGGTAATTTAAAAATTGCAAATCAACTTTTATCTAGAAATTGGTCAATAGAAGGTGTTGTTGAAAAAGGTAGAATGATGGGTAGAAAAATCGGCTTCCCTACATGCAACATAAATATAAAAAATTATGTAATACCAAAAGTAGGAGTTTATGCAGTTGATGTTTATATCGAAAAAAATAGAAAAAAGATCAAAGGAATAGCAAATATTGGGTATAGACCTACTTTTAATCAAAAAAAATTACTATTAGAGGTAAATTTATTTAAATTTTCTGGAAATCTTTATAATAAAAATCTAACTATTAATTTTACAAAATTTATTAGAGGAGAAACAAAATTTAAAAATATTGATGCTTTGAAAAAACAAATAAATAAAGATATCAAAGTTGCTAAAAGATAAAATTTCATGAGCAAGGAACATATAAATTTACCTAAAACAAAATTCTCAATGAAGGCAAACTTGCCAAATAAGGAGCCAAATTACATTGAATTTTGGAAGAAAATTGACCTTTACAATTTGTTAAGACAAAAAAGTAAAGGGCAAGAAAAATTTGTACTTCATGATGGGCCTCCATATGCAAATGGAAATATTCATATGGGTACCGCTTTGAATAAAATCTTAAAAGACATAATTACAAAATTTCATCAAATGGATGGTAAAGATTCAGTTTATGTTCCCGGATGGGATTGCCATGGTTTGCCCATTGAGTGGAAAATTGAAGAGCAGTACAAAAAGAATAAAAAAAATAAAAATGATGTTCCAATTATTGAATTCAGAAAAGAATGTAGAGAATTTGCAAATAAATGGATAGACGTCCATAAGGGAGAATTTACAAGACTTGGGGTAATCGGTGATTGGGAAAATTACTATTCAACAATGTCATTTGATGCTGAAGCTCAAATAGTTAGAGAGCTTGGAAAATTTCTTAAAGAAGGAAGCCTTTATAGAGGTTACAAGCCAGTTCTTTGGTCAACTGTTGAAAAAACAGCTTTAGCGGATGCAGAGGTTGAATACATGGATCATGTTTCAGATACGATTTATGCAGCATTCAAAGTGAAAGTTTCAAATTTAGATATAATTGATGGAGCTGATGTAATAATTTGGACGACAACTCCATGGACTATTCCTGCAAATAAAGCTTTAGCTTACAATGCTGGCCTAAAGTATGTTTTACTTGAAATAAACGATAACAAAAATTTTATTGATAGAAAAATAGTAATTGCAAAGGACCTACTAGAACCTTTTAAAAAAGATACTTCTATTGAAAATATAAAAGTTTTAAACGAATTTTTAGGAAAAGATTTAAAAGGCACAATTTGTAGCCATCCATTTTTTAAAATGGGATATGATTATGATATACCAATGCTAGAAGCTAATTTTGTTACTACTGAACAAGGCACGGGTATCGTGCACTGCGCCCCTAGTCATGGACCAGATGATTTCAATCTTTGTTTAAATAATAATATTAAAGCAATTGAAACAGTTGATGGTGATGGAAAATATACAAATGAAATTAAACATTTTGAAGGTTTACATATTTTTAAGGCCAATAACTTAATTATTGAAAAATTAAATGAGCAAAAAAATTTAGTAACGAACGGAAAACTTACTCACTCCTATCCCCATTCTTGGAGATCAAAAGCTCCACTAGTTCATAGAGCAACTCCACAATGGTTTATTTCTATGGAAAGCCATGGATTAAGAGATAAAGCATTAAAAGCCATCGATAATACAGATTTTTATCCTTCAAAAGGAAAAGAAAGAATAAAATCAATGATTGAAACTAGGCCTGATTGGTGTGTATCAAGACAGAGAGTTTGGGGTGTGCCGCTACCGATTTTTATCTCAAAAAAAACAGGTAATGTTTTAGTTGATGATGAAGTCTTTGAAAATATTGCAAAAATTTACGAAAAAGAAGGTTCCGATTGTTGGTTTAATGAAGATTATCAGATCTTTCTTGGAGATAAGTATAAAGCAGAAGATTATGAAAAATTATCAGATATAGTTGAGGTTTGGTTTGATAGTGGATCCACTCATTCTTTTGTCTTAGAAAAAAGAGATGACCTTAAATGGCCTGCATCGATGTATTTAGAGGGTTCAGATCAACATAGAGGATGGTTTCATTCTTCATTACTAGAGTCATGTGGAACAAGAGGTGTTGCTCCATTTGAAAGCATTCTTTCTCATGGTTTTGTCGTAGATGGAAAAGGTCTAAAAATGTCAAAATCAACAGGTAACGTAATTGCTCCACAAGATATACTTAAAAATTACGGAGCCGATATATTAAGAATTTGGGTTGCATCTTCAAATTATGCTGAGGATCTTAGAATAGATTATTCAATTTTAGATCAACACGCAGAGTCTTATAGAAAAATTAGAAACACGTTCAGATATCTTTTAGGAAATATTCAAGATCAATATGAAAATCTCGATTTCGAAAAAGTTAAGTTTGAAAACTTTGATACACTTGAAAAATTTATGCTTCACAGAATTTATATAATAAATGAGAATTTTAAAAAGAATTTTAAAGTTTATAACTTTCACAACTTATATAAAGAATTACTAAATTTTTGTACAGTTGAGCTTTCAGCCTTTTATTTTGATATCAGGAAAGACACTTTATATTGTGAGGCTTTGAATTCCGAAAAAAGAAAGAACTGCATAACTCTTTTAAATATTATTTTACAATGTCTCCTAAAATGGTTTGCCCCAATATTATCATTTACAACTGAAGAAATTTATCAATTGGTTAAAAAAGAAGATGATAGACAAAGTATACATTTGCAAAATTTTGTTTCCGTTCCAAATTCTTGGAAAAATAAAGAAATAAGCTCAGATTGGGAATATGTAAAAAAAATTAGAGATGAGGCAAACATTTCTATTGAGAACATGAGAGCTGAAAAATCAATTGGTTCAAGTTTAGAGGCAATGATTGAAATAAAGTTAAATAAAGAATTTTATGATAAAGCAAAAAATATCAATTTTGCTGAAATTTGCATAACCTCATCTGCTTCTGTGATTAAAGAAGAAAATTTAAAAAATAGTATTGATGTAGTCGCAAAAAAAGCTCGGGGCACAAAATGCCCAGTTTGTTGGAAAATTTTTGAGTCAAGTTGTGAAAGGCATGGACATCTTAATTTAAATGGGCAATGAAAAAATAAATAAACTTCTTATTGGTTTTATATTTATAGTTATTTGCTTTGCTTTAGATAGACTATCAAAAATTTATATTCTAAATATTTTAAATAATGAAGGACAAGTTGATTTTTATATAAATCAATTTTTAAATATCTATTTAGTTTGGAATACAGGGATAGGATTTGGTTTATTTTCATCAGAAGATAAACTTTTCTATAATATCTTTACTGCAATTATAGTCATTATAAACTTAGTAATATTATATTTCGCTTTCATTGAGTCAAAAATTAAATCATTTTTTTTAATGATAATATTAGGAGGCTCTTTAGGAAACTTATTTGACCGAGTTTATTACAGAGCTGTTCCAGACTTTATAGATTTAAATTATGCAGGATATCATTGGTTTATCTTTAATGTAGCTGACATATTTATAACAATTGGTATTATATGCCTTATTTTATCTGAATTTATATTCTATAAAAAAAAAGATGAAAAAAATTAAACTAAATTTAATCTTATTAATCGCTTTAGTGCCATTATTAACTTTTTGTGGTGGAGTTAGAGATGCTTTAGAAGGTAAAAAAAGATCTGAACAAAGTGATGAATTTCTTGTAAAAAAAAAAAATCCTCTCCAAATGCCACCTGACATGAATAAACTTCCTATGCCAGGAGATGATTTGGAAGTAAGCAGTCAATCAAATGACAAAGAAGTAAAAGATTTACTCAAAATAAAAGACAATAATAATTCTGAGGACTCTAGTAGTGGGTCAGATTTATTAAATAATATGAAAAAGAAAATCCAGTAATTAATGGAGACAAAACATATTATTTACAAAAATTTCAATAATAAAAATAAACAATTAAATAAAAAAAAACTTAATAATTTCATAAAGTTTAAAAATTTAATTGAAAAATATCCTTTATTAAAATCTCTAACAAATAATTATAATTATTCATTTCAGAAAAAAAATTTACTAAATTTCAAAAAATACGATGAGTATAATTTAATAGGAATGGGAGGATCTATATTAGGCGCACAAGCCATTTATGATTTTCTTAGTCATAAAATCAAAAAAAAATTTTTCTTTTATAATAACCTACAGAACATAAGAATAACAAAATCAAACAAAAAACGTTTAAATATAATTATATCAAAATCAGGTAACACCCTAGAAACATTATCAAATTTAAACCTGATCTTATCAAAACAGAAAAGAAATAAAAATTTAATAATTACTGAAAAAAAAAATAATATTCTTAGAGCTATGGCGAATAAACTGAGATCTGATGTAATTGACCATAAAAATTACATAGGAGGAAGATATTCAGTATTATCTGAAGTTGGAATGGTACCAGCAGAATTGATGGGTTTAAATGAAAAAAAATTTAAAAAATTAAATTATCTAATAAAAAATAAAAAATTTATTAATTTTTTAATTGAAAATGTCTCTTCAATTTACTCAAATATTATTAAAGGAAAAAAAAATTGTGTAATTTTAAATTATGATGAAAAATTAAGTAACTTTTTGCAATGGTACCAGCAATTATCTGCTGAAAGTTTAGGAAAAAAGGGTAAGGGTTTCTTTCCTATAATCTCTACAATGCCAAAGGACAATCATAGTCTTTTACAACTATATTTAGATGGCCCAAAAAATAATTTTTTTAGTTTTTTTTTCTCTAGAGATAGAAACCAATTTAAATTTAATAATGCTTTTATAATTGATGGATTAGAACATTTAAAAAAGAAAAGTTTGGATCAAGTAATGTATGCTCAAAAAAAAGCTACGCAAAATGTATTTAATAAGAAAAAATTATCATTTAGAAGTTTTGAAATTAAAAATAAAAGTGAGGAAACTTTAGGTGAACTATTTACATTTTTTATTTTAGAAACACTAATGCTAAGCTCCTTATTAAATGTAAATCCAATCAACCAACCTTCTGTTGAATTGATTAAAATAGAAACAAAAAAAATCCTAAAATAGCAATTTACCAAATATTATTTTTGATAAACCATATTTTTTTTCTCTCAGAACTTTAAAATCTTCTATAAAATTTTCTTTAAATTTCCTATTTCTATGTATTACTATTAATGTACTTTTGTGAGCAATTTTTAAGTCTAAAATTTTCCTTAATAATTTATTTATATTTTTATCTTTAAATGGTGGATCCAAATAAATTAAATTAATTTTTTCATTATCTATATTTTCTTTAGAAATTTCATATGCGTTTATTTTCTTGATGACTGAATCTTTATCAATTTCTAACTCCTTAATGTTTTTCTCTAAAATTTTCAAAGAGGGTTTGTAATTTTCAAAAAAAAAAACTTTTTTTACTCCTCTAGACAAACATTCAATGCCAAACGAACCAGAACCGGAAAATAAATCCAAAACCACGTCATTGTTGAATTTAATTTTTTCATTCTTAGAATGCTCTAAAATATTAAATATCGACTCTCTAACCATATCCTTTAAAGGTCTTGTTGTTTTATCTGTAGGATTATGAATTAATTTCCCTTTTAGTTTTCCACCAATTACTCTCATTTTTCTATGACTTTATGACCTATATCTGATCTGTAAAAACCATCTTCCCAATTCAATTTATTAATCTGATTGATGATTTCTTTTCTACTTGATAAATAACTATCTGAGATATTCACAAAATTTATTACCCTACCTCCAACTGCTACAATTTTGTTTCCAGAACTTTTTGTTCCAGCATGAAAAATAAAATTATCTTTAGTTGATTTGAATTCTTTTAAATTTTTAATTTCAACATTCTTATTATATTTTTCAGGATATCCTTTTGAGCATAAAGCAATACACATACTTTTTTTATTTTTCCATTTTATTTCGTGGGTCTTTAATTTTGAATTACAACAAGAATTTATTATTTCCAATAAATCACTGTCAACCAATGGTAATATAGTTTGGCATTCAGGATCACCCATCCTGACATTATATTCAATTAGGTATGGTTCATTACTTTTTATCATTAAGCCGGCATATAAAAAACCGACGTACTTCTCATTCATTTCACTTATAGCTTTTAACGTTGGCTCAATTATTTTGTTTAAAATTTTATTCTCTAAATCATCATTAATTAAGCCTGAAGGCGAATAAGCTCCCATTCCTCCTGTATTTTTTCCAGTATCACCCTCACCAACTCTTTTATGGTCTTGAGCTGTATTAAAAGTTTTATAACTAATTCCATCTGAAATAATAAAAAAACTCATCTCATCACCTTCTAGGAATTCTTCGATTAATACTTGATCTGCTTTCCCAAATTTACCGTCAAATATTTCATTAACAGCAGTTTTAGCCTCATCAATATTTTGACAAATATAAACACCTTTACCTGCAGCAAGAACATCTGCTTTTACAACAAGAGGAAAATTAGATGACGATAAAAATATAAATGAGTCTTCTTTGGATTTACAAATTTTAAATTTAGCAGTTGGTATGTTAAATTTCTCACAAATTTGTTTTGTAAATATTTTTGAGCCTTCTAATTGAGCTACTTTTTTTCTAGGACCAAAAACTTTAATATTTTTTGACTCTAGGAAATCTACTAATCCTTCGACTAATGGTTTTTCTGGACCAACAATCACTAATTCGATTTGTTCTTTCTTAATAAAATTATACAAATCTTTAAAATTTTCCAAATTTAAATCAATATTTACAGATATTTCTTCGGTACCAGCATTACCTGGTATTGAATATATTTTTGTTATTTTTTCTGAATTACTTAAGTGATGAACTAAAGCATGTTCTCGTCCTCCACTTCCAATAATTGCAATTTTCATTTAGTAAATATATATCTTAAATATGTTAAATAAGTTAGCTAAATTAAAATACTTAGCAAATAATTTTGAGATCATTGAAGATGGTGATCATGTGATTTGTGCTATCTCACAAAAAAAAATACCACTTGAAAACTTAACTTATTGGAACGTTGAAGAACAGGAAGCCTACTTTTCGTATGTTGAAGCCTCAATGAAAAGAGATTTATTAAATAAAAACTGATTATGTTTTCCACCTATCATGAGTCCAGATCCACTGGTCTACATTTTTTAAAATCATTTTTTCAAGTATCTTATTTAGATGTTCAGTGATTTCTTTGATTGATTTATTGTTCCCTATTATAATCGGTTCTGAAACGAACATTTTAAAATAATTATTTTTTCTTCTCTCTATATAAATAGGCACTAGATCACATTTATATTTTTTAATTAATTGTGCGGGTATGGTCGTAGTACTAGCTGGTTTACCAAAAAAATTAATTTTTATACCTTCTCTTACTCTTTGGTCTATCATTAGAGCCACTGAGTTACCTTTCTTTATATTTTCAATAATCTGTCTTGTGCCTGATCTTCCTTTTTTAATTTGATTTTTGCATATAAAATTTTCTCTAATTTCTTCCATAGTTTTGTTAAGGAATACGTTATTTAGCGGTCTATAAATAGCGCACAAATTTATTCCAGCTTTTTCAATTTGGAGCGCCATTAATTCAAAATTATTGAAATGACCAGATATAAATACAGCTCGTCTTTTTTCTCTCTTAATTTTGTTTAGGTTTTCAAGCCCGTCTATTTCAATAAATTTATTTAATTTGCTATTTCTAAATGCTTTAAGAAAAGGATATTCAGCAAGTATTCTTCCATAATTTCCATATATTTTGCTGATAATTTTATTGTAATATTTTTTGTCTACAATGCCAGATTTTTCCAAATTATTCTCAAT
>CACNYF010000005.1 GCA_902624535.1 uncultured Pelagibacteraceae bacterium | reverse complement strand
AATTATATAATTATGATAGAGATGAATTTGTATCTAAAGATTTAAATACTAATAAAGATATTTCAATACCCTCGATTACTAACTACTTTGCTTTAATTGCCGATTTAAAAAACGATAAATTAAATAAAAAAATAATAAATAATTTAAAAAATCATAATTTAAATGAAAAATATATTTTTTCTACAATAAAACCTGATCATCAAACTTTTGAAGAGAAAAGATATTGGCGAGGTCCAATTTGGATAAATTGTAATTGGATAATTTATCAAGGGATTAAAAACAAAGATAAAGATTATTCGATTACTATCAAGAATGAAACAATATCTTTAATTGATAATAAAGGTTTTCACGAATACTATAGTTGTAATGATGGATCAGTTATGGGGGCAAATAATTTTTCTTGGAGTGCTGCTTTATACTTAGATCTAGTAATGCAAAAAAATGAAAATTAATTGGAATTACCCTACTACAATTTGGCTTGGAGAAAAAAGAATTCAAGATCTAAGCCAGGCATGTAAAAATCTTAAAATTGACAAACCTTTATTTGTTACAGACAAGGATTTAATAAATCTAAAAATGGTTCAAGATATAATTTTAGATTTAAAAATAAGATTTAATCAAACTCAGGTTTATTCAAATTTCGCAGGAAATCCCGTGGGTGAGAATGTGGAAGAAGGGGTAGATCAATTTAAAAAGTTAGGCTGCGATGGTGTTATTGCGTTTGGTGGTGGTAGTGGTCTTGATGTAGGTAAAGCCATTGCTTTTATGTCAGGACAGTCTAGACCAATATGGGACTTTGAAGACAGAGGAGATTATTGGAAAAGAGCAAATGAAACAAATATTGCACCTATTATTGCAATACCAACAACAGCAGGAACAGGATCAGAAACTGGAAGGGCATCAGCTATAATTAATAAAAAAATAGGAATAAAAAAAATTATTTTCCATCCAAAAATTTTACCTTCTATAGTTATCTTAGATCCAAATTTAACATTAGATCTTTCACCAAGATTAACTGCAGCCACGGGAATGGATGCACTTTCCCACAACATCGAGGCTTTTTGTGCTCCTGGGTTTCATCCAATGGCAGATGGTATTGCAATTGAAGGCATTAAATTAATAAAGAATTCTTTAATAAAAGCATTTCATAATGGCAAAGACTTAAACGCCAGATCTGAAATGCTTGCTGCAGCTAGTATGGGATCGACCGCGTTTCAAAAAGGTTTAGGAACAATACATTCTTTAAGTCACCCAATTAATGCACAATTTAATGTTCATCACGGCTTAACAAACGCAATATTTATGCCTTATGTATTAACTTTTAATAAAGAGCTTATTGAAAGAAGAATAATAAAAATTTGTGATTATCTTGAATTAAATAAAAGTTTTGAAAGCTTTTTAGATTGGATTTTGGAACTAAGAAAAGAACTTAATATTCCTCATAAATTATCAGATGTTGTCGATACAAATAAAATGAATTTAGATTTATTATCGAAGATGGCATTAGATGATCCATCTACTCCTACTAATCCAAAAAAAATGTCCATAGAAGATATGAAAATACTTTATAAGCACAGCATATCGGGTAAATTGTTTTGATGAAAAAAATTCTTATAGTTGAAGGAAACTTAAAAGAGGAAAATCAAAGTTTTACAAATGGTGGTATTAAAACTCACACCGAAAGTTTAAAAGATAGCATAAGTTATTTTACAAAAAAATTAGATATTGATGTTGTTAATCCATCATCAGATAAAAATATTAGCGAAGTAGCTAATGACTTAACTAAATATGATGGAATGATTTGGGGTGGTAGCAGTTTAAATATTTACAATGATACGCCAGAAATAAGAAGACAAATAACTTTCATGAGAGAGTGTCAAAAGCAGATAAAAAATATATTTGCTATATGTTGGGGAATGCAAGTTGCTGTAACTGTTGCTGGTGGTGAAGTAAAAAAATGTCCTTATGGCGCTCATAGGGGAATAGCTCATGATATAGAAATAAATGAAAATGGCTTAAAACACCCACTTTATAAAAATAAAAATAAAAAATTTAACACTCCCGCATTTAATTTTGATGAAGTTGTAAAATTACCTGAGGGATCTACGTTACTATCATCAAATCCAATAAATAAAGTCATGGGTATAAATTTTAATGTTGGCCCAACTAATATATGGGGAATTCAATATCACCCTGAGATAACTTATGAAAAAATGATAAGCTTAATTCATTTTAGGAGAGATCGACTGTTAGAAAAAAATGCATTTATTGACCAAATGGAAATAGACTCTCATGTAAAAATTATAGAAGATGAAAATAAAACTTCTAATAAAGATGCAAGGATGAGAGAATTAGAGAATTGGCTAAATAATTTAAATTAGAACAGGCCCTCTATTTCACCTTTATCATTAAGTTTAATAGAGTCTGCAGCAGGAACTCTCGGTAGTCCAGGCATTGTCATGATGGCTCCACATATAACAACAATAAATTCTGCACCCGAAGATAATCTTACTTCTCTAATTGGCAATGAATGGCCTGTTGGAGCGCCTTTTGCGTTTGGATCAGTAGAAAAACTATATTGTGTTTTGGCTACACATATTGGTAAATTTCCATAACCAGCTTCTTCAAAAGATTTTAATTGATCTTTAATTTTACTATCAGCCACAACTTCATTTGCTCGATAAATTTCTTTTGCAACAGTTTCAACTTTCTTTAACAAAGATGTTTTCTCATCATATAAAAATTTAAAATTTGATTGTTTTTTATCAATTAAATCTACAACATGTGTGGCAAGTTCTTTAGTTCCTTCACCACCATTTGACCAATGAGTGCATAAAGTAGCTTTAACTCCCATATTATCACAAGCATTTATTAACTCTTTTACTTCATTGTCAGTATCAGCAACAAAATGATTAACGGCAACTGCTACTGGTAAACCAAATTTTTTTACGTTTTCAACGTGTCTTTCTAAATTAACTAAACCTTTTTTTAACGCCTCTACATTTTCATTTTTTAAATCATCTTTAGCTACACCACCATGCATTTTTAATGCTCTAATTGTTGCAACAATAACTACACACTCAGGTTTTAAATTTGATTTTCTACATTTAATATCCAGAAATTTTTCTGCTCCTAGGTCGGCTCCAAATCCAGCTTCAGTCACAACATAATCAGCTAGTTTTAAACCTGCTTTAGTTGCTATTACAGAGTTACAACCGTGCGCAATGTTTGCAAAAGGACCACCATGAATAATTGCTGGATTATTTTCTAACGTTTGAGTTACGTTAGGCCTGATTGCTTCTTTTAACAAAACAGTCATTGGTCCGTGAGCATTTAAATCTTTTGCAAAAATAGGCTTTCTATCTCTAGTATAAGCAACTGTAATATTGCCGATTCTCTTTTCCAAATCTTCAAGATCATTTGCTAAACAAAAGATAGCCATTATCTCAGATGCTACTGTAATATCAAAACCATCTTCTCTTGGAAAACCATTAGCTACTCCACCTAAATTAATATTGATAGATCTTAAAGATCTATCATTCATATCCATAACTCTTCTCCAAACTACTCTTCTTACATCTATGTTTAATTTATTTCCCCAATAAATATGATTATCAATTAACGCTGACAATAAATTGTGAGCAGATGTAATTGCATGGAAATCTCCTGTAAAATGTAAATTGATTTGTTCCATTGGAACAACTTGAGCATATCCACCGCCTGCTGCTCCGCCTTTCATTCCAAATGAAGGACCTAAACTAGGTTCACGTAAACACACTATAGAATTTTTACCGATTTTATTTAATCCATCATTTAAACCAACTGACGTAGTTGTCTTTCCCTCACCAGCAGGAGTTGGTGTAATAGCAGTAACTAAAATTAATTTTCCATTTTGTTTATCTTTCAAACTATCTAAATATTCTAAATTTATTTTAGCAATATGACGTCCCATAGGGCTAAAAGCACTTGGTTCGTCTGGAACATTTATTTTACCCAAAATCTCATTTATGGGTTTCATTTTTGCTTCTCGTGCAATTTGGATATCTGATTTTGACATAAATCTAATTACTTATTAATGAGCAGAATTACTATCCTTTTTTGTCACGTATTTAAACATCTAAAAAATATATATAAAAAAAATTAGCAAAAACTTATATTTAATTTTATAAAACTTACGGATGCAGAAATATTCAGTATTTAGTCTAATCAAAAATGCTTTCTCCAATCACCAAAATTGGGAAGTTGCTTGGAAAGATCCAACTCCAAAAAGTGAATATGATGTAGTCATCATTGGAGGTGGAGGACACGGTCTTGCTACTGCATATTATTTAGCAAAAGAACATAATATTAGAAATGTAGCTATCATTGAGAAAGGTTGGATTGGTGGTGGAAATGTTGGTCGGAATACAACGATCATAAGATCAAATTTTATGTACGATGCTAATGCAAGATTTAATGAATTTGGAATGGATTTATGGAGAAACTTAAGTCAAGAACTGAACTTTAATGTGATGTTTTCTCCAAGGGGAATAATAAACTTAGCCCACTCAGATGCTCAAATGAACGCATATGCTCGTAGAGGAAACTCTATGAGATTAAATGGAATAGATGCAAAGTTATTGGATAGAGACGAAGTTAAAAAATTAATTCCAATGGCTGACTTTAGCGATCAAGTACGTTTCCCAATCTTTGGAGGCTTAATGCAACCAAGCGCTGGTACCGCAAGACATGATGCTGTTGCTTGGGGTTATGCACGTCAAGCAGATGATATGGGAGTAGATATAATTCAGCATTGTGAGGTCACTGGCTTTGATGTTGTTAATGGAAAGATAAAAGGAATTAGAACTTCAAGAGGAGATATTAAAGCAAAAAAAGTTGGATTATGTGTTGCTGGTAGCACAAATATATTGGCTGAAAAATTAAATATGACATTGCCAATAGAAACTCATGTACTGCAAGCTTGTGTTTCAGAACCTGTAAAACCACTATTAGACGGAGTGGTAACTTTTGGTGCAGGCCACTTTTATATAAGTCAATCAGATAAAGGTGAGATGGTAATGGGCGGTGATCTTGATGGATATAATAGTTATGCTCAAAGAGGTAACTTGCCAACTATACAACATGTATTGACAGGTGGCTTAGCTTTGTTTCCATTTTTAAGTAGATTAAAAATGTTAAGGACTTGGGGAGGAATCATGGATATGTCCATGGATGGTTCTCCAATAATTGATAAAACTCATATTGAAGGATTGTATTTAAACTGCGGATGGTGTTATGGAGGTTTTAAATCAACTCCTGTTTCTGGTTGGACATTTGCTCATACAATTGCGCAAGATCAAGTTCACGAATTAAATTCAGAATTAAGATTAAACAGATTTTCTACAGGCCATCTTTTAGATGAAAAAGGTTTAGGAACTAAAACCTGGATTGGTTAAAAAATGTTATACATCAAATGTCCTTATTGCGGTTTAAGAGCACAAAAAGAATTTTCGTATGGTGGTGATGCAACTGTAAAAAGACCTAATATAAATGAAGAAGTATCAAGCGAAGATTGGGATAATTTTGTTTATATGAGAAAAAGTCCAAGAGGGAAACATATAGAGTTGTGGCAACACATAGCTGGATGTAGACAATGGATTAAGGTGCAAAGAGACACCGCTACACATGAAATTTTCCAAACAGCAAAAGTTACAGAAGAAATAAGATGAGCCAACCATTTAGATTAAATAAAGAGGGATTAATTAATCGAAACAAAAAAATATCTTTTACTTTTAATGGTAAAAAATTATTTGGATATGAAGGTGATACAATTGCATCTGCTTTAATAGCAAATGGAATACACTTAGTCGGTAGAAGTTTTAAATATCATAGACCGAGAGGTTTTTTTGGTGCAGGAGTAGAGGAGCCAAACGCAAAGCTTCAAGTAGAATTCAATGGTCATTCAGAGCCAAATGTTAATGCAACAGAAATGGAACTCGTTGAAGGTTTGTCTGCAACGAGCCAAAACTGTTGGCCATCAGTAAATTTTGATATTGGCGCAATAAATAATTTTTTAAAAATGTTTTTCCCTGCAGGGTTTTATTACAAAACATTTATGTGGCCTAAAAGCTTCTGGTATAAAATTTACGAACCTTTCATTAGAAAAGCTGCAGGTTTAGGGGTTGCTTCAATAGAAAAAGATAAAGAAAGATACGAACATAAATTTGAGTATTGTGATCTATTAGTTACTGGATCTGGACCATCTGGATTAGCAAGCGCTTATGCTGCTGCAAAAAATGGAGCAAAAGTAATTTTAGCTGAGGATAAACCAAGATTTGGAGGAACACTTTTAACCGACGATGTAAGCATCGATAATTTATCAGGAAAAGATTGGGCAGAAAAAATAATTAGTGAATTAAAATCCATGCCTAATGTAACTGTAAAAAATAGATCTCAAGTTTTTGGTTACTATGATCATAATATGCTGGTTATGTTTGAGAGAGTTAGTGATCATCTAGAGAAAAAATCAAAATTCACTCCAAGACAAAGACTTTGGTATATTAGAGCCAAAGAAACAATTTTATCAACTGGTTCAATTGAAAGACCAATTGTATTTGGAAACAATGATACTCCAGGAATTTTTTTATCAGCAGCTGCAAAAGAATATATGAAAGTCTACGGAGTATTGGTTGGAAAGAAACCTTTAGTATTTACTAATAACGATAGTGCATATGAAACAGCTTTAGAGTTCAAAAAAAATAATGTTGAACCAATTATATTAGATACTAGAGAAGAACATTCGTCAGAATTAATCGATGAAGCTAAATCAAAAGGAATTGATATAAGATTTTCTCATGGTGTTATCGTAGCAAATGGATACAAAAAAGTTAAATCTGCAAAAATTGGTAAACTTAATAAAGATAAAAATTCTTTTGAGAAAATAGAAACCATAGAATGTGATTGTATTTGTGTCTCTGGATTTTGGACACCATCAGTACATTTAGCATCACAATCAGGAAATAAACTTAAGTATGAAGATAAAATTGATGCATTTATTCCTGATAAGAAAAAACAACATGAGACTTCAGTCGGTGCAGCAAATGGATCTTTTACTTTAGAAGAAAGTTTAAAAAATGGATTTGAAAATGGTTCAAATCTTTCAGCAAAAATTACAGATACTAAAACAGAAATCGCAATTCCAAATGTGAATGAAAAAAAATATGGAACTCATGATAAATTTTGGTGTATGCCGTTACCTAAAAATGAAAATCCAAAAAGATTTGTTGACTTTCAAAATGATGTATCTGTCTCTGATATAGAAATCGCACTAAGAGAAGGTTACAGATCAATAGAGCATGTCAAAAGATATACAACTCTTGGAATGGCAACAGATCAAGGACGTACAAGTAATTTAAATGGTCTTCAGTTGGTATCTAATATAGAAAATAAAATAGTTCCTGAAGTAGGACACACAACATTTAGACCGCCTTTCACACCAATTACAATCGGAACAATAGTAGGTCGTGAAGTAGGTATGGAATATATGCCGACTAGAAAAACTCCAATGCATGAATGGCATGAGAAAAATAATGCTGTTTTTGTCGATGCAGGTGCCTGGAAAAGACCTCGATATTACAAACAAGGAAATGAAACTTTATTTGAAGCTTCAAAAAGAGAGGCAAAAAATGTTAGAGAGAACGTTGGTATCTGCGATGTAACAACATTAGGAAAAATTGATATCAAAGGTCCAGACGCAGCAGAATTTTTAAATAGAGTTTATACAAATGCTTGGATGAAATTACCTGTTGGAAAAGCAAGATATGGATTAATGCTTAGAGAAGATGGAATTGTCATGGACGATGGAACAACAACAAGAATTTCAGAAAATCATTATCATATGACTACTACAACAGCACAAGCTGCAAATGTTTTATCTCACTTAGAGTATTATCTTCAAATTGTTTGGCCAGAATTAAATGTAAATGTTGTCTCTACAACTGAGCAATGGGCAGGAGCTGCAATTGCTGGACCTAAATCTAGAGACATGTTATCAAAATTATATCCAGACCTAGACGTATCAAATGATGCTTTACCTTTTATGGGCTATAAAGAAGCAGAATTTTTTGGTGTTCCATCAAGAATTTTCAGAATTTCATTTTCTGGTGAGCTTGCATATGAGATAAATGTCAAATCAGATAATGGCATGTTCATGTGGGAGAAAATGATGGAAGTAGGAAAAGAATTTGGAAATCAGCCTTACGGAACTGAAGCTTTATCAACATTAAGAATTGAAATGGGACACGTTGCAGGACCAGAATTAGATGGCCGAACAATCCCATCAGATGTTTCATTAAATGGATTAGTTTCAAAGAAAAAAGATTTTATTGGCAAAAATTCTTTAGTAAGAGAAGCATTTAATGTTGAGAGCAGACAAAAAATTGTTGGACTTATTCCAATTGATAGAAAGTCTAGTATTCCTGAAGGATCTCATATCGTCCAAGACCAGAATGCAAAATTACCTAATCCTAAACTTGGTCACGTTTCTTCTTCTTGTTGGAGTGTAGAAAATAATAATCCATTTTCTCTAGCAATTATGAAAGATGGAAAAAATATGATAGGTAAAAAGTTTTTTGCGGTATCACCATTAAAAAATAAATCAATTGAAGTAGAAGTTATATCTTCTCATTATGTTGACCCAGACGGAAAAAGAGTTAGATCATGAAAAATGTTTCTGCACTAGAAAATATTCATAAACATGGATTGTTTGGCAATCACGATAGCAAAGATGAACTAATAAATATTAGGGAAATTAAAGATATTTTGATTTATCAAATTGTTAAATATAAAAAATCTTCAATTAGTATTGATAAATTAAAAATAGATAATTTAAATTTACCTCAGACTCTTTTGGTATCTTCAAATCCTAATACAAGAATTTTATGGATGGGACCTGATAATTGGTTAGTCGTTTCAACGAATAAAGAAATAGAAAAATCTATTTTAGAAAACCTAAGTCATGATGATTTTGCATTAACCGATCTGTCTCATTCAAGAACAATACTTGAATTAGAAGGTTCTTTGGTAGATGAAGTATTGAAAAAAGGTTGTCCGTTAAATTTAGATGGCCTTGATGAAGGAAAATGTTCTAATTCTGCTTTTCATGCAATAACAATAACTATTGATTTTATTAGTTCAAATCCAAAAAAAGTAAGAATATTTGCTTTAAGAAGTTTTGGTGAATCTCTTTATCATTCAATAACTGATGCTTGTTTAGAATTTGGCTATAAAGCTGAATAAAAATTATTCTGAAGTTTTAAATTTAGTTTTTTGAATAATAACCACAAACACAATTGGAATTATTAAAGTTATTAGTGTTACTGTTATCAACAAAATACCTAGATCTGAATAATCGGCAGTGGTAAGAATAGCGTTTGTTACCTTATCTTTTACCTCTCTAGTAATAACATAAATTTCATTTAAATACTTAGTCCCCAAAGCACTTGCTGATAAAGCAAGATTTGTAAAAGATGCGAATACTGCAAAGAAAGTTGCTTTTAAGTGCGAAGGTGCATTTTTAGCAATCCATGCAAGCAAAGGTATCATTGAGACTTGTCCCAAAGGTGACTCAAGTGCAGTATTTAATATTGCAATAAACTTGGCATCAACAACTCCATTAGTAATAGATGATGTCCAATTGTGAAATCCATAATACATACCAACACTTGGTAAAAATAAAATTGCGCCTGCAACAGATAAAATCACTATTATTCTAGCTATGGAGTTGTTTGCCATAAATGGTCTTAATAAGATAATCCCTACAAGGGTTAAAACTGAAGCAATAAGTGATAACACTGAAAAAAATTGTTCATTGAATTCAAGTACATCAATTTCAAACCAAGATAAACCTGGACCAGGTCCTGGCATTGCTCTAAAAATAAAAATTATTATTGCAGTTCCTACAACAGTAAGTCTTAAATCTTGAGGAAGTTCTTTAACTAATTTATTCATTAAAAATAGAATAATTGCCATTGAACCTACAAAAACAATTTCTTGAGCAAAAGGCACTTTGAATGAACCAATACCTAAAGTGAAGATAACAAAAACCAAGCTTCCACCTAATATCCACCAGTTTACTTCAGTTTTTTCTGAAGGAGCATAATCTTGATCACCTTCTAAACCTTGTTCAATAAGTTTTCTTTTCTTTTGATTTTTTAAATATGTGGCAAGAAATATTCCTAGCACAGATACAATAGGTATAATTAAAGCATATATATAAATTGAACCGTATAAACTTATTTTATCTGCTTGTTCAAGTTCATCTACACCTTTAAAGAGTATAACGTTAGCTAAAGCAACTAAAACAGTTCCACCAATTATTGCAAATCTTCCTAAAGTTTGCATTGTTGTATGCATAAGTTTGATTTCATCTCTTGAAAATTTATTTCCACTGTCATCAACTAAAGGAACAGCTTCTACTGTCATTGCATCTGCCACAACATCTTGAACAACATAACCAATCGGAGCAAGTAAAACACTTATCACAAACCATGTTTCAACTGAGAGAATTGATGACATCCATTCAGTATGAATTATCAAACCATACATTATAATTAAACTTAACGAGATTAAGGATGCACCTACAAAAACCATATAATTTTTTTTATTCCAGATAAGATCAACTAAGTGACCTAAAGGCATTTTCAACGCCCACGGAATTCCAGCCCAAAAACCTAGTCCTGCAAGAAAAGCAGCAGATAAGTTTAAATAGTCTTTAACAAAAAAAGTACCAACGATACCTGTTAGACCCGAAATACCAGCGGCAAGATAAATCATCAACGGTGGTAGATAGGTCCACTTAAACTGTCTTCCTAAATCTATTAAGGTGCTGTCTATAAATCTCAAAATTTTATTACTCATAAATTATTCTGTTAAATTTAATAATATTAATCCATTTTGTTTAGTTTCTTTACACCAAAGTTCATAACTTTCACAAACTCTCCACAAATGATCAAATGCTCTTTGAGATAATTCCAAAGGAAAGTGACTTTTCGCATAATATAATTTTGGGATTTTCATTAATTGTTTAATCATAGTATCTTTTTGTATTTGTAAAAGTCTTATAGTTTCCTGATTAATCTTTTTTTTTGTAGATTTATCTACGTAGTCATTATTCTCAAGTTCTTTAAACCATTTATCATGAAAATTCCCTGAGCTAATGTCATTATAATCATCTGATGCAATAAATATTTCAAAAGCTTGAATATTAGTTAAATTTGGATTTTTAATCTTGATTTCATATATCTTTCGATAAATGATTTCAGCAACATATAATACAAATGGTCTTGATTTATCGGTTTCCAAACTAAACTCCTCAAATGTCTACTGAATAATAGCATGAATTAGGATCGTCTTTATAGTGCGCAAAAGGCCCACACTCTTTAAAGCCAAAACTTTTAAAAAGTTTTCTAGCAGGTGCAAAAAAATTACCAGCACCAGTTTCGACACTTAATTTAGTAATTCCTATTTGTTTAGATTTTTCAATAAGATGTGAAATTATTTTTCCACCATATTTTTTATTTCTAAATTTATCTGAAACTCTTATAGATTTAAATTCTCCATGTGTTTCATCAAATAATTTTAGAGCTCCACAACCAATTAATTCATTATTTTCCCATAAACTCCAGAATTTTATACTTGGATCCTTTAATCCAGGTATATCTAATACATGCGAACTCCCCTCAGGAGAAACTGATCTCAATTCAATAAAATGCTTAGTTAGCAACTCATTTACTTGCGGATCATCAAAATTATTTTCTATTGATTTCATAGTTTTGAAAAACATATAATCTAAATTTAGATTAAACCAAGAAAATTAAATATGTGTGGAAGATACGTAATAACCAGTCCTGTTACAAAAACAAAAAAACTTGTTAAGTCAGCTATACAAGTTGAAGATAATGAAAATTATAATGCACACCCTTTTCAAAAATTACCTGTGATTAAAAAATATAATAATGGAAATACTCTAGAAAATTTAAAGTGGGGAGTAGTACCTAGCTGGGCTAAGCAAAAAGATTTTAAACCTTTAATAAATGCAAGACTAGAAACTATTGATGAAAAAGTGTCTTTCAAGAAATTAATTCGATTACATAGATGTGTAGCTGTAGCAGATGGTTTTTATGAATGGAAAAGAGAAAAAGAAAATAAGACACCTTATTATTTTTTAAGGGAGGATAAAAAGCTTATGTATTTAGCGGCTATTTATGACAATGATCAATTTTGTTTAATAACCGAGGATGCAGATGAAAATATTAAAGAAATACACCATAGACAGCCTGTTATAATTAATGAAAATGATGTTAATAGATATTTAAATCTTGAATTAACAGGATCAAGTTTTCTTAAAGAGTGTAAAAAAACAAAATTAAACTTTCATGAAATTTCAAAGGAGGTTAATAAGCCTACAAACAATAATATTTCTTTGATACAAACAATTTCTTAAAACTATTTCTCAATAGTTGTTAAATGTCCCATTTTTCTTTTAGCTTTAACTTCTTTTTTTAAATAATCATAAAAAAATTCATTTTCTTTAAATGTTTTATTTTTATATTCCAATATATCCTCACCAATTAAATTAAGCATTTTTGCATTATAAATTTTTTTTGTTTCTAATTTTTCAAGTCCACATACAGCTCTGATGTGGTTTTCAAATTGGCTAATGTTGTGTGAATTTATAGTTAGGTGTCCAGAATTATGTACTCGTGGTGCAACTTCATTAGCATATAAATTATTATTTTTATCTATAAAGAATTCAACACACATGGTACCAATATAATCAAGCTCTTCTGCTACTGTTTTTGCCCAGTCCAATGCCTTATTTTTAATTTCATCACTTATATCTGCGGGAATTTTAGAGTGTTTTAAAATCTGGTCTTCATGATAATTTTCAATTGGATCGTAAATTTCATATTTTTGGTGACCAAATCTTGTAACCACTACTGAAATTTCTTTTTTTAAATTTACTATCTTTTCTAAGATGTAGCCTTTTGAAAAATCAAAATCTTCATTTAAATCATTTGCATTATCTATTTTATATTGACCTTTTCCATCATAACCAAGTGTACAAGTTTTCAATAAACCAGGTAATAATCTATCGTTTATTTTTATATCATCTAAATCGTTTATACTTACAAATTGTGTTGTAGTAATATTGTTTTTATTTAAAAACTCCTTTTCAGTCATTCTATTTTGAATTAATTTATTTATTCCGGGGCTTGGTAATACAGATTTGGTTTCATTGATTTTTTTTAATATATCATATGGGATATTTTCAAACTCATAAGTAACAAGATCAACTTTTTCTAAAAAGTTATTGATAATATTTATGTCTTTGTAATCTCCATAAATAAATTCATCAGCAAAATTGATTGCAGGTGCATCTTTATCGTCCGATAAAATAACCGTTTTAATATTTAGTTTTTTTGCTGCAGATGCTAATAGACTTCCTAATTGTCCACCTCCTATTATTCCTAGATCAGGTTTAGACATTAATTACTTTGGTTTTTTTTTTACTTTTGATGTTTGTTTTTTTCGCCAATTTAATAGTGTTTTTTTTATATTGTTATCATACGTAGCTATAATTGAAGCAGCATATAAACCAGCATTGATTGCACCATCTTCTCCAATAGCAACAGTACCAACAGGAATTCCTTTTGGCATTTGGGCAATTGATAATAGGCTATCTAAACCTTTTAACTTTTTACTTTCAATAGGAACGCCTATGACTGGAATTCTAGTTATTGCAGCAATCATACCAGGCAAATGTGCCGATCCCCCAGCACCAGCAATAATAATAGAAATATTGTTATTTTCTGCTTTCTTTGCATAAGTATAAAGTCTATCAGGCGTTCTGTGTGCAGATACGATTTTTGTCTCATAATTAACTTTTAAAATCTTAAGAACTTTTTCACAATTCTTCATTGTTCTGTAATCAGACTGACTGCCCATTACAATTGATACTTTATGTGATTTTTTTTTGTATTTCATGAAACTAATATCAATTTACAGATTTTTCCTTTAAATTGCAATTTTTAGCTAAGGACAGTTTAAGTTAGTGACAATCATAATAATAATAATAGTGTATATCAAATATGAATTATCGAATTGATAATCTTCAATATTGTAAATGGTCTAGAGAAATCTTTGAAATAAATAATAAAGCTGGATTAAATGCAGTTCATGTAACGTTAGTTTATCATGAAGACTATGATGAATTACAACAAAGAATACAAGAGTGGAATAAACATTTCGAAGAAAATAAAGATCTTATATTTCTAGGCAATAACTACAATGATATTACAAAAGCAAAAGAAGAAAACAAAACTGCTATTTTTTTTGGATTTCAAAATTGTTCTCCAATTGAAGATGACATAGGTCTTATAGAAAAAGTTCACTCACAAGGTTGTCGATTTATGCAATTAACTTATAACAACCAATCATTATTAGCTACTGGTTGTTATGAAAAAAATGATAGCGGAGTTACTAATTTTGGAAAAGAGGCTATTAAAGAAATGAATAGAGTGGGTATCGTTGTTGATATGTCTCATTCAGCAGAGAAAAGTACACTTGATGCAATTGAAATTAGTCAAAAACCTATTGCGATTACTCATGCAAATCCAACTTTTTGGTTTGAGGCTAAAAGAAATAAATCTACAGAATTATTAAAAGTTTTATCTGCAAGTGGTGGAATGTTAGGTTTATCATTATATGCTCACCATTTAAAAGGTGGAACGAATTGTAAAATAGAAAGTTTTTGTGAAATGGTTGCAAGAACAGTTGAAATTATGGGTATTAATAATGTTGGTATAGGATCAGACTTATGTTTGAACCAACCAGATAGTGTAGTTGAGTGGATGAGAAATGGAACATGGTCAAAATCAAAAAATTTTGGTGAAGGCAGTAAAGATAAACCTGGTTTTCCAAAACAACCAGATTGGTTTTTGGATGCAAGAGGATTTGATAATATAAATGCAGAACTAAAAAATAAAGGTTTTCAAGAAGATGAGATAAATAAGATACTTGGCAATAACTGGTTTAATTTTTATAAAGGAATTAATTAATGCAAGTTCCACTAAGAGATCCTAAAATTGTAATGAAACTTTCTAGACTTGGTTCATTTCATCAATCTAAATTATCTTTTCTAAGATCATTTTTAAATGAGTTCAAAGATTGGAATTATAAAAGAGATTTTTTTGACTTGAATGATAGGGGATATGGAGTTGCTATTTATTCATTTTCGAAAGATAAAAAAACATATTCTCTAGTTTGTTTTGCTAATGAGCTTAAAGATGAGGAAAGATCTGATAGAGTAATAGCAACTAAATGGGATGCTGCATTTGCTTTGTATGATGGCATTCCTTCAAAAATTGATATTGATAGACTTTCTCAAAATGTCCCTAAACAAGAAGTAGGGAGACTTTCTTATAAAGAACTAACTCTCTCAAGAGCCAATAGATCAGTTAGAGCATTTAATTATGTGGTTGAGTGTTTATCAAAAGGTATCCAGCCAAATACTAATGAGCTTTCAAAAGTTGGATATTTGTACAGAACAACTGCAGTATATGGCTCAGGAAAATTTGGATTGGCAGACAGGTTTAGAATTAAAAATAGAGATGAAATAAATGGTCCTTTTAGATTGGAAATGATGTTGGTTTACCTTGTAAGACAATTCACTTTCGATCAAGTCAATCATATAGCAAAACATAAAAATCCTAAAGACGCTGTAGAATTAGACTTGAATATTTGCAGAAATTTAGGAATTGGAAATTCAACTGGATTAGGAATGGCACCATTTATTGTTAACCATCCTTCATTGTTAAATAATTGGATTTTAGCTAAAGAGACAGCTTTAAAAAAAATAAGAGAAATAGAAAAAGTATCAGAAGAAGAGTTTAAAATTTTTTACAACTGTTTAACAAAATCTTTAAAAAATGTAACATCATGGAATACTGATAGTGAATATCAAAAGAAAAAAATTGAAAATTTAATTAATGATTTACAAAATTTAATCAATTATTTGAAAGATAATATTGATAAATCAAATTTTTATATATTTGATAAATTATATAACTGGGCAGAGGAAAATTTATCTGAAGAAGGAGTAGAGTATTTGGTTTCTATAATGATGGAGCCTTATAATGAAATAACTGATCCTTTAATTTCTCAAATGAGTTCAGACGAGGATAGTAGTTTTAATATACCTGTAGACAGAACTATAAATGACCTAAGAGAAATAATTGAGAAAAATTATTCAGATATTTTAAAAATTGATTTTTCAAAAAATGAAAATAATAAAAAATTTTGGTTCATATCAAAAAATAAAGAAGAACCAAGGATTGGAGATCGGTTTGAAGATAATGGTTCAGAACTCGAGCAGCCCACAGCAATTGCAAGAGATATTAAAAGACTTTATGAAACTATTTTTACTTTAAAAAACAGCTTAAAGGTTGGTAATTTTCTAGTTCAGAATAATGATTTAAGACATATTGTAAGAAGAGTGTTTATAACAGAAAAATACCCTTATTCTGAAATTCAAGATAACACCATTGGGTCAAAATTAATTCCTATTGACATGTTAAGACTTAAACTATCTTTTTTTGGGGCGGTTAAGTTTGATCCAAGATCTGATAAATGGTTAAGGATTTGTATGTTTCAGGGAGCTCCATTACCAAACGAACTTAATTCATTTAATCAATATTGGATATATAACTAAAGTAATTAATGAGAAGTTATAGTGAAATTGAGACAATTATTAAACGCTCAACTAAAGCAAAAGGCTTCTCCTGGGGAGTTGCAGAAGAAATAGGAAAGAACATTAAACAACTAGAGTTATTTGGATTACCAGGAATAAAACACATAAATCAATATTTTAAGATTTTTAATAATGAAAAGTTTGAAAATTGCCAATCTTTTAACAAAAGCAACAGACCTCAAAACTTTTACTGCCCAATTAAACTCGGATTAAGTTTTTTTGATCAATCTATCTCTATTCAAGAACTAAATGATATAGAAATAGAAAAAATGGCTTTCCCGTTGATATTTTTGCCGTTTGTAAGTAGAGCTTCTGAAATAACAGGAAAGAGAATTTTTTTAAAAATAGATCAAAAAGAATTTTTATTAAATTTCAATCAATCAATTTATTCAAATTATTTAAGTAGTGAGGTTGTAGAAAAAGCTGATTTAATTAAAATTCAATTCTTAGAAAATAAGAATAATTTTTCTGAAGAAGATTGGAAAGAGTTAACAAAATTATCTGAAAACACATTTGTGGAAGAAACAGATGAATTAAAACAAAAAACAGCTGGAGCAGGATTAACAGATAATGACTAATAACTTTGACTATAAATCAGAAAAATTAGATTATAATGAATTAAATGATATTTGTGATGAATGTAAAAAAGAAGATGAGACAGTAACTCAAAATTTAATACTCACGGGATATAAACTTTGTAATTCCTGTAGAACATCGAAAACTTTATTTCCACTTTAAATATTTGTACTTATTGGTAATGAATTTATTTTTGTCATTACAAAAGAAATTGTTAAAAAAGAGATTATTAGAAACGACAAAAAAACAATACCAAATGCCTTTAAATTAGATTTTAAATTTAAAATATGTCTTGTTGCTATAATCAATGAAGCAAAAATCCAAAATTGAGTAAGAAAAATAATTAAAAGTACCAATTCAGGCGTGACAGCAAAAAATCTTATTAGTCCTGGAGCGTGTGCGTACCCGACTGCTATAAGAACTCTTTTAAATGGAATTTTTCTATCTTTATCAGGAAAAATTTTAACTCCAATGACAAATATAAAAATTGCCCATACTAACCAAGTTAATAAAGCTGTTAAACCAGATATACCAACAGAAGTTTTTACAATCGTATTCGCTGCAATAGCGCCAGCAACCCCATCTAAAATCATAATTAGAATTGCAAAATAAATTCCAGCCTCTCCGTAATATCTTGGAGTTCTATATAGAGTTTTATCAAGTTTTAATGATTTAAAAACAATATCTAGAAACTGTGCAAACATTAATTATCTTTATTTTTTTTTTGTGCCTTATAAGAAACGATTAACGGAAATATTATTAGTGCAATAGCGATTATAATGCAAACTACTATAAAAAAAGTTTTTGTCATAAATAGGGGGGATAAATCCCCCCTAAAATTCTTTATCCGCTCACAACCTCTCTTGTATTGGCGTTGTAGGACTCTGTAAATGGAATGTCTACTACAACTGCATTTACAGGTTCACCAGCTTTTTCAGAATATTTTTCTGGTAAATGAACTTTAAACTTTGATCCAACTTTACCTTTAGGAAAACCATTAGCATTAAGTGTTCCATCAAATGGCACATAACCCATCGCTATATTTTGTTTTTTTTCAGGGTGATACCAAGGAGATGTTATAAAACCTACTGGCTCTCCTCCATTTTCATCAGAGATTAACCAAAAGTCTGGCGCATATTCCTCAATAGGTTTTCCACCTAACTCTAATCCCACTAATTGAAGTTTATAAGGTTTATGGCCTGCTTTTATATCTGCTTTCATTTTTTCTAATGCTTTTTTGCCAACATAATCAGTTGTTTTATTCCATTCTCCTTTACCAGATAATGAAACTTGATAACCTAAATTACACTGAAATGGGTTGTGCTCGTTATCCATATCTTGTCCCCACGAAAGAATACCTGCTTGAATTCTTCTATGGTGAGCAGGAGCAATGACCATAAGATTGTGTTTTTTTCCAGCTTCTAATACTGTATTCCACATATCTTCAGCATACAAAGTAGCTTCTCTTAAATATATTTCATAACCAGCTTCTCCAGAAAATCCAGATTGTGAAATAATACAACTTCTTCCACCAACTTTTGCAGATGCTAAACCATAAAAAGGCATATTATCAAAATCAACTTGATCTCCACAAAGGTCTTTCATCAATGCTTTTGATTTTGGACCTTGTATTTGAACTGGACAAGCATCTATTTCATTAATCTGAACATTAAATCTTTCATCTGCGTTAACTCCTTGAAGATATAATCCAATATCACTGTCAGATAAACTAAACCAAAATTCATCTTTAGAAATTCTTAAAAGTATAGGATCATTTAACACCCCTCCATAAGCGTTACACAAAATTACGTATCTTGCTCTCATCGGAGAGATTTTAGTAGCATCTCTTGTAATTACATAATCTACAAACTTTTCTGCATCTGGTCCTTTAACTTGTATTTGTCTTTCAACTGCAACATTCCACATTGTTACGTGGTTTTTAATTGCTTCGTACTCAACCATTGCTCCACCATCTTCAGGTTTAACATAACCTCTTGGATGATAAATTCTGTTATAGACTGTTGCCCTCCAACATCCAGCTTTCATAGATAAATGCCAGTATGGCGATTTCCTTACTCTTGTTGATATTAGCATCTCAACTTTAGTAGGTCCGCTTTGTCTCAAATTGTATGGTACTTTTCTATCAGACTGATCTACTGATGTTGCATGTCTTGCTTTACTATAGTCAAATTCATTAGACATAGTTATTCTCCTTCAACCACTTGTTAGTTTCCTTCAAGCCGCCGAATGTATAAATGTGGAAATAATCAGTATGCGATTTAACTTTCCCAATTAAATCATTAGGGTCTTTAGGTTTCAATAAATCTAACGCCTTACTAAAATTAGATTTAAGAAAGTTAATGGAATTTTTTGCCCCTACAATATTAGCAAATTTAATTAAGCTAGATATTTTCATTGGCCCAGTTATTCCAACATGAACTGGTATCGATTGTTTTGAGATAAAATCTATAATAGGCTGAGTGTCCATTAGCCACTGTGTAACTATATAATCAGCATAAGGCTTTTTATCTATCATAGCTTTTTCTAAATCAGAGTCGGATATATCAGGACTCCCCTCGGGATGTCCAGCAATTCCAATCTTGATACCGTCAAAAAATCCTGTCTCTAACATTTGATAAGAGCTATCAAATTTTCCGATAGGTTCACGACTTCCACCTATCACCAAGACCTGCTTAACACCCAAATCTTTACATCTAGAAACATAATCTTTCAGCTGATTTTCGTCATTTATTGACCTTGCTGGGAAGTGAGGAACTGGATTAAATCCCTCTTTAACTAACTCTCCAGACTGTTGAGCGGTCTCTTTATAATCACCTCCAGGTAGCATTGTAACATAAACATCTTTTACCTTAGGTAACGTGTTTAAATCAGTTTTTGGACCTATTTCTAAAGAAAAATTCATAATTAAATTCTTAATTATTTTACATTCCGTGTCTATAAAAATATTAAATAGCTGAACACACTGTAACCCATTGTCATGATCTTAAAATTTAATTAGATTTAGTTATGGAAAATAAATTATCTCAAATTACGGAATTATTCTCCAAAACTAGACAACAAACTCTATCCCTCTGTGAGAACTTAGAGGCTGAGGATATGGTCATACAGCCAAGCAAAAATGTTAGCCCACTTAAGTGGCATCTTGGTCACACCACATGGTTCTTCGAAAAATTCATCTTGTCTGAATTGGATGAAAGTTACAAACCTTTTAATAAGGATTATAATTATATATTTAATTCTTATTATAATTCAGTAGGTGAGTACAACCCTCGAAATAAGAGAGGTTCACTAAATAGACCCATTTTAAAAGATGTCGTTAATTACAGACATTATGTAACTGAAAATATTATTGATTTTTTACAAAGGACAAAAAATAATAGGATATCATTTTTAGTTGAGCTAGGTTCAAATCATGAACAACAGCATCAAGAATTAATGTTAATGGATATTAAAAATATTTTTTACAACAATCCATTGATGCCAACTTATAATTATAACGATGATAAACCAAATGCAAAAGAAAAAAATGAATTGACATTAGGAAATACTAAAAAATTTAAATATGGAAATAACGAAGATATTTTTTGTTATGATAACGAATTACCAGTATCAGAAACACAATTAGATCCTTTTAAAATATATTCATTTGTTACAAATGGAGAGTGGAAAGAATTTATTAATGATGGCGGATATAAAAACCATGAGTATTGGCTGTCTGATGGATGGGACTTTGTAAATAATAATAAATTAGAAAGACCAATGTATTGGATAGATAGCAATAATTATTTTACATTAAACGGTGTAAAAAAAATTGATAATGAAAAGCCAGTTTCTCATATAAGTTTCTATGAAGCAGATGCTTTTGCAAGATATAAAAATAAAAGATTGCCAACCGAATTTGAATTAGAGTATTTCTTAAAACAATCTGATAAAAGAGGTAATTTTTTAGAAAATAAGATTTTTCATGAAGTTGAAGAAAAAGCAAACAGCGCTTATGGAAATTTATGGGTTTGGTCAAGCAGTAATTATACGCCTTATAAAAAATACAAACCATATGAAGGAAATTTAGGAGAATATAATAATAAGTTTATGTGCAATCAGTTTGTCTTAAAAGGCGGCTCACATTCTACATCTATCAATCATATCAGAGCATCTTATAGAAATTTCTTTTACCCAAGTGATACTTGGCAGTTTTGTGGTGTCAGATTAGCTGATGACATTTAGTGACTAATTTAAAACTAATAAATATAAACAATCAAATTCAAGATGATAAAAAATTAATCTTACAAGGATTATTAAATAAAAAACAAAAATATTTACTACCTAAATATTTTTACGATGAAAAAGGTTCAAAGTTATTTAATAAAATTACAAACCTTAAAGAATATTACCCAACTAATAAAGAGCTAGAAATATTAGGTAACTTACAAAAAGAGATAAGAAAGAACTTACCAATTAATTCAACAATTGTAGAATTTGGTAGTGGTTCAAATAAAAAAATCAATAAATTTATAAAATCGTTAAGTAAACCCAAAGAATATATTCCTATAGATATCAGTAAGGAATATTTGTTTCAGAATGCCTCAATTATTGCAAAAAAATTCTCAGATTTAAAAGTAACAGCAATATGTGCTGACTTTAGTCAGACAAAAAAATTAAATAAAATTTTAAAAAATAAAAAAAAAATAGTTAGTTTTTTTCCAGGATCAACAATAGGAAATTATTTACCTAAAAATGCAAAAAAAATATTAAAAAATTTTTCAAAAATTATAGGTAAAAATTCTTATTTAGTAATTGGGGTTGATTTAATCAAAAATAAGAAAATTCTTGAAAATGCTTATAATGATAAATTCGGAGTAACAGCTAAATTTAATAAAAATATATTAAATGTAGTAAATAATATTTGTAATTTAAAATTTCAAACTAAAAATTTTGAACATAAAGCATTCTACAATTTAAAAAAAAATAGAATTGAAATGCATCTTATTTCAAAAAAAAATTTCACATTAAAAATTAATACAAAGAACGTTAAATTTACCAAAGACGAAACCATTCACACTGAAAATTCTCATAAATATACAAAAAATAACTTTATTAAATTAGTCAATAAATCTGGCTTTAAAGTCATAAAATATTTTACAGATAAAAAAAATTATTTTGGAGTTTTTTTATTAAAAGTAAAGTAAGTTTTATTATGGCGCAAAAAGACGTAGGTAACAAAATTCCCATCTATAAGTTAAAAGACACCGATGAAGTGATGAAATATTACGATGAGTGGGGAGATGGTAATAAATATGATAAAGATATGGTCGATTGGAATTACACAGGGCCAAAAGAAACAACAAAAGTATTTTCAGAATTCCAAAAAAATAGGGATGCAAAAATTTATGATGCTGGTTGTGGAACTGGACTGGTGGGAGTTGAATTAAAAAAATATGGTTTTAAAAATTTTCATGGGGCAGATCTTTCGAAAAAGTTATTAGAATTGGTGCCAAATAATCTTTACGCAGAGCTTGAACAAGTAGATTTGAACAAACCAATTAATAAAAACAATGATGAATATGATTCTGTTATGTGTGTTGGAACATTTACTTTTGGACATGTAAAGCCACCAGCTCTAGAGGAATTTATCAGGATCACAAAGAACGATGGATTAATTTGTTTTACTATTAATGAGGGCATATATGAAGAATATGGTTTTGATAAAAAGATTGAACAACTTAAACAGCAAAATAAATGGAAAGAGGTAAAATTTTTTAAGTCAGATTACATTGCGAGTAAAGATGTAAATGCTTGGTTAGGTTTATATCAAGTGATAAAGTAAGCCATGTCAGAAATTTATAATATTATAGATAAACAAAAATTAGATATTGTATCGAAACCAATTAGTGAAGCTCATGGCTTACCAAATGAGTGTTATATCAGCAAAGAATATACTTTAATTGAAAGAAAAAAATTATTTGAAGATAAGTGGATCGTGATAGGAGTAGGAAGTTCAATTCCAGATGAAGGTGATGTGAAACCAATTGATTTACTTGGAATACCTTTGCTTATTGTAAGAACAAAGAATAAAGAAATAAAAGTTTTCCATAATATTTGTAGTCATAGAGGAGTAAAATTAGTTAAAGAGGCTGGCAAAATTAGAAATGTTATGAGATGCTCATATCACTCATGGTCTTATGACTTAGAAGGTAAATTAGTTGCTACACCTCATATAGGCGGCATGAATATTCATCAAACACCTGAATTTGATAAATCAAAAAGTAATTTAAAAGAAATAAGATCATATATTTGGTTAGATTTAATCATGATTAATATTAACAGCAATGAAATATCATTTGAGGATTACATCAATCCTTTAAGTGAAAGATGGGAAAAATTTTGGCCATTAAAAGATAGAGAATTAATTCATCATGCAAATGACTATGGTTATTTTAAATTGGATGCAAAATGCAACTGGAAATTTGCAATTGAAAATTATTGTGAGAGCTATCATTTGCCATGGGTTCATCCAGGATTAAATTCTTATTCAAAATTAGAAGATCACTATCATATACAAGGCCTTCCGAATCGTTTTGCTGGACAGGGAACAGTGGTTTATAATCCAAGGTTTGAAGAAAATGAAAAGTTTCCATGTTTTCCTAATTGGCCGAAAGATAAAGAAAATATTGCTGAGTATGTAGCGCTATTTCCAAATGTAATGTTAGGAATTCACAAAGATCATTATTATGCTTATTGGTTAGAGCCAATCAATCATGAGTTTACAATAGAGCATATGGAAATTTATTATGTTGGAGATGAAGCGGCAACTTCAACAAAATATAAATCCCTAAGACAAAAAAATCACAAACAATGGGAAGATATTCAAAAAGAAGATGTAGATATAATTCAAAGTATGCAAATAGGTAGAAACTCTCCAGCTTATAATGGTGGTAATTTTTCTCCTAAGATGGACAATCCAACACATCACTTTCATAAGTGGGTTGCTGGTAATATTGTTTAGGAATAGGAGTAAATAATGAAAATTATATTAATTATGGGTTTACCTGGTGCAGGCAAAACAACTTTGGCTGATGAACTTGCGCCATTAATTAAAGCTAAAAGGTTAAATGCTGATGAAGTAAGAAAAGCCGCAAATGATTGGGATTTTTCAGAAGAAGGTAGAAGAAGACAAGCTAAAAGAATGGCAGACTTTGCTTTAAAATTAAAAGACGAAGGAAATTATGTAGTGGCTGATTTTGTATGCCCTACACCAGCTGCAAGAAAGTTATTTCCTGCTGACTTTATTATTTGGGTTGATACAATTAAAGAAGGTCGTTTTGAGGATACAAATAAAATGTTTGTTAACCCAGAAAAATATGATTTTCATGTAACAACACAAGATGCAAAATATTGGGCACCAAAAATATATGAGGAGTTAAATAAATGACGTATCAATGGGACAATAAAAAACCTACTGCACAAATGTTGGGAAGATGGCAACCTTTTCATGATGGACACTATACTTTGTTTAAAGAAATCATAAAAAAAACTGGACAAGTATGTATTCAAATTAGAGATGTTCAAGGAGTAGATGATAATCCATTTGATTTTGAAACAGTTAAAAAAAATATTGAAGAAAAACTTAATCCAGAGTTTGAAGGTAGGTTCAAAATTATGCTTGTACCTAATATTACAAATATTTGTTATGGAAGAGGTGTTGGATATAAAATTGAAGAAATAGTTTTACCTGAAGAAATTCAAAAAATTTCAGCAACTAAAATTAGAGCTAAGATGAGAGAAGAAGGTAAATTAAAATAAGTGACTGTAAAAGTAAGTAAAGTTTCACCAGGGGTTAAGAGAGTTCTAATTAATGATCCTAAAACATATAATTCCTTATCATACAAAACTCTTTCATCTTTATTAAAGGCATTCAAAAAATTAGATAATGACAAAGAAACAAGGGTCATTATTTTAGAAGGAGCTGGAAAAGGATTTAGTGCAGGTCATAATTTAAAAGAGGTAAGAGGTATAAAAAATAGATCTAATCATCTAAAACTTTTTAAACTTTGTTCAAAACTTATGATGCAAATTGTTGAAGGAAACAAACCGGTAATAGCAAAAGTGCATGGAGCAGCTTATGCAGCTGGATGTCAATTAGCAGCAAGTTGTGATCTTGCGTATAGTACGAACTCTGCAACATTTGCAACACCTGGAGTAAAAATTGGATTATTTTGCAGCACACCAATGGTAGCTGTCAGCCGAAAAATTAGCAGAAAAAGAATGATGGAAATGTTGCTTACTGGAGATCCAATTAGTGCAAAATATGCAAAGGAAATTGGATTAATTAATGATCATTACAATCCAAAATCTTTAAATAAAAAAGTTTTAGATATTGCAAAAAAAATATCATCAAAATCAAATTTAACAATCAAAATAGGAAAAAAAGGTTTTTATAAACAATTAGAAATGCCTCTTGACAAAGCTTATGATTATACAAGCAAGATGATGACACTTAATATGTCATCTTATGATGCTAAAGAGGGTATAAGTGCATTTATCGAAAAAAGAAAACCAAGTTGGAAAAACAAATAACCATTAAGTTGAAGTCACTTAAAAAAAAGATTAAGTTGTAATCAAAGGAGAAAATCAATCATGGATGGATGCTGTGGTCCTGGATATGCTAGTCCTTCTGAGGCAATAAAAGCACCAAAAGAAAAGCTTTTATATACAATAGCTATCTACACAGGGACAGGAATACAAAAACCAGACTATTTAGCGACTGTCGATGTTGATCCTGAAAGTCCTACTTATTCTAAAGTAATTCATAGACTTGAAATGCCAGGTATTGGTGATGAATTACATCATATGGGATGGAATGCATGCTCGTCTTGTCATGGTGACGCAAAAATGAGCAGAAAATATTTGTTAGTACCAGGTGTTAGATCCAATAACATTTATGTTGTTGATACTGCATCTGATCCTAGAGCTCCAAAAATACATAAAGTAGTAGATGGATCTGAAATAAAGAAAAAAACTAATTTATCAGGACCACATACAGTTCATTGCCTAGGTTCTGAAATAATTATTTCTTTTCTTGGAGACGCTAGAGGAGAAGCTCCAGGAGGATATTTACATTTAAATAAAGATTTTGAAATTGTAGGTAGATGGGAAAATTCAATGGGAGATATACCTTTTAGTTACGACTTCTGGTATCAGCCAAGACATAATGTAATGGTAAGTTCTGAATGGGCTGCTCCCAACACTTTCATGCCTGGATTTGATTTAGAGGAAGTTGGTCATTTGAAATATGGTAGACGACTCCATGTTTGGGATTTTAAAAAAAAAGAGCCAGTTCAAACAATGTATTTAGGTGAAGATGGTTTAATACCATTAGAAGTAAAATTTATGCATAATCCTGAAAGTAGCCATGGATTTTGTGGTGCAGCGCTAAGTGCAAATGTAATTCATTTTTGGAAATCAAAAGAGGGAAAATGGGAATGGGAAAAAATAATTGATGTTGAAAATGAACCACATCCTGATTGGCCAATCCCTGTACCTGGAGTTATGTCAGCTATATTAGTTTCTATGGACGATAAATATCTCTATATAAATAATTGGCTCCATGGAGATATGAGGCAATATGATATTTCTGATCCACATAAACCAAAATTAACTGGTCAAGTTTGGATGGGTGGATTATTAGGAAAGGCTCCAGAAGTGAATGGTATTAAAATTGCAGGTGGACCTCAAATGTATCAATTATCTTTAGATGGTAAAAGGATGTATGTAACAACATCATTATTTTCTACTTGGGATAATCAATTTTATCCTGAAATTAGAAAACAAGGTGGAGCAATGATTATGATTGATTGTGATGTTGAAAACGGTGGGATGAAAATTAATAAAGATTTTATTGTTGATTTTGGTAAAGAGCCAAATGGACCTAGTAGGTGTCATGAGAGCAGATATCCTGGCGGAGATTGCACAAGCGATATCTGGCTATGACGAAGATAACAATTTCAAACAGAAACAATAGTGCATTTGATGTAAATGGAAAAAAGCCTTTATTACAAGAATTAAGAGATCAAGGTGTTGATCTTCCTTATGGATGTCAGTACGGGGGATGTATTACATGTGCAGCTAAATTAATTAATGGAGAAGTGGATCAACGTTCTCAAGTTGCTTTAAACAATAGACAAATAAATGATGGATATATTATTTTATGTGTTGCTAAAGCAAAAACAGATTGTACAATTGAGATAGGAGTCGAAAGTCATGATAAATTATATCGAAATCCTTTCCTAGATCCACTAGAGCCTCATGAATTAAAAGCAGATATCGCAAGTAAAAAGGATGAAAAAAAATAATTATGAACCACAATGAGCCATATAGCGCTGAATATTTAAAAAATATTTTAAGCTCAGTTAAAACAATCGCCATGGTAGGTGCTAGCCCAGATAAAACTAAATTTAGCTATGGTGTATTACGAGTTTTGCATGAAACTGGATATGACATGATACCTGTTAATCCAAGACCAGGTATAAAGGAAATTAGAAATTTAAAAGTTTATCCAAATTTATCTTCTATCGATAGACCTGTTGATATGGTTGAAGTATTTAGAAGATCTGAGGATCTTTATGGCATTGCTGAGGAGGCAATATCTATTGGAGCAAAAGTATTGTGGGGACAAATTGGTGTAATTAATCATGATGCAGCAAAAATTGCTGAAGATGCAGGTTTAAAAGTAGTTATGAATAGATGCCCAAAAATTGAACTCTTCAGACCATTTTGGAAACCGCGATTAGATCTTAAAATTTAAATTATGGATACAACATTAGTAGATGAAAAGATAAAAGAACTATATTTAAGTTATCGGACGATAGCAATTGTTGGAGCAAGCCCAGACTCAAAAAAAACTTCAAATATAATAATGAAATATTTAAGAAACACAGGTTATAAAGTTTTTCCTGTTAATCCCGTTACTGACAATAAAATTATACATGGAGAGCCAGTTTACAAAAAACTAACTGATATAAAAGATCATGTCGGTATTGTTAATGTTTTTAGACCCAGTGAGGAAGCTGAGGAGATAGGTAAACAAACGATTGAAATTGGTGCAAATGTATTGTGGTTACAATTAGGTATTCACAATGAAAATGCAGCAAAATTAGTCTCTCAAAATAAAATTTATTATATTTCTAATAAATGTATTAAAAACGAATACGATAGATTATTCAAAACTATCTAATGGCAATTTATTAAGTGTGATATAAAGACCTTTTATTTCATTTTAAATTTAAGATAAACTTAAAATGTGAAATCTAAAATCATTTTTATATTATTAGTAATCTTTTATTTTAATTCTTCATACGCTGATGTTCTAAAGCCAAGTGTGAATATTGATCCGAAACAAGTTGTTGTGATTCAATTAAATGCGTTAATGAAAAATGATAGTCCATATAAAGATAGAGGCATCGAACAAACGTGGGAATTTGCGCATCCGAATAATCAAAGGATGACAGGTCCATTAGATAGATTTAAAAGAATGTTAAAAGGCGCTTCATACTCAATGTTAATTGATCACAAAGAAAATACAGTTACAGAAATATATAAATCAAGCACGATGGCAACTTATGAAGTTGTTGTCTTGGATAAGGATAAGCAATATTTTAAATTTAAATGGCAAGTTGAAAAGAACAATATAGAAGGCAAACTTTTAGATTGCTGGCTAACAACAGCAGTCTCACAACCAATACCGATGGGATCATCAATATAATGAAAAAGCCTCCAATGTATATTAGATACGCTATTCTAATGTTTATTTTATGCTTTCCAACAATTTCATCCACTCAACTTGGATGGTATTTTTGGGGAAGTGAAGTTGGGATTAATATTGGCATGGTAGTAGGTACAATTTCCGTTGTAGTTGCAGCTTATTTAATGTTCAGAATGGGATGGCGTGACGCAGATGATGAGTAATAGAATTTTGTTTCGTAAGTAATTAAAATTTAGTAGTAATCTGATAATGAAATCCAAAGCAAAAGTTGTTGTAGTTGGTGGTGGAGTAGTTGGAGTTAGTGCTCTTTATCATTTAGCAAAAAAAGGTTGGTCAGATGTAGTTTTGATTGAAAGAAAAGAACTAACATCAGGCTCAACTTGGCATGCAGCTGGATTATTACCATTATTTAATATGAGTTATTCAGTAGGACAACTACATAAATATGCTGTCAATTTATATAAAACTTTAGAAGAAGAGACAGGAAAGAATGTAGGTTTCAGCGTTGTATCTAATATTAGATTAGCAAGCACCAAAGATAGAATGGATGAATACTTTCAATACGCTGGTGTTGCTCAAACAATTGGTGTTGATGTAAAATTTCTAACTCCGGATCAAGTTAAGGAAATCTGGCCATTATGTAATACATCAGATTTAGTCGGTGCAATACAACATCCTGAAGATGGATATATTCAACCAGCTGATTTAACGCAAGCTCTTGCAACAGGTGCAAGAAATAAAGGAGCAGAAATTTATAGAAATACAAATGTTGTTGGAATGAAACAAACAAAAGATGGTTGGGTTGTTGAAACAGATAAAGGATCAATAGAATGTGAGCATATTATTTCTTGTTCAGGAAATTTTGCAAGACAAACTGGAAAGATGGTTGGTTTAGATATTCCAGTTATTCCAGTAGAGCATCAGTACATTGTTACAGAACCTCATCCAGAAATTCAAAAAAGAAAAAAAGACGGATTACCAGAGATGGGAGTTTTAAGAGATAGTGATAGTAGATGGTACATGAGAGAAGAAGCAGGTGGTTTAATTTTAGGACCATATGAAGATGGTGCACCAGCTTGTTATGTAGATGGACCATCAAAAGATTCTGAATATGAATTATTTCAGGAAGATTTAGATAGATTGGCTCCACATATTGAAGGCGCAATACATAGAGTTCCTGCATTTGGAGAAGTGGGAGTTAAGAAAGTTTATAATGGTGCAATTTGTTATACACCTGATGGTAACCCGATTGTTGGGCCTGCTTGGGGATTAAAAAATTTTTGGATAAATGAAGGGCATAGTTTTGGTATTACCGCGGCAGGTGGAGCAGGATGGCAACTTGCTGAATGGATAGTAGATGGCGAACCCACAATTGACATGCTTGGTGTTGAACCAAGAAGATATGGAGATTATTGCTCTAAATCATATTTAAAAGCTAAAAATGAAGAAGCCTACAGTCATGTTTTCATAACTCACTTTCCTGATGAAGAAAGACCGGCAGCAAGACCATTAAGAACAGCACCATGTTATGACAGAATGAAAAATTTAGGAGCAGTATTTGGTCAAAAATTTGGATGGGAAAGACCTAACTTTTTTGCAACTGATGGAATGGAGCAAAAAGACGATTGGTCATTTAGAAGATCTAAATGGTTCAATGCAATGGAAAAAGAATGCAAAAACGTAAAAGAAAACGTTGGTCTTTTAGATATGACTGCATTTGCAAAATGTAGAATTAAAGGACCTGGTGCAGAAGAATTTTTAGATAATTTAGTTGCAAACAAGCTACCAAAAAAAGTTGGAAGAATTAATTTATGTCACGCTTTAAATACTAAAGGCGGAGTTCATTCTGAATTTACTATAATGCGTGAGTCACATGATAGTTTTTATCTAGTTTCAGCAGGTGCTTTTCAAAGACTAGATCATGACTGGATTTTAAAATGGATGCCTTCAGACGGTTCAGTGCAGTTTGAAAATTTAACAAACAGTAATGGTGTTTTGGTTGTTTCAGGTCCAAAAGCAAGAGAATTAATGCAAAGAGTTTCTAAAGATGATTTTTCAAATGACAATTTTAAATGGCTAAGTGCAAAAATGGTTGACGTTGGTTACGCACCAGTTAATGCAATGAGAGTTAACTTTGTTGGTGAATTAGGTTGGGAACTTCATCACCCAATCGAATATCAAAATCATATTTTTGATAAACTTATGGAAGCAGGACAAGATCTTGGGCTAAAGCCTTATGGTATTAGAGCAATGAACAGTTTGAGAGTAGAAAAATCATATAAATTAGTAGGAACAGAATTATCAATAGAATATTCACCTTATGAAAGTGGTCTTGATAGATTTATACACCCTAATAAAGGAAGTTTTATTGGACTTGAAGCATTGAACAAGTGGAGAGAAAAAGGTTTTGATAACAAGCTTGTTACTTTGGAGGTTCATAATCCAAAAGATGCAGATGTTTTGGGAAATAATCCAATTTATGAAAATGGAAGTGTTATAGGAAGAGCAACAGGAGGAGATTTTGGTTTTAGACTTGGAAAATCTTTAGCCTTAGGAATGGTTAAGCCTGAATTAGCAAATGTTGGACAAAAACTTAAAATTGAAATATTAGGTGAGAAATATGATGCAACAATTTTAGATGAAAGTCCTTACGATCCAGAAAACAATTTATTAAGAGCTTAATGAAAATACTAGTCGCAGTTAAAAGAGTTATTGATTACAACGTTCAAATACGGGTTAAAGAAGATGGTTCAGGTGTTGTTACTGACAATGTTAAAATGTCAACAAATCCACCAGATGATAATGCAATAGAAGAAGCAGTAAAAATTAAAGAAGCTGGCAAAGCTCAAGAAATAGTTGCAATTACAATTGGTGAGGAAAAAGCACAAGAAACTGTTAGAAAAGCACTAGCGGTTGGAGCTGACAGAGGCATACATGTCAAAGTTGATAATGTGATTGAGCCATTAGCAGTTTCAAAAATTTTAAAAAAAATTGTAGAAAAAGAAAATCCTGATTTAGTTTTTATGGGTAAACAAGCAATCGATGACGATTGTAATCAAACTGGTCAGATGCTTGCAGCTTTATTAAATTGGCCTCAAGCAACTTTTGCATCTAAAATTGAGGTAAAGGACAATGTATTAGAAGTTACTCGTGAAATTGATGAAGGCTTGGAAACTATTGAAGTGAATGTTCCAGCAATTGTTACATGTGATTTAAGATTAAATGAACCAAGATATGCTTCGCTTCCAAACATTATGAAAGCCAAGAAAAAACCTATTGAACAGATAAATGCTTCAGATTTAGGAGTTGATATTAATCCTAGAATCGAACAAATTAAAGTTGAAGAGCCACCAAAAAGAAAAGCTGGAATAAAAGTCGCTAGCGTAGAAGAATTGGTGCAAAAATTAAAAAATGAGGCTAAAGTAATTTAAATGTCAGTATTATTAATTGCAGAACACAATAATAAAGAGGTAAGACCATTTACGTATAATGCTATTACTGCAGCTTCTCAAATAAATGAAGATCTTCATGTTTTAGTCTTAGGTCATCAAGCTGATGATGTTGCAAAATCTTTATCTGAAGTTCCAAATGTAAAAAAAGTTATTCATGTTGATAATGAAATTTATGAAAATTACATTGCTGAAAATTATACAGCTTCAATAATCAAACATGCAGAAAATTATTCACACATTGTAAGCTCAGCAAATACATTTGGTAAAAATTTAATGCCAAGAATTGCGGCTTTACTAGATACATCGCAAGTAAGCGATATTATCAAAGTTATTTCTGAAGATACTTTTTTAAGACCAATTTATGCAGGAAATGCTTTTGCTACAGTTAAAAGTAGTGACAAGAAAAAATGTGTTACTATTAGACCAACTTCATTTGATCCTGCAGATAAAAGTGGTGGTTCAGCTGAAATTACAAAATCTGATCCTGCAGAGGCTAGTTCATCTACTAAATTTTTAAAAAAAGAAGAGGTTAAGTCAGATCGACCAGAACTTGGTACAGCTCGAATAGTTATTTCTGGTGGAAGAGGAATGCAAAACGGTGAAAATTTTAAATTAATTAGTGATATTGCAGATAAACTTAATGCAGCGATAGGAGCATCAAGAGCGGCAGTTGATGCTGGTTATATCACAAACGACCATCAGGTTGGTCAAACGGGTAAAGTTGTAGTTCCAGATTTATATATAGCAGTTGGAATATCGGGTGCGATACAGCACTTAGCAGGAATGAAAGAAAGTAAAATTATTGTAGCTATTAATAAAGATGGAGAAGCTCCAATTTTTAGTGTCGCAGATTATGGTTTAGAAGCAGATCTTTTTGAAGCTCTCCCTCAGTTTTTGTCAGAATTGAACAAATTAAACACTATACAAAAATAGCAAATACTGTAAGAAATTATCATTATGTCCAGAGAAGTGATGGAATACGATGTTGTCATCGTAGGTGGCGGACCATCGGGACTTTCAACTGCAATTAAATTAAAGCAGTTAAATCCAGATATTAATGTCTGCCTATTAGAAAAAGCATCTGAAATAGGTGCACATATTTTGTCAGGGAACGTGTTTGAAACACGTGCTCTTGACGAATTATTACCTAATTGGAAAGAATTAAATGCTCCAATTAAAACAAAAGTTACAAAAGAAAAATTTTTATTTTTAGGAAAACAAAAGTCTCTAAGTTGGCCAACATGGTTACTTCCTAAGGTTCAACAAAATCATAATAACTATATTATAAGTCTAGCAAATTTATGTAGATGGCTGGCAGAACAAGCCGAAGGATTAGGAGTTGAGATATTCCCAGGTTTTGCGGCGAGCGAAGTTTTATATAACGACGATGGATCAGTTAAAGGTATTGCTACTCAAGATATGGGTATTGATAAAGAGGGAAATAAAAAAGATACTTATGAACCCGGTATTGAATTACATGCAAGAGTTACTGTATTTGGAGAAGGATGCAGAGGTCATCTAGGAAAAGAATTAATAAAGAAGTTTGAATTAGACAAAGGTAAAAATCCTCAACAATATGGAATTGGATTTAAAGAAATTTGGGAGATAGATGAAAAAAATCACACAGAAGGTTTAGTAATGCATACTGCTGGGTGGCCATTAGATAATAATACTTATGGAGGAAGTTTTATGTACCACGCAGAAAATAAACAAGTATTTCTTGGTTATGTAATTGGATTAGATTATCAAAATCCTCATCTCTCACCTTTCGATGAATTTCAGAGATTTAAAACCCATCCAGATATAAAAAAAATAATTCAAGGCGGTAAAAGAATTTCTTATGGAGCTAGAGCTTTAATTGAGGGAGGTATACAGAGTTTGCCTCAAATGTTTATGCCAGGTGCTTTATTAGTTGGATGTGATGCTGGAACATTGAATATGCCTAAAATTAAAGGGTCTCATACCGCAATGAAAAGTGGAATGATAGCTGCAGAAACAATTTATGAGCATCTTACAAAAAATTTAAATTTATCCATATATGAACAAAAATTTAAAGAAAGTTGGGTTTATAAAGAATTACATGAGGCAAGAAATGTAAAACCTAGTTTTTCTTGGGGTTTAATATTAGGTATCTTGTTTACTGGGATTGATCAGATTTTATTTAGAGGAAAACTACCATTTACATTAAACCATAAACATGCTGATCACGAAGCTTTAAAACCAGCAGATAAAATGCCAAAAATTGATTATCCTAAACCTGATAACGTTATTACTTTTGATAAAACTAGTTCAGTTTATTTAACTGGAACAATTCATGATGATAATCAACCAGTTCATTTAAAACTTAAAGATCCAGATTTACCTATAAAATATACTTTAGAGAAATTTGACGAGCCTGCCCAAAGATATTGTCCGGCTGGTGTTTATGAAGTCCAACATGTAAACTCTATTCAAAAATTTGTAATAAATGCACAAAATTGCATACATTGCAAAACATGTGATATTAAAGAACCATCCCAAAATATTACTTGGGTTACTCCTGAAGGTGGGGGCGGACCTAAATACGGAAATATGTAATTAAGATAAATCTATTGCAAACTTTTTTAAAGTCTCGATTGGAATTAACTTCAATGTATTTTTGTGAGTTTTCTTTAAATAAATAGGACATCCTTTTCCTGCCTCTAAAGCTCTTGCATACCAACCAGCACATACACACCAACTATCACCATCTTTTAAACCAGGAAAACCAAACTCAGGGTGAGGTGTAATTAAATCATTCCCAGCTTCTTTGCACCATTCTAAAAATTCTGTATTTACTTTTGCACAGACAGTGTGAATACCATAATCATTTTCATCTGTATTACAACATCCATCTCTATACCATCCAGTTAAAGGATCATTAGAGCATAATTCCAAATCTTCATCTAAAACATTTTTTTGTTTATCAGCCATGAAATAACTGTGTTAATTTTTTATCAATATCTATATTAAAAGAAAAAGATCTTCTTTCACCATCAGATTTAAATGGATACGCAGTATGCATCAAGTTATTAGGAAATAAAATAAGATCACCAACTTTTGGTTTATGGTTAAATATAGAATTATTCAAAAAAGATTTTGAACCATAAATAAAATCGATTGTTCCATTAGTTTTAATTTTTTTATTTCCTTTTGTTAAGTTGTTTGGAATTTTCAAATAACCAACTCCAGAAACATTGCCATCATGGAAATGAATAGGATTATAATCATTTTTAAATTGACGAACTACCCATAAATTTTTAATTTTAATTTTCTTTGGTTTCTTTTTAATTGTTTTTTTTATGTATTGATTTATAGTTTTAGAGATAAAACTTTTTAAATTTTTTTTTATAAATTTATTTTTTAATTCAATTTCTTGCTCAACTTGGCCAACTAACTTTTTTGAATAATCACTTGATTTTGATTTTTTTTTATCTTTAATAATACTTTCAACTTCATCATTAATTTTTTTTATCAAGTTTAATGGAATTTTAATAACAGCAATTTTTGGTCCAAACGGACTTAAAACTTTCATTAATTTTTATATTTTTGTTGGATTAGATTGTCCTTTATAAACAACTTCTGGATCAAATTTTTTTTCTTCTTCTTCAAATTTCATTTCGATTTGTCTTGCATTATCAATTTTACCTAAAGGCACAGATCTATAAAAACAGGATCTGTACCCAACGTGACAACTAGAACCATCACCAATATCTACAGTCATCCAAACTGCATCTTGATCATCATCAATTCGAATCTCTTTTACTTTTTGGACAAACCCACTTGTTTTTCCTTTATGCCAAATTGATTGTCTTGATCTGCTCCAGTAATGAGCTTCTTTGGTTTCAATAGTTAACTTTAAGGCTTCGACATTCATATACCCATGCATTAGTATTTCTTTTGTTTTTGAGCACGTTGTAATGACTGGAATCAATCCATCATTGTCGAATTTAGGAGATAAAAGCTTACCTTCCTCTATTTCTGCTACATTTTCTCTTTTTTTAAACATATATGTGGAATTATCTAACATAATAATAAATATAATAAATATTTTAAAATTAACGTTTTATATATATAAAAGCACGTCATGAAATTAGTAAAAAACGAAAACGAAAAAAAAATTAATGAAGTAACAGACAAAGAAGCTGAGGAAGCTTTTGTCAAAATCCTTAAATGGTTAGGAGAAGATCCTACTAGAGAAGGTTTATTAGAGACTCCAAAAAGAGTTACAAAAGCATTTAAAGAATATTTCAAAGGCTACAAAGAAGATCCTAAAGCAGTGTTAGATAAAACATTTGGTGATGTAGAAGGTTATAGCGATATGGTTGTTCAAAAAAATATTTCAGTTCAAAGTCATTGTGAGCATCATATGGCACCAATTATAGGAATTGCTCATGTTGCATATATTCCAAATGAAAGAGTTGTAGGATTAAGTAAAATAGCAAGAGTTGTGGAAGTATTTTCAAAAAGATTACAAACACAAGAGAGATTAACTGTTCAAATAGCTAATACTTTAATGGAGTCATTAGATGCAAAAGGAGTTGCTGTAACAATAGATTCAACTCATCAGTGTATGACAATGAGAGGTATCAAAAAAGAACAAGCGACGACAGTTACTAATTTTTATCTTGGACAGTTTAAAGACGATTTAAGTTATCAAAATAGATATTTGCGATTTATAGCAAAATAATATTTACTGATAAAAAATGGCGGACTCATTTAAAGCAGTTGTATTAAATAATCAAAACGAAAATTTTACACGAGAAGTTAAAGAATTAAATTTAGACCATTTCAAAGATGGAGAAGTACTAATCAAGATTGATTTTTCTGATCTCAATTTCAAGGATGCTATGATCCTTAAAGATGGTGGTAAATTAGTAAAAGAGTATCCAAGAATTCCAGGAATTGATTTTGCAGGAACTGTCGTAGAAGGCGATGGAGAAGAGTTTAGGGAGGGGGATAAAGTTATTTTAACAGGATGCAGAGCTGGAGAATTATTTGATGGAGGGTATTCACAATATGCGAAAGTAAAGAAAGATCAAATTACAAAAGCTCCAAATGGAATAAATAGTAGGCAAGCCATGATATTAGGAACAGCAGGTCTTACTGGTTTAATGTGTGCCTTTGCAGTTAAAGCAAGAGAAGAATTGCTAATGCAAAGTAAAGTTAACGATGTTTTGGTTACAGGATCAACTGGAGGAGTTGGAATGGTAGCGGTAATGGTTCTTGCTAAAATGGGAATTAATGTAACAGCAATAACTGGTAAACCAGATAAAGCTGAATATCTAAAAGAATTAGGTGCTAAAAACGTTATAGATCGTAAAGAATTTGAAGGTGAGGCGAGGTTGATTGATAAAGGAACATGGGATGGTGTTGTAGATTCTGTTGGAGGAAATATTTTATCAAATGCAATAGCACAAACAAAACCAAAAGGTATAGTTGCTATATGTGGTAATGCGAGTGGTAATAAATTAAATACTTCAGTAATTCCATTTATTTTAAGAGCAGTAAAATTATGGGGAGTAGACTCTGTAAATATTAGTAAAAAAAGAAAAGAGTATTTGTGGGGCGAATTTCCTGCGCTCTTAGATTTTAACATTTTAGAAAAGTCTGTCAAAACTGCAGGATTAGAGGAATTACTTAATATATACCCGGATATGTTGAAGGGTAATTTAAAAAATAAAGTTGTTGTAGATGTAAATAAATAATGGATTGGGATAAATTAAAAATATTTCATGCAGTTGCGGAAGCTGGAAGTTTTACAAGTGCTACTGTCATTTTAAATCTTAGCCAATCAGCTATTAGCAGACAAATCCAGTCATTAGAGGAAGATTTAAAAGTAAAATTATTTGAACGTCATGCTAGAGGCTTGACACTAACTGAAAATGGTGAATATGTATTTAAAACAGCTCACGAGGTAATCTCTAAACTAAAAGAAGTAGAAACAACTTTAGGAGATAAAAAAACTAAACCTTCTGGAAAATTATCAGTGACAACTGTTGTTAGTTTTGGAACAACTTGGTTAACACCAAGAATTCAAGAATTTATGCAGCTTAATCCTGAGATTGAAGTTGAACTCATATTTGATGATAAAGAGCTAGATCTAAGCACTAGACAGGCAGATATTGGAATATTTATGAGAAGACCAAAACAGCTTAATTATATTCAAAAAAAGCTGATTGATATCAATTATCATATCTATGGATCTCCAAAATACTTAGAAAAACATGGCTACCCTAAAACAATTAATGATTTGAATAAGCACAATTTTATTTCATTTGGTAGAGGTGCTCCTTCTCCAGTTTTTAATCCAGACTGGGCATTAAAACTTGGTATGAAAGATAATAAAAGGAGAAAAACTGTTATGAGAGTGAATAGTGTTTATGGTTTACTTTTAGCTGTTCAAAGTGGTGTAGGCTTAGCTGCAATCCCAGATTACTTGACTATAAAACAGCCAAATATTGTTAAGGTTTTACCAAACGTACAAGGGCCAACCACAGAGGCACATTTTGTCTATCCTCAATCTTTAAAAAACGTTGCCAGAGTTCAAGCATTCAGAAACTTCCTATATAGCAAAATTTCAGAGTGGGAATTCTAAAATTTGCAAAATCCTTATTTTTTGCAAATGATTATTAGTTGCGACATTATTGCAATTGATAATCAATATCATTGAGAATAGTTATCATCCGCATTATAAGTAAATATTAAACGTTTAACATAAACTTAAGGAGAAGTATGAGAAAACTAACAATAATCTCGCTATTTTTCGCTTTAATTTCAAGTTTTACGATTGCAGCTGAAGTCAATATTTTTAGTGCAAGGCACTATGATTCTGACGTTCAATTATATGAAAAATTCACTGCAGCAACTGGAATAAAAGTAAATGTAGTTTCGGGAAAAGATAAAGCTCTTCAAAAAAGAATTACAGAAGAGGGAGCAGACTGTGTTGGAGATTTATACATCACAGCTGATGCTGGGAGACTAGGTGCATTTGCAGCTAAAGGAATGATGCAAAATGCTGGCTGGTCTAAAGCTATTAGAGATGCAGTTCCATCGCAATTCAGATCAAAAAAATGGACTGGAATAGCAAAAAGAGCAAGAATAATTTATTATTCACCAGAAAGAGTAAGTGCAAACGAACTTAATGGTATGACTTATGAAGGTCTAGCTGATCCAAAATGGAAAGGTAGATTAGTAATAAGAAAATCTAACAACATTTATAACCAATCTTTAGTTGCTTCACTTGTTAAGAATAATGGTAAAGCAAAAACTGCAGAATGGTCAAAAGCTGTTGTAGCAAACATGGCTAGAACTCCAAAAGGTAACGACCGTGCTCAAATCATGGCTGTTGCAGCTGGAGAAGCTGATATTGCTGTTGCAAACACATACTATCATGCGTTGATGTTATCTGGAAAAAAAGGTGCTGAACAACAAGAAGCAGCAAAAAAAGTGATGCCTTTTTTCCCTAATCAACAAGATAGAGGAACGCACATCAATATTAGTGGAGCTGGTATGCTTAAACATGCACCAAACAAAGCTAATGCTGTAAAATTAGTTGAGTTTTTATTATCAGAAGAGGCTCAAAATCACATTGTAAATAATACTTTTGAGTATCCAATGATTAGCGGTGTAATACCTAATGATTTAGTTCCAGGCAAAGAAATGAACTTTGTAATGGATACTAAAACAAGTGTTAAGTCGTACGGTGCAAAACAAGCAGATGCATTAGAAGTAATGTTAGCTGCTGGTTGGCAGTAAATGACAGCTGATAAAAAAAAATTTACTACGGAAGTTGATTTTAATAAATCTACCAAAGCCTGTCCTGCATGCGCTTCGGAGTGTGAAAAAATCAATAGACGTGTAAATAATAGAAAATTGTCCGAAATTAAATCTAAGGAGGTTCCGCATATCCTAAAAGTATTTAATTTTTGATTTTCTAAAGTTTGTGCCCATGGCTTGGTCTCCTAATCTGTGGGCACTTAAATTCCCTAAAAAGTTGTACTTAATTAAAAAAAAATATATCAATTAACATATATTCTTATGTTAAGAAAAATAAACATTTGGTACATAACATCATTATTAATTTCTCTAGTTGTAGCTATCCCAATATTGACAGTATTTTCAAGCTTTTTTGATACGACAAGTGCATTTGTAGAAGTTCTGAAGAATACTTTTCTACTTCAATATATATTTAATTCGATTTGTTTATTAATAGGCGTTCTGACACTTACTTTCATCATCGGAGTTGGATGTGCATACATGGTTTCATTTTATAATTTTCCAGGAGTTAATTTTTTTAAATGGGCTCTCATATTATCTTTTGCAGTACCTCCATATATTTATGCATATTCTTTAACTGCTTTCTTTGAAAACTATGGAACTGCTTTTACTATTCTTACAAATATATTTGGTGAATATAATTATAATCAATACATCCCTAAATTTGATGAATTGCTCGGGGCAATACTATCTCTATCTTTTTCGTTATTTGGGTATGTTTATATTCTAACTAGAGCATCCTTCTTGTATCAATCTCAAAACTTAATTGATATAGGTCGAAATATTGGTTTTTCAAAAATTGAAAGTTTATTCAAGGTTATAATACCTTCTGCAAGACCAGCAATTATTGCTGGCCTATCTCTAGTTTCTATGGAAACTCTCTCTGAATTTGGAGCAGTTGATTTTTTTAGTGTAAACACTTTAACTACAGCAATTTATAATTCATGGATTTCTTTTGACGATCTTGTTTTTGCTAATCAATTATCATTTTACCTTTTAATATTTATTTTTGCTGCTTTTTTAATTGAAAACTTCTCTCGTAATAATGCTAAGTATCATTTACCATCCAAAGGTGGATTTAAGGAAAAACAAAAAATTAATTTAACTGGAAAAAAATCCTTATTATTTTTTTTAGGCTGTTCTATAGTGTTTTTTTTAAGTTTTATTTTTCCAACAAGTCAAATGCTTTATTGGACATTAAAATATCCTAAACATTTTCACGATTTGAATATTACACAATTATTTTTCAACACAATCTATCTAGTAATTTTATCCAGTTTAGTTTTAATTGTATTTTCTTTTATTTCAAATTATGGAAATAGAGTTTCTAGAAGTAAATTTTTAAATGCACTTACAACATTTTCTATTTCTGGATACGCAATACCTGGAGTAATTTTAGCTGTAGCTTTTATAACATTTATTTCATGGTTTGATGAAAATTTTGTAAAAGTTTATGATTTAAAATCCATAAAAAAAATATTTATTGGATCGATTGCTGGTTTAGTAATTGTTTATTTTGTAAGATTTTATTCACTAGCTTGTAATGGTTTAAAATCTGGTTATGAAAAAATTAATAGATCCGTTGATGAGAGCGCTTATTTAATAGGCTACTCAAAATTTAAAACATTCACAAAAGTTCATGTTCCATATTTAAGAAATTCAGTATTATTTATAATAATTTTAGTATCTCTCGAAATTATAAGAGAATTGCCAATTACTTTAATTTTAAGACCCTTCAATTATGAAACTTTTGCAACAACAGCATATATTTTTGCTTCACAAGACTTATTAGAAGCGGCTGCAGTTCCAGCATTATTATTAATTTCTATTGCAAGTCTTTTTATTTTATTAACATCGAAGTATATTCTTAGGGATAACAGTGAGTAATAATTATTTAGATATAGATAATGCCACTTTTAAAATTGGTGGAAAAATAAGAGTAAAAAATGTTTCTTTTAGCATAAAAAATAAAGGTGACATTGTTTGTATATTAGGGCCTTCTGGAATTGGAAAAACTACAATTTTAAGAACAATAGCAGGATTAGAAAAATTAGAAAAAGGCACAATAAAACTTAAAGGAAATATAATTTCTTCAAAAGATATTAATATTGAACCCGAAAATAGAAATATTGCATTATCATTTCAAGAGAACAGTTTGTTCCCACATTATACCATAGATAGAAATATTCAATTAGCATTAGAACGAAAAAATACAAACAGTAAGAAAAAAATTAATTCAAATGAAATAATAAAGTTGTTAGGTATAAGTAAAATTTTAGACAAGTATCCTCATCAAGTAAGTGCTGGTGAAGCTCAAAGAGCATCTTTAGCAAGGTCATTATCCTCTAATCCTGATTTACTTTTATTAGATGAGCCTTTGTCAAATATTGATACGAGCTTTAAAGAAGAAATCCAAGTTGAGTTAAAACAAATTTTAAATAAATTTAAAATTACCACAATAATAGTTACGCATGATTCTTATGAAGCCTTTTACTTAGGAAATAAATGTGGAGTAGTGTTAGATAATAAATTAGAGCAATATGATACTCCTTACAATTTATATCATTTCCCTAATTCTATAAAAATAGTCAAGTTTCTTAATAGAGGTGTTTTAATACCCGCTGTAATTACAAGTCCAAAAAGTTTGGAAAATGATGAGCTAGGCACAATTACAGGAAATTTTGCAAAACAGTATCCAATAGGATCTAAAGTTAAACTTTTGTTGCAACCCGAAGACTTAGAGCATGATGATAAGAGTAATTTAAAACTAGAGGTAGTTGATATTAAATTTAGAGGTTCAAATTTTATTTATACATTATTGACAGAAACCAAAAAAAAACTGTCTGTAATTTTAGACTCGCACCATATCCATCAACATAAACTTCATGACAAATTTGGCATAAAAAGACCGATACATATCGAACATATTGTTTGCTTTTAAAAATAATTGTATAAGTCCAATTACATATGAAAGAGTTACCAAAAAGTACTAAAGTTGTTGTAATAGGAGGGGGCGTTGCCGGAACTTCATGCGCGTATCATTTAGCAAAGTTTGGATGGAAAGATGTTGTTTTGCTCGAAAGAGATCAACTTACTTCAGGAACCACATGGCATGCAGCAGGATTAGTTGGCCAATTAGGTGCATCATCAACAATTACAAAGATAAGAAAATATTCATTAGATCTTTATAAAGAATTAGAAAAAACCACGGGTTTATCTACGGGACTTAAGCAGAACGGGGCAATCACAGTTGCATCAACCAAAGAAAGAATGCAAGAATTGTTAAGACAAGCAACGACCGCACAATTATCTGATGTTGAGGTAGAGGTTTTAGATAATAAAAGACTAAAAGAATTATATCCAGTGATCCATAGTGAAGATCTTGTTGGTGGAGTTTATATGCCAAAAGATGGTCAGGCTGATCCAGTTGGAGTAACTAATGTACTAGCAAAAGCTGCAAGAATGGAAGGAGCAAAAATTTTTGAAAAAACCCCTGTAAAAAAAATACTTACAAAGAATTCAAGAATACGTGGAGTAGAGACAGAAAAAGGTATTATAGATTGTGAGTATGTCGTTATGGCAACAGGAATGTGGTCTAGACAATTAGGAGAAGAAATTAATGTTAGTGTTCCTTTATACCCTAATGAACATTTTTATATCATCACAGAGCCAATGAAAGATTTACCTCAAAATCTTCCGGTTTTAAGAGATTATAATGCATGTTTATATTTAAAAGAGGATGCTGGAAAAATGCTTGTCGGAATTTTTGAACCAAATGCAAAACCAGCTTTTAAAGAGACTGGAAGAGTGCCTGATGATTTTTCTTTTGGAGAACTTCCTGATGACTTTGATCATTTTGAACCTTATTTAGAAAAGTCATTTCATAGATTACCAATGCTAGAAATTGCCGGAATTAGAAAATTTTTCTCAGGCCCAGAATCTTTTACTCCTGACACTCAGTATTTATTAGGTGAAACTCCCGAAGTTAAAAATTTATATACATGTTGTGGCTTTAATAGTATCGGAATTGCAAGCTCAGGAGGAGCGGGTAGAGTAACAGCCGAATGGATGATGAATGGACATATTAATGAGGATTTATTTTCTCTAGATATTAAAAGGTTTCAAAAGTTCCACTCTTCAAAAAACTTTATTATGGAAAGGGTTACAGAAACATTGGGTGATTTGTATGGAATGCACTGGCCTTATAAACAACATAACACATCAAGAAATCAAAAACTTTTGCCATACCACGAGGAATTAAGAAAAGCAGGAGCTTGTTTTGGAGTTGCCGGAGGATTTGAAAGACCAATGTGGTATTCATTAAATGGTAAAGAGCCTAAGTATGAGTATAGTTTTAATTATCAAAATTGGTATCCATCAGCAAAACACGAGACTTTAAATGCTAGGAAGAATGTTGGTCTATTTGATTTTTCAACATTTTCAAAATTTGATTTGAAAGGTGAAAAAACTCATCAAGAATTACAAAAGTTATGTACGGCAAATATTAAAAATGAAATTGGAAAAACAACTTACACTCATATGCTAAATGAAGATGGGGGAATAGAAACAGATTTAACTGTTGTATGTATGGATAAAAATTATTTTAGAATTGTAAGCTCTGCAGCTACAAGAGAACACGATAAATACCATATTTTAAAGTATTTAGATGATGATGTATCTTTTAAAGATGTAACAGAAGATATTTGTTGTCTAGGACTATTTGGTCCAAAGAGTAGAGAGATGATTTCGAAAATAAGCAATGATGATTTTAGTAACGATAAATTTAAGTTTGGAACTGGAAAGTTCATAATGATAAATGGTGTTAAAGTTTGGGCTCAACGACTTTCTTATGTTGGTGAATTAGGATTTGAGCTTTACGTAGACTCAAGTTTAGCTAAGGATTTATATAAAATTCTGATTGAAGAAGGAAAAAACTTTGAACTATCTCATTGTGGAATGCATGCAATGGATATTATGAGAATGGAAAGTGGATTTGTTCACTGGGGACATGACATTTCACCAGAAGAAAATCAGTATCAAGCAGGTTTAAAATTTGCAATTAGTTATAAGAAAAATATAAACTTTATTGGAAAAGATGCTCTATTAAAAATTAAAGACCAAAAATTAGATAAAAGGATGACGATGTTTGCTCTTAAAGACAGCAAACCTGGTGAGCCACTTTTACTACATGAAGAACCTATTTATATGGATGACAAAATAATTGGTAGAACAACTTCAGGAAATTATTCTTTTTGTTATGATAAAAATCTTTCATTTGGATATGTCAATTCTGGAAATACAGTTGAAACATTAAAAGACAAAAATATATACATTGAAATTGAAAAACAAAAATATCCAGTTGAGGTATTAGAAAAACCTCTAAACAATAAAGATTTTAAGAACTAATTTTCTTTTTTCTACTTTCGGCCTGAACAAATAAAACTCCAAAAACTATTATTCCAATAACTCCAAAAGTTTTATTAAAATCAAAAGGTACTCCAAATATATAAAAATTGATTAATGTTGACCAAATTAATTGTGAATATTGAAAATTTGTTACAAAAGATAAATTTGATAACTGAATTGCAAATATAATTAAAAGGTGGCTAGTAAAACCTAATACACCTAGAAATACTAACCAAATCCACAATCTCTTGTTCTCAATAGGTGTCCAGTCTAACATTACATAAACAGAGAAAACTATGGCCCCTACAACAGCAGCATAAAATAACGCCACTAAAGGATCATTATTACCAGAAATAAATTTTGTAAAAAATTGATATAAAGCCCAACATACTGGTGGCACCAAAGGAAAAATTAAGTCTAAACTTAAAACTTTCATACTCGGACTCATTGAATAAATTATACACCCAAAACTTAACAACATTAAAATTATACCTTTAGGTGAAAGAACATCTTTTAAAAACAATGCTGTTAAAATTGATACTATTAATGGAGCTGA
>CACNYF010000004.1 GCA_902624535.1 uncultured Pelagibacteraceae bacterium | reverse complement strand
TGCCAATGATAAAGCTATCGCTATTACACCTGATCTTAAAAGTTCAGCGCTAACTTTTGGTCCAACATTTTCTACTCTTCTAAAGTCAACAGAACCTATAGAATTTGAAAGCTTAGTTTTTATCTCTTCTATAAATTTTGGATCATTTGAATTTTGTTTTTCAAATTTAACTACAAAATCTGTTTCATTGCCAAAATTTTTTACTGAAACATCACCAAGATTCATTTGATTAAAGCTATCTCTTATTTTTGTGATATTAGCAGAAGATTTTTCAGTCCTTAACTCTATTAAAGTACCACCTTTAAAATCAACACCAAAATTCAATCCTTTAAAAACTAAGAAAACTAAGGAAGCAATAATTAATATACCCGAAAGTATATTAAAACTTTTATAAAACTTATTAAAATAGATTGTTCTCATTATATGAGTTTTTCCTTATGTTTATTTTTGATGACATAATAAGCAGTAATCAAACGAGCAATGAAATACACTGAAAATAGTGTTGTAAGTATTCCAACCCCAAGAGTTATAGAAAAGCCTTTAATTGGACCTGAGCCCATGAAAAATAGGATTACTGCAGCGATTAAAGTTGTAATATTGGCATCTAAAATTGTTGTTCGTGATTTTGTATAACCAGAGTCAAAAGCAACAATTGAATTATTTTCATTTTTTAATTCTTCTTTAATTCTCTCAAAAATTAAAACATTTGCATCAACAGCCATACCTACTGTTAAAATAATACCTGCAATTCCAGGGAGTGTAAGAGTTGCTTCAAATAATGTTAGAATACCGACTAATAAAAATAAATTAGAAATTAAGGCTAAGTTAGCAATTAAGCCGAAAAATCTATATTTATAAAACATAAAGGCAACGACTAAAATAAATCCTATTATCAATGACATAATTCCAGCATTAATTGAGTCTTTTCCAAGGTCAGGACCTACAGTTCTTTCTTCGATAATATTAAGTGGAGCCGGCAAAGCACCTGATCTTAAAAGTAAAGCTAAATCTGTTGCTGATTGAAAGGTGAAATTACCAGATATCTGTCCATTTCCTCCAATAATTGGTTCTCTGACCTCAGGAGCGCTAATAATTTTTCCATCCAAAACAATTGCCAACCTTTTTCCAACACCATTTGAAGTCGCCTTACCAAACTTTTTTGCTCCTACTCTATCCAAACTAAATGATACAACCGTCTCATTAGTTTGATTATTCATAGTCGGCTTGGCATCCATAAGATTATCACCACTTAAAACAATTCGTTTACTAACAATGGCTTCACTAGAGCCATCCTCAAAAGAAAGTTTTTCTGTTCCAAATGATTCTTCAGAACTACTGGATATAAATTGGAATGTTAAGTTTGCAGTTTTACCTAATAAAGATTTAATTCTACCAGGATCATCTAGTCCTGGTAACTCGACAAGAATTCGATCATTACCTCTTTTTAAAATGTTTGGCTCATTAGTTCCTACTTCATCAACTCTTCTTCTTACAATTTCAATTGCTTGATCTAATGAAGAATTTTTTAACAATACCAATCCATAGTCAGAAAATTCTAACTTGAATGAGGTATCCATGTTTTCAAAGTTAAATTGATGAGATTTATATTGTTGAAAATAAGGATTTATCTCACTTTTATCGTCATCTAAAAGAGATTTAACATCCTCAATCTTAAAATTTTCAACATCGAATATAATTGACTTATCCTCAATTACAAAATTTTTAACCTTAATATCTTTATCTTTGAAAAATTTTTTAAACTCTAATACTTTGCTCTGCAATCTTTGAGTAATGACTGGTTCGTTATCTATCTCTAATAATAAATAAGAACCACCCTGTAGGTCTAATCCTAATTTTATATTTTTCGAGAAAAATTCATCATCAACTTTTGTAAAGTTGGAAATAGTAAAATATGAAATAATAAGTGTAAAAATTAAAACACTAAAAACTCTTAATTTAGAAAAATATAACACTTTAAGAAGTTATTATTTTTTTGGTTCAGCTTTAGTAATTAGTCCTTGTATTCCCGTAGCTCGAACAATTTCAACTTTAACATTATCAGCTATCATAACTTCTACTTTTTCATTATCGATAACCCTTTCTACAGTGCCAACAATACCACCAGAAGTAATAACTTTATCTCCACGCTTTAAAGCTTCAACCATAGCTTTATGTTCTTTAACCTTCTTTTGCTGCGGTCTAATTAAGAAAAAGTAAAATATTACGAATATTAAAATTAGGGGTATAAATTGTCCAATTCCTGCGTCCATGTTAAGTCCTTAAAAAGTTAAAGATTATTTATACTATATACTTTTAGAAGACAACTCTTAATTGATACCTATTTTCTCCATATTGTTCATATATGGTCTTAGTTTTTCCGGAATAATTATTGAACCATCCTCAGTTTGATAATTTTCTAATATTGCAATTAAAGTTCTACCAACAGCAAGTCCGCTCCCATTTAAAGTGCCAACAAATTCGTTTTCGTTATTATTATTTTTATATCTAGCTTTCATTCTTTTAGCCTGGAATGTTCCGCATGAAGAACAGCTCGATATTTCTCTATATTTATTTTCTGATGGAAGCCAAACTTCTATATCATAAGTTTTTTCTGCGCTAAAACCCATATCACCAGTGCTTAAAATAATTTTTCTGTAAGGTAATTGTAAATCATCTAAAATTTTAGTAGCACAATTAGTCATTCTCTCTAGTTCCTCAATGCATTTATTATTTTCTACAATACTTACTAATTCAACTTTATAAAATTGATGTTGTCTAATCATGCCCTTGGTATCTTTACCATAACTTCCCGCTTCTTTTCTAAAGCAAGGTGTTGATGCAACTAGTCTCATTGGCAAAGATTTTAGATTCAATATCTGATTTTTAACCATATTAGTTAAGATTACTTCAGCAGTAGGGATTAAAAACTTTCTATCATTTTTATCATCAAACTTAATTTCGAATTGATCATTTTCAAATTTGGGCAATTGGCCAGTTCCAAACATAGTATTGTCTGTTGCCATTAAAGGTGGAGAGATTTCAGTGTAACCATTATTATTGACATGTGTATCAATCATAAAATTAGAAATTGCTCTTTCTAATGATGCTAATTTGTCTTTAACAAAAACAAATCTTGATCCAGTTGTTTTTGTTGCTAAATCAAAATCTAACATATTCAGTTTTTCACCAATTTCATAATGAGATTTTGGTTTAAAACTCATTTCTTTAATTTCACCAGATTTTACAACCTCTTTATTGCTATTTTCATCCTTACCTACGGGGACATCATTCAATGGTAAATTAGGAATATTACTTAATATCTTATCAAGTTCATCTTTAACATTCTTTTGATTTTTACTTAAATCATCTATTTTATTTGAAATTTCTTTTGACTTTTCAAAAAGGGTTTCATCTTTGGATTTAGAAATAGATTTTTTTTCCATTTCTAATTTTTCTTTTTCTTGAATTAATTTTCTATTTTTCTCATCAAGATTTAATATTTTATCAAAGTCTACATCAACGTTTCTATTTTTTATTATATTTTTAAAATTATCGATATCTTTTCTAATATCCTTAATATTGTGCATTTCTCTCTTGAGCTTTCTTTTCGATAATATTTACAGAAAAAATTGATAATTCATATAAAATTAACAAAGGTATTGCTAAACCTATTTGTGTAATGGGATCAGGTGGTGTTAATATTGCAGCAGCAGCAAATATTATTACAACGAAATATTTTCTTCTTTCTCTTAAATAAGTTGAATTTACAACTCCTATTCTTGCAAGCAAACTTAATACAACTGGTAGCTGAAAACTTAATCCAAATGCAAAAATTAACTTCATTACAAGAGATAAATATTCATTTACTTTAGCTTCTAATTGAATTGGTAAGCTAGTCCCAAGTCCCGCACTTTCAAATGATAAAAAGAATTTAAATGCTAGTGGCATAATTAGATAATAAACAAGCATACCTCCTAGTAAAAAAAGTATTGGTGTAATTACTAAGTAAGGCATAATTGCTTTCTTTTCGTGTGTGTATAATCCTGGTGCAATAAATTTCCAAATTTGAATAAGGATATATGGGCTAGTCACAAAGAAAGCAGCAAAAAAAGAAACTTTCAGATATGTTAAAAATGTTTCTTGAAGAGCCGTGAAGATTAATCTTCTATCGACATTATCATCTTTTACAGCATTAGCATAAGGTTCAACTAAAAAACCATATATGTATTCAGAAAAATAGTAACAAACCACAAATAATACTGCTAAGAAAATAAATGAATTTATTAATCTTTGTCTTAATTCAGTAAGATGACTAATAAAACCTGTTTCTTTTTTTTTAGCTGTCATCTTTAGGTTTATCCTCTTTCATGATTTCAGTATTTTTTTTTAATTCTTCTTTAATAGAAACATCTGTTATTTCTGTAACTTGATTTTGAACATCTGAAAAATATCTTTTAGCTGAACCTATCCATGATCCAACTTTTTTTAACATTACAGGAAAGTCTTTTGGTCCTACAACTATTATTGCAATAGAAACAATTATTAATATTTCAAACCAGCCGATCTGTGGCATTGATTACTCTTTTTTGTCTGAGTCTTGATTTTCAGATATATTTTTTGGTTGGCTATCTTCTGTAGCGTCTGTAGCCATACCTTTTTTAAAACTTTTAATTCCTTTAGCAACATCACCCATAAGACTAGAGATTTTACCTCTACCAAAAAGTAATACTACTAAAATTACTACAATTGCAATTTGCCAAAATCCTATACTCATAATTACTTATAACCTTATAATTTTAGTTTTAAAACTATTTTTTTATTTATCAGTATCAGTATTAAGAGTGCTATTAAGCATCTCATCTATATCAGAGTATATATTTTCCTTTTTATCCTCTTGTTTTTCTTTATAGAATTTGCCTGTTCCAAATATAGATGCATCTACACTAGATGTATCAATAAGACCTGCAGTTCCTAATTCATCAACGGTTGGGAGATCTGACAATTTTTGAAGATTGAAATGACTTAAAAAGTCATCTGTTGTTCCATATTGAATAGGTTTACCAGGGGCATCTTTTCGACCTTGAGGTCTAACCCAGTTCAACTCCATCAATATCTCAAGTGTGTTATTTCCAAACGCAACTCCACGAATTTCTTCTATTTCAGCTCTAGTGACTGGTTGATGATAAACAATAATTGCAAGTGTTTCTATCGCAGCCTTTGATAATTTTTTTTCAACGGTTTTTTGTTGAGACATTAATGAGGATAATTTTGGTGAAGTTCTAAAAGACCATTTATTGGATATACAGACTAAATTTATTCCACGATCAGAATAAAAATTCTGAAGTTTTAGTAAAGATTTTTCAACATCTGTCTTTTTTGAAATTTTATTTTCTATAGTTTCAACATTTAAAGGCTCTGCAGCTGCAAAAACAATAGCCTCTATTTCTTTATCAACATCACTTAATTTAGATGGAAACGATACAACATTATTTTTTTTTAATTTATTCATTAGATTTTTTTAATATATATATCCTCAAATAAATTATTTTGTTTAATAGATATATTGCCTTCTTTTGCAAGCTCTAAAGATCCAGCAAAAATTCCTGCATTACCTGTCTTACTTAAAGTTTTAGAATTTCTAAAATTTTTTGGTATTAGATCAGTCATATTTTTCCAATCATTTAAATTATTGTAAAACTCTTTTATGACTTTAATACCCTCTTCGGTAGTAAATACTGGGAGTTTTGGAATATTCATTCTCTGAAAATCTTTTGTCATTACGATATTTGAATACGTTTTTAATAATTCAAACAATGTTAATGAATATTGAGAATTATAAATTGATCTCATTCCACTTTTTGAACCTCTCATAAAAATATCTTTGCCTAATCTTTTTCTGCTCAACATCTGAGAAGACAATAATCTTATTAATTCTAGTTTTTTAAGTTGGAGCTTTAATTTCTCTGCTACTTCAAGAGCTTTAAATTCCTCTTCTTCTGTTTCTGGTAATAGTAGTTTAGATTTAAGATAAGTTAACCAGGTAGCCATTAGCAAATATTCTGAGGCTAATTCTAAATTTAAATTTTCGGTCTTGGTTATAAAATCATGAAATTGATCTGCTAATTTGGTGATTGATATATTTTCCAAATCAACTTTTTGTGATTTTGCTAAATCTAAAAGTATTTCTAATGATCCAGAGTAATTACTAAGATCAACATTAAATTCTAAAGAATCGCTCATGAATTTAAATTTAACTTATTATTTGAATTAATTTAGAAGTTTTTTTTACAATAAAATCATCGATATAAGGTGAATTTTGACCTACCACATTCATTTCTCTCATTTTTCCATTGCAATGAAGCACCAAATTACAACCAGCACGAAAAGATTTAATAACATTATTTTTTAAATTACCTTTAAGAGCACCCATAGAAATATCATCTGACATTAATATTCCCTTGAATGATATTTCTCTTCTAATCATTTTTATGATTTTTTTAGAATGTGAAACGTTATTTATCGGATCAAGTTTCTTAAACAACAAGTGACCGGTCATACCTAAAACAGATTTTTTTTTGGTAAATGGAAAAAAATCATATTTCTTAAGATACTTTAGATCTTTGTCTATAACTGGTAATTTATAATGACTATCAACTTTAGCTAAACCATGACCTGGAAGATGTTTAATTACTGTACAAACCCTATTTTCGTGAAATTTTTCGATAAATATATCGCCAATTTTAGACAGAATTTTTTTATCATTTGAATAAGATCGATCACCTATAATTTTATGAGACTTATTTCGTCTTAAATCCAATACGGGAACTGTATTGATATTAATACCAATGAGTCTTAACAAATAGGATATTTGCTTCACATAAACATTGAAATAAATATCAAATTTTTTTTTATCTTTTGAATATAAATCACCAAAATATTTTGCACTAAAAATTGAATTATCTATAAATTTTCTTAATCTACTTACTCTTCCACCTTCTTCGTCAATTAGAATTGGATAGTTAGAGTTTTTAAATAATTTTTTAATCGAACCAGTTAATTTTTGAACTTGATTGATTGATTTTATATTTCTTGAAAAAAGGATTATTCCCCATGGTTTATATTTTTTTAAAAAACTTACTTCACTTTTTTTTAAATTATGTCCACTAATTCCACATATAAAAGCTCTGGTTTTTTTAATCATTATATAACAATTCCCAAAAAGAATATTTTTTTGTATTTTTATTTTTGTATTCTACATATTCAATAATGTTGTCCGTGTCATTTTTAAGAATAAATAAATTATTTTCTTTAGATGATATTTTTTCATCAATACTAGAAATTGCTCTGTAATAATTTTTATAGTTATCGTCTGAAAAATAATATCTAAGAGTAAAAAATAGAAAGAAAAATATAATTATTAAAAAAAATAGATATTTTAGCTCTTTTAGCATTACATTTTTTCAGGTGTATCAACACCTATAATATCCATTCCAGTTTTAATTGTTTTTGCAATAGATTTTAAAAATATTAATTTTTCTATATTTATTGTTTTATCATCATTGATAAATCTTTTTTCAACATCATCTTTTCCCATATTCCAATAGGAATGAAACTGTGATGATAACTCATATAAATATACAGGAATCCTATGAGGCTCTAGTTTTTTAGTAGAAATTTCTACACATTTAGGCCATTCAGATATTTTTTTAAAAATTTCAATTTCTTCATTATTAAATTGCATATTATTATTTTCATTATCAATCTTGTCATCAATATTTTTATTTATATTTCTAAAAACCGATGAAATTCTAGCATAACAGTATTGAACATAATAAAGCGGATTGTCTTTGGATTTTTCTTTTACTTTTGTAAAATCAAAATCTAATTCAGCATCATTACTTCTACTTAGCATAATAAATCTTGTTGCATCTTTTCCTACCTCAGAAATTAGATCTTCAACGGTAATGTAATCACCTTTTCTTTTAGACATTTTAAAAGGTTTGCCATCCTTTATTAGCTTAACAAGTTGGCTTACTTTACAAATTAATTTATTTTTTTCCCCAGATAATGCTTCAACAACAGATGTAATTCTTTTTATATAACCTGCATGATCCGCTCCTAAAATATTTATTAGTTTATCAAAGTTTCTGTTTAATTTTGTATTATGATACGCAACATCTCCAGCAAAATAAGTCCATGTGTTGTCAGATTTTTGTAATGCCCTATCTTTATCATCCCCAAAATCTGTCGATCTAAAAAGTAACTGATCTCTTTCTACCCAATTAGTTGTATCTTCTCCTTCAGGAGCTTTGATTTTTCCAATATATACAAATTTATCTTTTTTAAGTTTCTCAATAACCTTATCAACCTCTTTATTTTCAACTATTTCAGTCTCGCTCGCAAAATTATCATGAGTAATTCCCAAATTATTTAGATTGGTTTTAATGAGTTTAAGTGACTCTTTAATTGCTAGTTTAGTAAGTGTTAACTTAATTTTTTCATAATCATCAAATTGTAAATCTTTATTATTATCTATAATATGTTGGGCTATATCCTTGATGTATTCTCCTGGATATAAATCATCCTCATTTACTGGAAAAGTTTGATTATCTAATTTTTCTTTTATTCTCAAATATACAGATCTAGTAAAATGTAAAATTTGATTACCGTGATCATTTACATAATATTCTTTTACAACTTCTTGATTGTTAAATTTTAACAAATTAGAGATAACATCACCTAAAATAGCGCCTCTACAATGACCAACGTGTAATGGTCCAGTGGGATTTGCAGACACGAATTCAATTAAATGTTTCTTTTTAGAGCCATTAAGTGCTGCGCCAAAATTATTAAGATTATTTATATTTAAAAGAAATGAAGTCCAAAACTCTTTTTTTAAAATAATATTTATAAATCCAGGCTTTGCTATTTCGATCTTCTCAATATTATTATCGTCTTTAAAAATAATATCTTTCAATTTTTCAGCAATTTTAATTGGTGGTTCATTATTTATTTTAGATAAAACCATTGCAACATTAGTAGACAGATCGCACTTAAATTTTTTAGGAGGTATGTCTACATTTATACCAGATAAACTTTCAGGTAATAAAATTAACTTTTCATCACTTGCTAATTTAATTTTATCTAAAATTTTATTTAAGTATTCCTCAAATATATTCATTTTGATGCTCTATATAATTGTATGGCGTACCTATCTGTCATACCAGAAATATAATCAGATATAGCTCTTTCTTTGTTAGTTTTTAAATATTTAGTTTTAATATACTTTTTTGGATTTTTATTAATTACACTAAAGAGCTTTTTAATTATTTTTTTTCCTTCGTTATTTTTTTTTAATACATCTTTATTATTATACATAGTTATTCTAAGAAAATCTCTAATCTCATTTATGGTTATTTTTAATTTTTTGGAAAAATCAATAATTTGATTTTTTTTATTTGATACATCTTTTTTAGTAGCTATTTTATTCATTAAAATATTTCTTGTCGTTGTTTTTATTAAGTCTTGAACCATTAAATTTATAGAGTCTCTTATAGTTTGATATACAAGAATATCACTATTTCCCCTTTTTAATTTGTTTTTATATGATTTTAAAATTTCATCAAAAAAAGAGATTTGTTTAAGATCGTTTAAAGTAAACAATTTAGCTTTTATTCCATCTTGAATATCGTGGTTATTATAAGCAACATCATCTGATATTGCTGCAATTTGAGCTTCCAATGATGAGTTTTTTGAAAAATTAATTTTATTTTTTAGGTTTTTTAATCCAATTAGATTGTTAATTTTTTTTAAATTTTTAATTGGTCCATTATGTTTGATAAGTCCATCTAATGTCTCAACAGTTAAATTAAGTCCTTGAAATTTAAAATATTTATTTTCTATAAACATTACAATTCTTAGTGTTTGTAAATTATGGTCAAATCCTCCATGATTAATCATACATTCATTTAGTGACTCTTCTCCTGCATGGCCAAAAGGTGTATGACCTAAATCATGGGCTAAACTTAATGTTTCAGCTAAATCATCATTTAAACTTAAGTATTTGGCTATTGTTCGAGCAATTTGTGAAACTTCAATAGAATGAGTTATTCTAGTTCTATAATGATCTCTTTCAGTATTCACAAATACCTGTGTTTTATGCTTCAGTCTTCTAAATGAGGTTGAGTGGATTATTCTATCTCTATCTCTTTGGAAAGGTGATCTAAAAAGATTACTAGGTTCTTTAAAAATTCGTCCTTTTGAATTAAATGTTCCCAAATTTGAGTAATTTTTCATTCTTTAAAAATGGTAAAATATTATTATATTGGTTTTATCAATGTTTATTTATGATTAAAGAAGTTAAATTTACAGATAATGCTATAAAGCAGATAAACCATCTACTATCATCAAAAGATAAAGGTTTATTTTTTAGAATCGCTATTAAAGGTGGTGGATGCTCTGGATTTCAATATGATTTCTCATTTGATAACTCTGCTAAGGATGATGATCTACAACAAGACAATATCCTTATCGACAAAACATCCGCAGATTTACTAAAAGGATCTGAAGTCGATTTTGTAAAAGAGTTAATCGGAGATTCTTTTAAAATAAACAATCCACAAAGCAAATCTTCTTGTGGTTGTGGCGTATCTTTCTCGCTTTAATGATAATTAGTTCCTGGAATGTTAACTCTGTAAGAGCAAGAATTGAAAATATTAAAGAGTATCTAAAAAAATATTCACCAGATATTTTAATGATGCAAGAGATCAAGGCTCAAGATGAAAACTATCCTTACGAAGACTTAGAAAAATCAAATTATCAAAATTATGTATTTGGTCAAAAATCATATAACGGAGTTGCAATAATTTCTAAAAAAAAATTAGACAAAATTGAAAAAGATATTTTTAATGATAAAAATAAACAATCAAGAATTATTACTGCAGATCTAAAACATAAATCAAAAACTATTAAATTAATAAATATATACACACCTAATGGAAATCCAGTTGATACAGAGAAATATACTTACAAATTATATTGGCTAGAAAGTTTAATTAAGAAATTAAAAGGTTATTTAAAAAAAAAAGAAAATATAATTATTGGTGGTGATTTTAATATAATTCCATCTGCAGAAGATGTTCATAATCCTAAAGGATATGAAAATGATGCTTTGTTTAGACTAGAGATAAGAAAAAAATTAAGAGAATTATTAAGTTTAGGTTTTCATGATGCATATAGATATATTCATCCCGATAAAGAAGGTTATACTTTTTGGGACTACACAAGCGGCGCATGGCAAAAAAATAATGGAATGAGAATTGATCATTTCTTAGTTTCAAACTCAATTATAAATCTTGTGAAAGATGTAAAGATTAATAAATTTCCTCGTGGAAGACAAAAACCTTCAGATCACACACCAATTGAAATTGAATTAACTTAAAGATTTTATTTTATTAACAAGTTCCTCATTAATATTTCTAGGTCCAGTATCTAATCTGTTTTTGTGACGTCTTTCACCTGGTAATCTAACCTCTCCCATTGATTTCATTTTTTCAAAGAATTTATTTGAATGACTATCCCAATCAGAATTAGTTAATTTGTCAGGAGATATGGCTAAAATAAACTCTCCACCACTTGGTGGTCCACCGTCATCTGTATCCTTCTCAGCCGTCTCATAACTAAAATTATCTCCTACTAAGGCTCCAGCAAGTAATTCGACCATCATTGCTATTCCTGAGCCTTTATAGCCGCCAAATGGTAACAAAACCCCACCATCTGCTATTTCACTAGGATCTGTTGTTTCTTTTCCGTCTTTAGTTAAACCAGTCCCAATTGGAACCTTGTGCCCTTCTCTTTTTGCAACTTGAACTTCTCCCATTGCCATCGATGCAGTAGCCATATCATAAACTACAGGAGGTTTATTTTTTCTTGGCCAAGCAAATGAAATTGGGTTTGTTCCAAATAAAGGTTTAATTGCTCCTGCTGGTGCAACTGCTGGCTTGTATGATGTACAAGCAAAAGCAACAAGTCCTTGCTCTGCTATTGCTTCTGTCTCAGGCCACATAGCAGCCATATGATGAGAATTAGTAATTGCTAAAACCGCTACTCCATTTTCTTTTGCAGCTTTAACAAGTTCTGGTATTCCATATTTTAAAACTATTGGGGCAAGACTATTTTTCCCATCTGCTTTAACAACACTAGCAGTTAATTTTGAAATTACAGGTCTAGCCTTACCGTTAATTTTTCCACTTTTTAAACCAGAAATATAAGCAGGTAATCTAAATAGACCATGAGATAATGATCCATCTCTCTCAGCATTTTTGATTAAAGTAGATAAGGTATCTGCGGTTTCTTCATCGCATCCATTGGCTATTAACGTTTTTTTAGCTAAATGGAAAATTTCTTCTAAAGTTAAAGGAACAGTTGTCATAAATAATATTAGATATTATTTACGACAAAAGTTCAATTTTTAATTAACAACCTTTAAAAGATTTAGACATATTTTTTATTAGATCAAAATATAAGTCTTTACCAGGATCCAATGTAGCTCCTAATGGATCTAAAACACCAGTTTTAATATCCATATCTTTTGCAACAGCATTGATTATATCTGGATTAAATTGAGGCTCTGAAAAAATACAAGTAATTTTATCGTGCTCGATTATTTCTCTAATTTCTGCTAACTGTTCAGCACCAGGCATAACATCAGTATTTACTGTAAACGCACCTAAAACTTTAACATTAAATCTTTCCTCAAAATATTGATATGCATCATGAAAAACAATTGATGGTGTGCTTTTATTGAGTTCCGTCATTACATCCATTGTAAGTTTATCCAAATCTTTCAAAGCTTTATTTAAATTACTTTTATAGATTGATGCATTATTTGGATCATTTTCGATCAAATGCTCTACCATTTCGTTTAATATTACTTTTGCATTAATCGGATCTAACCAAATATGAGGGTCATGTTCACCATGGTGATGACCTTCATGATCATCGTGATCGTCCTTTTTCTTATGTCCATGGTCGTCATGGTCATCATGATCATCTTTTTTCTTATGGCCGTGATCATGATCATCTTCTTTATGACCGTCTTTTTTTTTGTGATCGTGGTCATCATGGTCATCTTCTTTGTGACCATCTTTCTTTTTATGGTCATGGTTGTCATGATCATCTTCCTTATGTTTATCTTCTTTATGACCGTGGTCATGGTCGTCATGACCATCAAATATATTTCTTTCTCTAAATTTTAATTTATTAAGTCCTTTAATTTCCATTAGTTCAATATTTTCTGCTTTTTTAGCAATTGTATTTAATGGTTTTTCTAAAAAGTTTTCTAAATCTTCACCTACCCAAAAAATAAGATCTGCTTCTTGTAACATTTTTGCATGCGATGGTTTTAAAGCAAATCCATGTGGTGAAGCATATCCATCAACTATTAATTTAGGCTTTGCTACACCTTCCATTAAATAAGTAGTTAATGAATGTATTGGTTTGATTGAAGCAACAACTTTTATTTCTGCTTTAACTGATGTAAAAAAAGTTGTTAAAGTTAATATTGAAATGATTATAAGTAATTTTTTTATATTTTTCATATTGTTTATAGTTATTGGTTGTTATAATATAACATTATGTAATAATATAACATTACTTAGTCAAGAAAAAAAATGAGCTCAGAAAATATATTAGTAAAATTAGATAAAGTAGGTTTAAAGCAAAATAATAAGTGGCTTGTTAAAGGTGTTACTTTGCAAGTAGGTAAAGGTAAAATAGTTACATTGATAGGACCAAATGGTTCAGGAAAAAGTACAACTGCAAAAATTGCGCTAGGTATCTATAAAAATATTGATGGGAATGTTGAGAAATATACTAACAAAGTTGGATATGTTCCTCAGAAAATATCAATAGATTGGACATTACCGTTAAGAGTAAATGATTTCATGCTTTTAACAGAGAATTTAAAAGACGATGAAATAAATAAAGCTCTTTCTCTAACAGGTGTTGAGCATCTTAAAAATAAAAATTTGGGAACTTTATCCGGAGGTGAGTTTCAAAGAGTATTACTAGCAAGAGCTATTTCAAAACAACCAGACTTATTAGTTTTAGATGAGCCTGTACAAGGTGTTGATTTTACAGGTGAAATTGCTTTGTATGAATTGATTAAAGATATATCTGACAAACTAAATTGTGGAATTTTATTAATATCTCATGATTTACATACTGTGATGAGTGCTACTGATCATGTGGTTTGTTTAAATGGACATGTATGCTGCTCTGGTTCTCCTAAAGATGTGGCAAGAAATAATGAATACAAAGCGTTATTTGGTGAGCAAGCTTCACAAACTCTATCATTATATGAACATAAACATGACCACACTCATGATCATGATGGAGAAATAAAGAAAAATTAAATGTTTGATGACTTTTTTATAAGGGCACTAGTTGCTGGAATAGGTGTTGCTATTGTAACGGGACCATTGGGATGCTTTGTTGTTTGGAGAAGACTTTCTTATTTTGGTGATACACTAGCTCACTCTGCTTTATTAGGAGTAACTTTAGCTTATTCATTTCAGTTCAATATTGCTTTCTCAGTATTTTTAATCTCATCCTTAATTGCATTGATATTAATAAAACTTCAAAAAAGAACCAATCTTCCTGGAGATGCATTATTAGGTTTATTAGCGCATTCGTCTTTAGCGGTTGGACTTGTGGTTATAGGGTTCTTAACATTTATAAGATTTGATATTATGGGTTTATTATTTGGTGATATTTTAGCAGTCAATGTTACTGATTTATTAATAATTTGGCTTGGTGGAGGATTAATACTTTTAGTTCTCAAAATAATTTGGAAACCTTTGTTTGCTTCCACGGTAAATTATGAATTAGCTGAAGCTGAAGGTTTAAATCCTGATAGAGCAAAAGCAGTATTTACTATTTTAATGGCCGCACTTATCGCAATTTCAATAAAAATGGTTGGACTTTTGCTTATTACAGGAATGTTAATTATTCCAGCAGCCATGGCTAGAAATGTATCAGATAGTCCTTTTAAAATGGTATTATTTTCAATAATAGGAGGATTGCTATCGGTTTTAATAGGTCTATTTTCATCATTAGAATTTAACACACCTTCTGGACCATCAATAATTGCTGCTGCACTATTTTTATTCATATTGTCTTTGTTTAGAATTAAACAATCGATCCAATTGAAAAACTAATAGGAAATTGATAAAAGAAAAACTATGCTTAAACAGGAAACACTATCAAAAAATCAACAAATAGTTCTTGATTACATTGAAAAAGTAAATGAACCCATAAAAGCTTATTCAATTTTACATAATGTACAAAAAAAAGGTATTAAAGCCCCTCTTCAAGTTTATAGAGCGCTTGATAAATTGGTTGAAATTGGAAAAATTCACAAAATTGAAAGTAGAAATGCTTTCGTTGCATGCAAAAATTCAAATTGTCAGATTTCAAAGGCAACAGCATTTTCAATATGTGAAAGCTGTGAGGAAGTAAGTGAAATTAGTGACAGCAAACTATCAAAATATTTAAAAAATTTTCAAGACAAAGCGGGTATGAAATTTAATAAATATAATCTTGAATTCTTTGGGCTTTGCAAAAAATGTTCTGTTAAATAATTTGCATATAACTATAAATATTTACAACAATGTTATTTTTTATTTTTAAAATTGTAGCCGCAGGTTTAATTGTTGCTTTTTCAAGTTGGCTGGCTGGTCAAAATCCTAAATTGGCTGGATTTATTATTGCTTTACCCTTGGTATCACTAATAGCGATACTGTTTTCCTATTATGAGCATAATGATACAGAAAAAACAGTAATGTTTACAAAAAGTATATTTATTGCAGTACCAGCAAGTTATTTATTCTTTGTACCCTTCTTTTTTGCAAAATCTTTTAATATGAATTTTTTCATAATTTATATTGCAGGTTTGGTATTCCTAATCGGAGGATATTTTATTCATAGATACATAGTTAATTTCTTATAAAATTAGTATATTTATTTAATCAGAGAAAATTGTCATATAAAAAATAAAGGAGGTTTTATGTCTATAAAAAAGTATCTTAAATGGATAAGCACCTTTCTTGTTTTAACAGGAATATTGCTTACAAATTTAAATATATATCCAATTAATATATATTTTCACGGTCTTGGCGTTATTGGATGGACAATTTCTGGTTTCATCTCAAAAGATAAGGCGATTTTAACGAATTTTGGATTACAAATTCCATTATTTATTGTCGGAATATATAAAGTTATCTTTTAATGAAAAATATTTTGTTTGTTTGTACTGGTAATTCAGCAAGAAGTATTATTGCTGAAAGTATAATAAATAATGTGTATTTTAATAAATATAAAGCTTTCAGCGCTGGTAGCAAACCAACTGGAGAAATAAATAAAAATATTAAATTATTTTTAGAAAATCATAAAAATTATAACCTTACAAATTATGATTCAAAAAGTTTTAAGGTATTTATCGAAAAAGATATTAATATTGACCATGTTATTACTGTTTGTAGTAGCGCAAATAAAGAAGTTTGCCCTATATGGCCTAAAAATGATCAAATTGTTCATTGGGATATTGAAGATCCTGTAAGTAAATTTAAGAATTGTGAAGAAGCAAAAACATATAAAATTATAAATGAAACATTTGTTTTAATAAATGAGAAAATAGAAAATTGGATTAATGATCAAAAATAAAAATATTATATTTATTGGTGAATTTTTAGGCAGCTGTTTTCTAGTAATGATTATTGTTGGATCTGGGATAATGGCTGAGAATCTTACAGATGACAATGCGGTAAGACTTTTAGCAAATACAATAGCTACTGGAGCAGGATTGTTTGTTCTTATTATTAGTTTTGCTGATATTTCAGGAGCTCACTTTAATCCATTTGTAACACTTGCAATGTTTTTTAATAAAAAAATTAAGAGTAATGTTTTAATAACCTATATATCTGCTCAAATAATTGGGTGTATGGTGGGTGTGATGATAGCCAATATTTTTTTTGAGCATGAATTTATTGAATTATCAACAAAAAGTAGAGATGGAATGAATATCTTTATATCTGAGATAATCGCAACTTTTGGTCTAATTTTTGTCATTTTTGCCACTTTAAAAGATGGAAAAATTATAACAGCTATTAGTGTAGCAACATTCATTTCTGCTGGTTATTGGTTTACATCATCAACTTCATTTGCGAATCCAGCAGTATCTATAGCACGTACTTTCACTGACTCCTTTACTGGAATTAATTATCAAAGTACTCCAAATTATATTGTTGCTGAAGCTATAGGATTAATACTCGCAATATATATAGTTAAAAAAATAATAAGATGAATACAACCTATTAATGTATTGTTAAAGAAAATTAAAATTTTAGTAGACATTAAAATAATTTTATATAACTACGACAAATCCACAATTTATATTTAGAAATAATAAATTTATAGTATGGACATCAATCATTGATACTATAATGCTTGATCAATCCACCTTATGATTCTGAATTAAAAAAATTTACTAATAGATTTAAATCACTCAACATATAAAAAGCTATCAAGTCATGAATCGATGGAGCCGAAAACAATAATATAAAGGAGATAAAAATGGATATGACTTTAATTTATACGGTTATAGGGTTTGCCCTTGCCGGTTATAGCGTTATCGCTAACGACTCAATTCAAACACTTGGGACATTTATAGCTTCAAAAAAGAAGTGGTTTAAGTGGTATACTCTAGCTGGATCTGCTTCAGCTGTTATGATTATAGCGTTAGCATGGGGATGGTATTCGTATGATGGTGATATTTCTTATGGAAGATTAACTAGAATACCTTATCAAGAAATTCAATGGTATCACGCGGTAGCGCCTGCAATATTACTATTGTTAACAAGAATTGGAATACCGGTATCAACTACTTTCTTAGTTCTTTCAGCATTTGCCTCAACAGTCGTGCTTGAAAAAATGCTTATGAAAAGCGTCGTTGGCTATGGTTTAGCAGCAATGGTTGCTTATATTGCCTGGATAGGTGTTTCTAAATTCATTAATGAAAAATTTGATGAAGTAGATGATAAATGGAGAGGCTTTTGGAGAAATAGTGTTTGGATTTCTTCTGGTTGGTTATGGTGGGTATGGTTATCTCACGATGTGGCTAATATTGCTGTGTATCTACCTAGACAATTAGATTTAACATTGCTTTTAATAGTAATGGGTTACTTTACAGCACTATTATTCTACATTTTTTACATTCAAGGTGGACCAATTCAAAAAGTTGTTCTTGAAAAAACAGGAACTAGATATGCAAGATCAGCGACAATTATTAACGTAATATATGCTGGTGTCTTATTCTACTTTAAAGAACTGAACGATTTACCTATGTCTACGACATGGGTTTTTGTTGGATTATTATGTGGTCGAGAATTAGCAATTGCTACTATGAATAAAGAATATAAATTTGGATATGTTTTCCCTTTAATAGGAAAAGATTTCTTAAAAATGATATTTGGACTTAGTGTATCAGTTGGAATAGTTCTAGGAATTCATTATATAATTATTCCAAATAATTGGTTTTAAACTAATTTTAATCCAATCGCACCTGCTAGGATAAACAAAATAGAAATTATCTTAGCTGGTGTGATTTTTTCTTTTAATAAAAAATATCCAATAAATATTGATAATAAAATACTTGTTTCTCTTAAAGATGTAACAACAGGTATTGGAGCCTTTGTAAATGCCCACACAGCCAAGGCATAACTAGCATATGATAATGTTACACCGTAAAAAAATATCATTTTACCGTCTCTATAAACCCTCTTAATAATATCCTTTTGCCCTCTTAAACTAAGAATAAATGGGAAAATCATAGCGTTTAAAATGAAAGACCAGCTGACAAAAGATATTGCAGAATTACTCACTCTTGCACCATATCCATCGATAAGTGAGTATGAGCCAATAAATAAACCTGTAATAAAAGAAAATTTAATTACATTTAAGCTACTATTTTTATAATCAGAAATACCAAGAAAAAAAATTCCAAAACATATTAAAAAAATAGAGATCAAAATAAACTTATTTAAAACAACGCCTAAAAATAAAATTGAAACTACAGTTACAAATAAAGGCCCAGTCCCTCTTGCTATAGGGTAGACTTTTGTCAAATCTCCGATTTCATATGATTTAAGTAAGAACCATTGATAACCGATGTGAACAACAATACTTGCAAAGATATAAGGTATACTTTCCAAAGAGGGTGCTGGTAATAAGATGATTGCAACAATTGAAAATGGTATATGACCTAAAATTATACCAGCTAAAGCAACAGTTTTATCAGGATGTTTTTTGACCATACCATTCCAAGTAGCATGAAGTAATGCGGCCAATAAAACGGCAGAAAATACGATCGTGTTCATAATAAATGTTAATTAACTCTACCGTAAATATCTTGATATCTAACTATATCTGTCTCTTTTAGAATTGGTCCGGTTTGTATTTCAATAATTTTTACTTTTTTCTTAAATTTATTTTCTATTCGATGAATTGCTTCTCTTGGGATGAATATTTTTTCGTCTGGTTTTTTAAAGAAATTTTTCTTATTTAATGTAATTAAAGGTTTTCCATCAGTAATAGTCCAATATTCAGATCGATGAAAATGCTTTTGTAAGCTTAATTTAGATTTAGAATTGACTACTAATTCCTTTACTAAGAAGTTTTTACCTTCATATAGGTTGGTATACCTGCCCCACGGTCTGTGAAAAACATTTTTTTTCTTAAAATATTTATTTTTATTTTTTTTATATATTTTTGATATTTCAAACCAATTACCAAGATCTGACCATTGAATACTAAGTTTTATTGCATTTATATTCTTTGACTTTTCAAGAATTGCATAATCAAAAGAAATTTCCCTACATTTATTAAAGAATTTTTTATTCAAAAAATATGTATTATTTCTAACCTTAGATTTTTCTAAAGATTTTAGACATGCATTATAGATACTAGGCTGATATTTTTTAAAGTTATTAATTATTGATAATTTTTTTAAGTAAAACATGCCAGAGTTCCAATAACCTCCAGATTTAATTATCTTTTTGGCTTTTTGCTCTGTTGGTTTTTCAATAAATTTAATTACTTTATTTAACTTATTAATACTTTTAGTTTTTAAATATCCGTACTCATTAGATGGTCTTGTAGGTTTAATTCCAAAAATAAATATATTTTCATCATTTAAATTTTTAACATTAGTTTTTAAAGATCTTGTTAAAATACTTGGGTTTTCAATCAAATGATCTGAAGTAAAAAACATTATTGGCTGATCATCTGGAATTTCTTTAATTAAAGCACTTACTAAAATTGCTGGTGCTGTATTTTTTTTAGCTGGTTCTAATATTATTTTATATTTTTTTATTTTAGATTTTTTCAGTGTTTTCTTAACATCTTTTAAATACTTCAGATTTGTACTGATAATTGGAAAATCATAAGAGTTATTATTTATTCTTTCAAAAGCTTTTTGTAATAAAGTCCAACCACCAAAATCAATAAATTGTTTTGCTTGAGTGTTTTTTAAATTGGGCCAAAGGCGTGTTCCTGCACCACCACAAAGTATTACAGGTCTAATTTTCATCAAATATCTGCGTATGTTTTAACCTCGTTTTTACCACCTGGATGAGTTGGTGCACCCAAATAAGCTGGACCTACTGTTTGAGCATACTTCCAAAGAGTTCCGTTTCCAAAGTTCATTTTTCTTTGTTTCCATTTCTTTTTTCTCAAACTAAGTTCTTTTTTATTTAATCTAACGTTAATAGTCCCTTTTTTTGCATCTATATCAATTATATCTCCGTTCCTCAAAAGGGCTATTGGGCCACCTATAGAGGCCTCAGGACCTACATGACCGATACAGAAGCCTCTGGTAGCCCCTGAGAACCTACCGTCTGTAATAAGGGCTACTTTCTCCCCTTTTCCTTGTCCATAAATTGCAGCTGTTGTCTGCAACATTTCTCTCATTCCCGGACCACCTTTTGGACCTTCATATCTAATTATAATTATATCGCCGTCTTTGTATTTTCTTTCTTTTACAGCTTTGTAAGCTTTTTCTTCAGAGTCAAAGCATCTTGCTCTTCCTGTAAATTGTAATTTTTTCAAACCTGCGATTTTAACAATTCCACCTTCTGGAGCTAAATTACCTCTTAATCCAACAACACCACCAGTTGGTGTAATTGGGTTTTTATAACTTCTCATTACTTTTTGTTTTGGATTAAATTTCACATTTTTTAAATTCTCTTTCATTGTCTTTCCTGTAACAGTCATACAATCTCCATGGATATATCCTCCATCGTAAAGAGTTTTTAAAAGCATTGGAACTCCACCTGCTTCCCACATATCTTTTGCAACATATTTTCCACCAGGCTTTAAATCAGCAAGATAAGGAGTTCTTTTAAAAATTTTTGCAACATCCATTAAATCAAATTTAATTCCAATTTCATTTGCAATAGCTGGCAAGTGTAAACCTGCATTAGTAGATCCTCCAGTTGCAGCAACAACTGTAGCAGCATTTTCTAATGCTTTTCTTGTAACAATATCTCTTGGTCTTATATTTCTTTCTAAAAGTTTCATTACAGCTTTACCGCTGTTAATTGCGTACTTATGTCTTTCTTTATAAGGAGCAGGTGTTCCTGCTGAATATGGTAAAGCTAATCCGATTGCTTCTGAAACACATGCCATCGTGTTTGCAGTAAATTGACCACCACAAGCACCTGCACTTGGACAAGCTTTCAATTCCAATTTTCTAAGAGCATGAGCTGTCATTTTTTTTGATGTATATTTTCCAACACCTTCAAAAACATCAACAACAGTTACATCCTTACCTTCAAATCTACCTGGAAGTATTGAACCACCATAAATAAATACACTTGGAATATTTAATCTCACCATAGACATCATTAAACCTGGTAAAGATTTATCACATCCTGCTAAACCAACTAAAGCATCATAACAATGTCCTCTTACAGTTAATTCGGTAGAATCTGCAATTACATCTCTTGATATCAAAGAAGATTTCATTCCTTCATGACCCATAGCAATACCATCGGTAACTGTTATTGTACAAAATTCTCTAGGAGTTCCTCCTGATGAATTTACACCTTGTTTTACAAATTGAGCTTGTTTCATTAAATTAATGTTACATGGTGCAGCTTCATTCCAAGTTGAAACAACACCAACGAATGGTTTTGCTACATCTTTTTCTGTTAAATCCATTGCATAATAAAAGGATCTTTGTGGAGCTCTATCTGGTCCTACAGTTGTATATCTACTTGGTAGTTTTTTTTTGTTAAATTTCCGCATTATAGACTTTCTAAAGTATAATTTAATTTATTAACATCTTTTTCTAAATTAATAAAGTTAGACTTTTCCTGCTCAACAATATCATTTGGAGCTCTTTCAATAAAATTTTTATTATTTAGCCTTGTATTAATTTTTTCCATTTCTTTTTCTATCTTATTCTTTTTGTTTAACAATGTTTCTTTAATTTTTGACAAATCTACATCTTCCTCAAAGTAAATTTTAAATATTTCACCTTTAATGACCAAGTTTGCCGAAGGTTTTTTAATATCTTCATTTACAAATTCATTAATTCTACCAATTTTTTTTAATGTATTTGAGTTATTTTCAATAAATTTTTTAATTTCAGGATTTATTTTATCAACTAGAATTTTAACAAATGAACCAGGGCTTATTTCTATTTCATTCTTAAATGACCGTATAGATGAGACAAATTCGATTATTTCATTTACTTCATCAGAGTCTTTATCTTTATCGGAAATAGCCTCAGACCAGTTTTTTAACATTAAAAAGTCTTTTCCATTTTTATCTAATTTGTTTTTCAACCATATCTCCTCGGTTAAAAACGGGATAAATGGATGCAAAATAACTAGAATTTGAGTAAATATGTAGCTAGCTACATTTCTAGTTTCTTCGATATTTTCATTATTATCTGAATAAAAGACAGTTTTAGATAATTCTAAATACCAATCACAAAATGAATGCCATACAAATTGATAAGCAATTCTTGCGGCTTCATCAAATCGATAACTATCTATTGATTTTTTAATCTTATCATTTGTATTAGTGAATTCGACAAATATCCATTTATTAATATTTAGTTTTAATTCATTAGGAGTTATTATATTTTCAAATTTACAATCATTTTGAATAAGAAAGTTATTAGCGTTCCATATTTTATTTAAAAAATTTCTATAACCTTTAACTCTATCCTCAGATAACTTTACATCTCGTCCAGGAGATGCCATTGACAAAAGTGTAAATCTTAAAGCATCAGCACTATATTTTTCTATTAATTTTAATGGATCAATTACATTGCCTTTAGACTTTGACATTTTTTGACCTTTTTCATCTCTAACTAATGCATGTACATAAATGTTTTTAAAAGGTTCTTTATTTTGAAATTCCATTCCAAACATAATCATTCTTGCAACCCAAAAGAAAATTATATCAAATCCTGTTACCAATACTGAAGTTGGATAAAATTTTTCTAAATATTCATTTTTTTCTGGCCATCCTAGTGTTGCAAAAGGCCATAGGCCTGATGAAAACCATGTATCAAGAACATCTGGATCTCTAATTAATTCAACATCTTTTTTATAGTGTTCTTTAGCTAATTTCTTTGCACCTTCTTCTGTTTCATCTACAAATATTTCTCCATCAGGTCCATACCATGCAGGTATTTGATGTCCCCACCAAAGCTGCCTAGAGATACACCAAGGTTCTATATTATCCATCCATTGAAAATATGTTTTCTTCCAATTAACAGGAAAAAAATTAGTTGTTTTATTATTTACTATTTCTTTTGCTTTTATTGAAAGTTTCTTAGCATCTGCAAACCATTGTTCTGTTAAATAGGGTTCAATTATTGAATTAGATCTATCACCATAAGGAACTTTATTCTTAATTTTTTCCTCTTTAACAAGTAAATCTTTATCAGAAAGTTCTTTTAAAATTCTTTTTCTAGCCTCAAATCTATCAAGACCAATATAATTATCAGGAGCATTTTCATTAATTTTACCATCAGATGTAAAAATATTTATGATTTCTAAATTGTTTCTCTCCCCTACTTCATAATCATTAAAATCATGTGCTGGTGTTATTTTAACAGCTCCAGTCCCTTGTTCAGGATCAGCATAATCATCTTCTATAATTTTTATTTTCCTACCAACTATTGGAACTATTGCATTTTTATTTACTAATGATTTATATCTTTCATCTAATGGATTAACTGCAACAGCTGTGTCTCCTAACATGGTTTCTGGTCTTGTGGTTGCAATAGTTATAAATTTATCTGTTCCTTCGATTGGATATTTGATGTGATATAGTTTTGAATTAACTTCTCTTTGATCTACTTCTAAATCCGATATTGCCGTTTTTAAAACAGTGTCCCAATTTACTAATTTTTTTGATTTGTAAATTAATCCATTTTTGTACATTTCAACAAAAACTTTTAATACAGATTTTGATAGATTTTCGTCCATGGTGAACGCATTTCTAGACCAGTCACACGAACAGCCTAATTTTTTTAATTGATTAATTATGATGTCCCCATATTGACCTTTCCATTCCCAAACTTTTTTTATGAATTTTTCCCTACCTAAATCATTTTTATCAATACCTTCAGATTTAAGTTTTTTTTCCACTAATGCTTGTGTAGCAATACCTGCATGGTCAGTTCCAGGTTGCCATAAAGTTTCAAAATTATTCATTCGATGGTACCGAGTTAACAAATCCTGAATAGAGTTATTTAATGCATGACCCATATGAAGGCTACCAGTTACATTCGGTGGTGGGATAACTATCGAAAATTGTTTTTTGTTAGATTTAGGTTTAAACAAATTTTTTTCTTCCCAATAAGAATAAATCTTATTTTCAACATTTTCGTGAATATATTTGTCTGAACTCATGGATGATTATTTTATAAATTAATCATATCAATAAACAACAATGAAATTATCCGTTAAATTTATAGACTAAATTATAAAATTAATTATATATGTCCCCATTGAATATTTAATTCATGGCAACGTGGCGGAATGGTTACGCAGAGGATTGCAAATCCTTGTATCCCGGTTCGATTCCGGGCGTTGCCTCCACAATTTATTTTTGTTGAGATAATACAAAAAAAAAGTAAGTTGTGATTTTACATTCCTCGGTAGCTCAGTTGGTAGAGCAGTTGACTGTTAATCAATTGGTCGCAGGTTCGAGTCCTGCCCGAGGAGCCAATTAAAAATTAGTTATCCTGTTTTAGAAATATTTACCTGGTTGATTTGTATATTTTTACTAAACTTAATTTTTTGATCTTGAGTAAGTTCAGAATAAATTTTTACTAAAAAATTATAGTTAACGTTCATGTGACCTTCTTTAGATTTTTCTAAATTTACTAAATATTCAGAAAAATCTTCAAAAAAATAGTTAATTGGAACTTTAAGATAATTGGATAATTGCAGTAATCTAATAGAACTTACACCATTTGTTCCTTTTTCATATTTTTGAATTTGTTGAAATGTTACATTTATTGCTTTTGCAACTTTAGTTTGAGTTAAACCTAAAGCCAAACGTCTAAGTTTTAATTTATTACCTAGATGTTTATTGAAATTTTCTTCCATCAAAGACCCCTCTTTAATTAAAATAATTATCTAAGTTAATATAAATCAAAAAGTTATTTCAAGTAAAATAATTTTAAAAAAATAATAATTTTTAAGATTTTATAAACCTGTCAAGAAACTTTTTAGCAATATAGTTATAATTTTTATAATATTTGGCTCAAAAAAAGCTTTGTTCTGTCATTTTTTGGATTAGCAAAAAACTCCTTAGTAACAGCTTTTTCTACTATCATGCCCTCATCCATAAATATAACTTCATCTGCAACTTCTTTTGCAAAACCCATTTCATGAGTTACAACAATCATTGTCATACCTTGGTTTGCTAAATTAACCATAACATCTAGTACTTCTTTAATCATTTCGGGGTCTAAGGCTGATGTGGGTTCATCAAATAACATTATTTTCGGTTCCATACAAAGAGCCCTTGCAATTGCAACTCTCTGTTGTTGACCGCCAGACAATTGTCCTGGGAATTTTTGAGCTTGATCAAGAATTTGAACTCTTTCCAAATGTTTTAATGCTAACTCTTCTGCATCTTTTTTTGGCATTTTCTTTACCCAAATTGGTGCTAGAGTACAATTATCCACAATTGATAAATGTGGAAATAAATTAAATTGTTGAAAAACCATTCCAACTTCTGCTCTTACCTTCTCAATATTTTTAGTATCTTCTGAAATTTCAGTTCCATCAACAATAATATTTCCCTCTTGATGTTCTTCTAATCTGTTAATGCATCGTATTAAGGTAGATTTTCCTGATCCTGATGGTCCACATACTACAATTTTTTCTTTTGGTTTAACTTCTAAATTTATATCTTTTAGTACCTGAAAATCGCCAAACCATTTATTAACATTTTTAATTTGAATAATACTTTCTGGCATATCTTATCTATCTGTTTTATATTTTAGCTCTAGATTATAACTATATTTACTCATTGCATAACAAATTATAAAAAAAACTATAGCAGAAAAAACATATCCTTCCATAGCAAAACCTAACCATTTAGGATTTGTTTTTGCCATTTGTAACATCCCAATAATTTCGAGTAAACCTACTACAAATATCAAAGGGGTATCTTTAACTAGTGCCAAAAAAGTATTAGCAATACCTGGAATAACTAATTTTAGAGCTTGTGGTAATATTACAAATATATGCATTTTCCAGTAACCCATACCTAAAGATTTTGAAGCATCATACTGCCCTCTTGGTAAAGCTTGTAGTCCACCCCTAATTACTTCGGCAACATAAGCGGCCTCAAACAAAGAAATTGCAATAATAACACGTACAAGTTTATCCATAAAGAAATCTTGAGGCAAAAACATTGGAAACATAACTGAAGACATAAATAAAACAGTAATTAAAGGTACACCTCTCCAAAATTCAATAAATCCAACAGATACATATTTAATTATAGGTAAGTTTGTTCTTCTACCTAAAGCTAGAGCCATACCCAACGGAAAACAAAATATTAAACTAAAAAAAGAAACAATAAATGTTAAAGATAATCCACCCCAAGCTCCGGTTTCTACCCACTCCAAACCCAAAGAACCTCCAGATATAAGATAATAAATTAAAATATATGCAATTATTGGATAAATAATTATATAATATAATGATAAATATTTTTTATATTTTTGTGGGGTAATAAAACCTACAAAAGCCAAGACAACTAGAAATATAAAAGCGAGGTTAACTCTCCAAATATGTTCATTTGGATACATACCATACATAAATCTTTTAAACCAAATCTTAATATATGTCCAGCATGCCCCTGATCCCGTGCACGCATCTTTTGTATCTCCAGAAATATTTGCATCTAATATCATCCAGCTCATAACAGGTGGTAATATTTTAATTATAGTAAATATTATTAATAAAGTTAATGCAGCATTGAAATTATTTGTATTTATATTCTTATTTAAACTATCTAATTTTTTAATTCCTGAATATGAAATTCTAATTATACTTAGACCAAACATTCCAAGTATGAGAGGCAAAGAGAAGCTAGCAAAATAAGGTAAAAAAGATGTTATGTTAATATCAAAAAATGAATATAAAAAAACATCAAAAAGTGATAAAAAAACTAATGATAAACCAATAATTAAATTTAATCTTAGGTTATTTTTTGATGGATTTAAATAGTTAATATTTATCATTATTTTTCTACTATTGCTATTCTTGCGTTGTACCAATTCATTAATAATGAAATTAGAAGACTAAGTGTTAAATATGTAAGCATTGTAATTGATACAATTTCAATTGCCTTACCCGTTTGCATTAATGCTGTTCCTGCAAATACTAAGACTAAATCAGGATAAGCGATAGCAGCAGCCAAAGAAGAATTTTTAGTTAAATTTAAATATTGATTTGTTGCTGGAGGTATAATTATTCTTAAAGCTTGAGGCATTATAATTAAATTTAAAATTTGTTTTCTATTTAATCCTATTGAGGCAGCAGCCTCTCTTTGACCTTTGCTAATGCCTTCGATACCAGCCCTTACACATTCTGCTATAAAAGTTGCTGTATAAAGCGACAGTGCAATTACTAAAGATAGTAATTCAGGTGGAATACTTAGTCCTCCTTCAAATATAAATGAAGTTTTCGCTAATTGTTTTAAAACAGGTAACTCGTAAGTAACATTTACACCGCCAATAAAAAACGTCAAAAGTGGAAGTATAAATAAAATTGTAATTGAAATATTTAAAACTGGTATATGTTTTCCTTGATTTTCTCTAAGTTTTTTTGCGTACAATCTAACAAAAACTATTGCTACTATTGCAGCAATTACAGAATAAATAAAAATATCTAAATTTATCCAAACTAAAGAAGGTGTATAGAAACCCTTAATTGTAAGGTAAAAAGAGCCCAACATTGGATCAGCTTCTTGGGGTAATGGTAGAGCTCTTAAAGCCGCATAATACCAAAAAAAAATTTGCAAAAGTAAAGGTATATTTCTAAAAAACTCAACGTACCAAGCGGCTGTTGTTCTAATTAAATAGTTAGGAGATAATCTTGCAATTCCCACAATAACACCAAGTATAGTGCAAAAAATAATACCTAATATTGACACCAAAAGTGTGTTTAGAAGCCCAACCAAATATGCTCTGGCATAACTGTCAGAACCACTATATTCAATCAAAGAAAATTGGACATCAAATGAAGACTCTTGTGTTAAGAATCCATAACCAAAATCAATACCCCTTGTTGCCATATTAATCTGAGCATTAAGGGAGAAAAAACTAAATATTAAAATAACAACCAAGAGTGTAATTACTTGGGGCAATATTTTTTTCAATTTCATGCAATGTCAATATATTAAATATAAAAAAAAAGGGCTAGATAAATCTAGCCCTTTTTAAAGTTGTAAAAGTTAGCAATTATCTTGCAGGTGGAACATAAAGTATTCCGCCTTTAGTCCATAACTCATTTGGACCTCTGTCAGGTAAAATTCCTGTGTCAGCTATATTTCTTTTATAACTTTCTCCATAGTTACCAACCTGTTTAATAATTCTTAAACTCCATTCGTTATCTAATCCAAATGCTGCTCCTAATTCACCTTCAGCTCCAACCAATCTTTTAATTGCTGGATTATCAGATGATTTCATCATATCAGCATTTTGAGAGTCTATACCATATTCCTCTGCTTCAATCATTACGTTCAAAGACCATCTTACTATGTCTTCCCAAACTGAATCACCTTGTCTAACAACAGGACCTAAAGGTTCTTTAGATATTGTCTCTGGTAAAACCATATGTTCATCAGGATTTGACATTTTAGTTCTTTGAGCTGCTAGACCAGATTTATCAGTAGTATAAGTATCACATCTACCTGCATCATAAGCAGCAACAACTTCATCTGCTTTTTCAAATGCTACAGGCTCATAAGAAATATTTCTAGAATTGAAAAAATCTCTCATATTTAACTCTGTTGTTGTACCTATATTTGTACAAGCAGATATACCATTTTGAAAATCATCTACTGAATTTATACCTGAGTTTTTTCTGACCATAAAACCTTGACCGTCATAAAAATTTACGCCAACAAAAGTTAAACCTATGTCAGCATCTCTTGATAGAGTCCAAGTAGTGTTTCTTGATAACACATCTATCTCACCAGATGTAAGTGCAGTAAATCTCTCTTTAGCACTTAAAGGTGTATATTTTACTTTGTCTGCGTCACCTAACACGGCAGCAGCAACTGCACGACATATATCTACATCAACACCTGTCCAATTACCTGACGCATCAGCATTTGAAAATCCTGGCAATCCTTGAGATACACCACATTTAACAAATCCTGATTTTTTTGTAGCATCTACAGTTTTAGATGCTCCCTTTTTTTGATTTTTCTTTCCAGCCATTTGATCACAAGAATAGACAAATACAAGCGATGCTACAGCTAATAATGAAAGTATTTTTTTTATATTTTTAAACATTTTCTCCTCATATTTAAATTAAAGTTATCTCATTATCTAATCATGTTATTTTATTTAGATCAATAGATAGTTTTATTCGAATACTGTTTATATGGCGCGCTCTGAAGGATTCGAACCTTCGACCTACGGTTTAGAAAACCGTTGCTCTATCCAGCTGAGCTAAGAGCGCATATAAATTAATTTATAATACTAATTTAATTTTTGAAAAGAAATTTTTTTATTAAAATAATAACAGATAAAAGTTCAATTCTCCCAATAATCATAAATATAATTAATGAGATTTTGCCAAATATATTAAAATTATAAAAATCTAAATTTCCTAAACCATACATTTCAGAGTTAACAGTATTCATAATTGTCAAAATACCCAATTTGAAAGATGTTTCAAAATCTAAATTAGACACAGTTAATAAAATTGATATTAAAAATAAAGAAATTATAAAAATAATTATAGTAAAAAAATATTTGTTAATATCTGTAATATTTGCACCAATTTTATTTAAAGACAATTTATTTGAGTAAATTTGATTTGGTTTAGAATGAGACAAAAGATTATTTAAAGAAAATTTTATTAAGGTTAAAACTTTAATAACTCTTAAACCAGAACTTGTTGAAAAAAAAGAACCACCTAATATTACTAATAATAAAAAAACAAAAACAAGATTTTTAGGAACCTTTTCAAATGAAATTCCTATGTTTGAAACACTACTTGAAATAGAAACTAATACATTTAAAAAATTATTATCATAATTAAAAAAAATAAATGATAATGCAATTACGATTAAAAGGTAAATTAAAATATTAATATCTTCACTTAAATAATTAATATTTTTTTTCTTAAAAAAAATAAGATTAAAAATAAAAAAAAGACTAAAAAAAGAAAATAACATCGATATAGATAGAATAATTTTACTTATGTCTGTAGTAAAAGTATTGTCAAAATTATTATTAGGTAAAAATCCACCAGACGATATTATTGTAAGAGAATAGTTGTAAGCATCATAAGATCTTATATTTACTAATTTCAACATTAAAAATATTAAGATTGTCATAGATAAATAGATAACTATTATTTTAAATACTTGTTTAAATATTTCTGAAGAATTTAAAGAAATATAATTTGTCAAAGATCTTTTTAAATTTTCATCAAATACATCAATAAGTAATAGTATTGAAAATAAAAAATATAAACCTCCTATCCATTGTGAACCAGATCTCCACAAAATTAATGTTTGATCTAATTGTTTTAAATCATTAAAAATCGTAAATCCTGTAGAAGTAAAACCAGAAATAGCCTCAAAATAACAATTAATTAAACCTAAGCTATCTATATTTAAGTAATAAGGTAAAGATATTGTTGCAGGTAGGATTAGATAACCAGTTAAAACAATTAGAATTCTATTAAACAAGTTAATTTTCTCATATTTGTATTTTTTAAATAAAATAAAAAAAAGTCCAATTATTAAAGTTATTGAAAATGTAAAAATATAACTACTAAGATTATTTAAAAGATTAAAATAATAAGAATAAATAATATTAAAAAATGAGAAAAAACTTATAATAAGAAAAAAAATGCCAAAATATTTTAGGCTGAAAATATTCATTTATTAGATAGAGCTAATTCTAAATAAATTTTCCACTAAAGGTAATTGGTCTCTTTTAGCTAACAATACAACTGTATCATCTTTCTGAAATATATATTTAGATGAAGGAAGTATAAACTTATTATCTCTTAAAATTGCACCCACACGAATTTCATCCGGTAAATCTGCGTTTTTTAACTCTTTATTTACTAATTCTGATGATTCTAAAATGTCAGCTTCAATAACTTCGTATTCACCGTTTAAGATTGTGTAAGCATTTTCAATAGTACCTTTATGAACATGTTTCAATATACTAGAAACTGTACTCATTCTAGGATCAATTAAATCATCAATTTTTAAAGATGATTGTAAAAGTGAATAATTGGGTTTATTAACTAAAGCCATAGTTCTTTTATCTTTTGAGAATTTCTCAACAAGAACACTTACCATAAGATTATCTTCATCGTCATTTGTTAAAGCTAATACAGTTTCGACTTCATCTAAATTAGCTTCATTTAATACATCTTCATCCAAACCATTTCCATTGATAACAATTGTATCATTTAAATAATTTGCAATATATTCAGCTCTATTTTTATCTTTCTCAATAATTTTTACTCTGGCCTCTTCAAAATTGTTTTCAATGTTTGAGGCAAGATTAAATCCAATATTGCCGCCACCAATTATAAGTATCTTATTTGCAATTTTTTCATTATGTCCAAAGACTTTAAGAGTCTCTTCCATTTGATTTGAGTTTACAATAACGTAAGCTTTATCATTATGTTGAAGTTTATCGTCTTTCTTTAATATTTTAAAACTTTCCTCTCTGATAACACCTAATATATATGCATTTAAATTTGGAAATTTATTTGTTAATTCTTTTAATTTAGTTTCATGAATTGGACATTTTTCATCAATTAGAATTTCTAATAATCTTATTTTATTTTCTGCAAATGGTATATTATCTAAAGCTCCAGGTGCTTCTAGCTTTCTTTGAAGTGATTTAGCAATTTCTATCTCTGGAGATATAACATAATCTATTGGTAGATTTTCTTTGTTAAATAATTTTGAAAATTTTGGATCTAAATATTCTTGAGATCTGATTCGTGCAATTTTTTTTGGTACTTTGAACAATGAATATGCTATTTGACAAATAAGCATATTTATTTCGTCATTTCTTGTAACAGCTATTAGCATATCGGCTTCTGCCGTATTGGCCCTGTCTAAAATTTCAGGGGAAGTAGCTTTACCTACAATTGCTTTTACATCAAGAGATTCATTAATTTTTTGAATATCCTCACTTGATTGATCAATAACAGTTATAGAATGATTTTGCTCAGTTAGTTGTTTAGCTATAGTAAAACCTACTCTGCCAGCACCACAAATTATTATATTCATTAGTTAAGATCCTTAACGCCTAATAATTTTAGCTTTCTATGAAGTGCAGATCTTTCCATACCAACAAATTTTGCAGTTTTTGATATATTTCCACCGAATTTTTTTATTTGAGATATTAAATATTCTTTTTCGAAATTTTCTCTCGCTTCTCTTAATGGTATAGATAAATTATCAGCAACTGAAAAAGTTTCATTTGCTGATTTAGAAAGAGATTCTTTAATAATATTTAAAATTTTTTCCTCATCATTGCCAGGCGATAGAATTGCAATTCTTTCAATAAGATTACGTAATTCTCTTACATTTCCTGGCCAATCATAATTTAATAGATAATTATCATCTTTAATTTTAAATTTTTTGTAATTATACGTTTCGCAAATATTTTCTATAAAATATTTAACTAGCAATGGTATATCTTCTATTCTCTTGTTTAATGGATCTATTTCAATATTAAATACATTTAATCTATGAAATAAGTCTTCACGAAAATTTCCGTTTTTTATCTCATAGTTAATATTTTTACTAGAAGCACAAATAATCCTAACATCGACTTTTATGTCATGATTGCTATTAATTCTCTTAAACTTTTGATCTATTACAACTCTTAAAATTTTTGACTGTGTTTCTAGTGGAATTTCAGTCACTTCGTCTATTAATAATACTCCACCAGACGCTTTTTCTAATGCACCATAGACGATCGAACCATCTTTTCTTTCTTCACCAAAAAGTTCTAACTCATATTTTTTCGAGTCTAATAAAGCACCATTAATGATTATGAATGGTCCTTTCGAGCGTTTAGAATTTTTATAAATTTTTCTTGATATCAACTCTTTTCCTGATCCAGTTGGTCCACTTATAAAAACTCTACTTTCAGATTGTGAAAGTTTTTGTATCTGTTCTTTTATGGAGGTGATATTTGTGCTTTTACCAATAATTTCGAAAGAATGGAATAATTTATTAGATAAAGATTTATTTTCTTTTTTAAGATTAAAATTTTCAACAGCTCTTTTAACAAAATTTAATAATCTTTCTTTATCAAATGGTTTTTGAATAAATTCAAAGGCTCCTGATCTTAGAGAATTTATAGCCATTTCAATATTTGCATGTCCTGAAATTATAATGACTGGAATATCAGTATTTTTAGTTTTGATATGTTCAAGTAATTGAATACCATCATTATCGCCTTTATCTAATTTTACATCGATGATAGCAACATCTGGTAATTTTTTATCTATTTCTGAAAGTCCTTGATTGAAATTTGCGGCTAATCTTGTTTTATAGCCAGCATCTTGGATTAACTCATCAAGAATATTTCTAATATCCGCATTATCATCAATAATTAATATTTCTGTTGCCATGAATTACTTTGGAAGTATTATCTGAACTTTAGCTCCATTATTTGTATTTAAGAATTTAATTGATCCATTATGGTCATTTATTATTTTATCTACTATTGATAATCCTAAGCCAGTACCTTTTTCTTTAGTTGTATAATATGGTCTAATAATATCCTTGGTTTTTTTATCTTTAAAACCTTCACCTGTATCCAATAAGTTAATTGTTATATAGTCTCTTCTTTGATTTATTTCTATATCAATATTTTTCAATGATTTATTGGTTTTTTTAGCTTTCTCTTGAATACTTTCAATAGAATTTTTTATCAAATTAAAAAATAATCTATTAAACTGTTCATTATCAAAATTAGTTATAACTTTTTTTCCAGTTTTGTTATTAATATTAAAATTAATTGAATTATCTAATTTTTTTAATAGATTAATATTTTCATCTAATACTTTTATTAAATCATTATTTTTAATGAGGGGTTTGGGCATTCTAGCAAAATCAGAGAATTCATTAATTAAATTTTCTATTTGTTGAATCTGTTTTAAGATTGTTTTTAAATTTGCTTGAAATTTTTCTTTTTTTTCATCGTTTAATTCTGGCAAATATTTTGAATATAGATTATCAATTGTTAATTGGATTGGTGTTAATGGATTTTTAATTTCATGTGCCATCTTTCTTGCAACAGTTTCCCACGCTTCATGTCTCTCATTAGATAATAACTTATCTTGCTGATTCTTTAATTTTTCAATCATAGAATTAAAATTTTTGTTTAATAATTCCATTTCTCTATCGGCTTTAAGCTCAGGAACCTTCACATTTAGATTTCCTTTTCCAATTCTCTCTGATGCTGATATTAGGTTATTGATAGAAATAAAAAATCTTGAAGAAAATCGTATTGCTATTGTTATGGATAAAAACAATAATAGAGTTACTAAAGAAATATAAATTATAGCAAATGAAATTCTAATACCTAAACTTTGATTTTCTACAGTATAATAAAAATTTACCGCTTCTTCAGATTCAATCAAATAATTAGATATATTTTTATCCAAGCTTTTAACAACATATAAAAATGTGTCATCAAAATTTTGTAATCTTATTACAGCGGCAGATCTGTTTTCAGGAGCATTTATAATCTTCAGAGGTCTATCATCCGATCTTACCATTTCAATAGCCTGGTCTTCTATTTTAATATATTTAGAATTATTTGCTGAAATAATTAATTCTCCAGCAGAATTAATTAGATAAAGTTGATCTATATCTCTAATTAAATTTTGAGTATTTAAAAATGATTTAAATCGATTTAAATCATTCTTGTATACATTATAATATTTATTTAAATCAAAAGCGATTAAAACAATTTCTGATTGGATTTTATTCCTTTTTTCATCAACATAATTTTTTGCAATTTCATATGAGTTGTTAACAGCAGTAGTAATTTTTTTATCAAAGTACTTTTCAAGAGCGAATGAAAAAATAAACAAAGAAAATATTGCTATAAGTAATGATGGAATTAATGTAAATAAACCAAAAGAAATTATATATTTTCTGTTTGCGACTGATCCTCTTACATTTATATTATTTTTAATTGAATTTTTTATATCAACAAAAATTAATACAAAAAATAATAATAAAAAAGCAATGTTTAAAATTAGAACGAATTGTAAATTTTGTTGATTTAACTCAATAAAACTTCGTCCAATAAATGTTAAAAAGGTAATAAAAGATAGTAATAAAGTTAGAAGAAATAATATTATTATAAATAAATTTCTTTTTATAAAAGCTATCATAAACTATGAATATATAAAAAATTTATAAATAAATACATGAGTGATTGTTTTATATTATTAAGTGCAGGAAAAAGTAAGAGATTTAAATCAAAAATTAATAAACAATTTATAACGTATAAAAATAAGCCTTTATTTGAGCATTCTTTAAAAGTTGCTCAAGACTCTAAATTTTTTAAAAGAATTTTAGTAGTCACAAATAAAAAAATTAAAAAAACAAAATATAAAAGTGTAGATATAATAAAAGGTGGAATAGAGAGACATAATTCTACTGAAAATGCATTACGCTTTTTAAAGAATAAAAAAATTAAAAATGTATATATTCATGACGCTGCAAGACCAAATTTATCAATAAATTTATTGAGAAAATTAAAAAATAATTTAAAAAATAATTATGCTGTAGTTCCTTATTTAAATTCAGAAAATTCAGTAAAATATAGAAATCATAATAAAATTAATAATTTAAATCGCGACAAAATCTTATTAACCCAAACACCTCAATGCTTTAATTTCAAAGAACTTTTTAAATTATATAAAAATAATAAAGAAAAGATTACTGATGAGGCTAGTCTTTACCTAAATAATAATAAGAAAATTAAATTTATTCTTGGAGATAAAAATAATTTTAAAATAACAACAGTAGACGATTTAAAATACTTAAAATTAGACACGTATTATGGGATAGGTTTCGATATACATAGATTAATTAAAAATAAAAAACTTTTTCTTGGGGGAGTGAAAATTCCTTTTCATTCAGGTCTTAAAGGTCATTCTGATGGAGATGTAATTCTCCATGCTATAATTGATAGTTTGCTAGGGGCTATGAGAAAAAGCGATATTGGAACACTTTTTCCCAGTAATTCAAGTAAATTTAAAAATATAAGGTCTAAGAATATGCTTACTCCAATTCTTAAATTATTAAATCATAATAACTTTTCAATAAATAATATAGATATAAACCTAATATGTGAAAATCCTAAAGTTTATAGAATTAGAAATAAAATAATAAAATCATTATCAAATTTGTTATCTGTAAATAAAAATTTAATAAATTTAAAAGGTAAAACTGTAGAAAAATTGGGTATAATCGGAAAAGAACAAGCTATTGCCTGTGAAGTAATTTGTTCTTTATCAAAATGAAAAAAATTAATGTATTAATTTCAACTTTTTTTGGAAATGGATATATTTCTAAAATTCCTGGAACTTTTACATCATTAAGCACATTAATAATCCTTTATATATTTTTCGAAGTATTACAATTTAAAAATCTAAATTATATTTTAATATTATATTCTATAATTTTTTTTTATTCCTTTTACGCAGTAATGGACTCAGAAACCGAGTTTGAAAATAAAGATCCTAGACAAATTGTAATTGATGAAGTTTTGGGACAAGCTATGCCTTTAATATTAATTGTTTACCTTTCTTCACATAATCTAATAAGTATACCTGTTGAAATATATTATTTACTTTCTTTTATTTTTTTTAGATTTTTTGATATTGTAAAACCTTTTCCAGTTAATTATTTCGATAAGGAACATAAAAACTTCTTTGGAATAATAATGGATGATATTATGGCAGGTTTATATACTATGATATTAATTTACTTAATAAGTATTAAATTTTAATGAATTTCGAAAAGCTGCATAAAAAATTAATTAAAAAAAATATTACCTTGTCTGTAGCTGAATCATGCACAGGAGGCTTATTATCAAGTAAATTTACTAGATTAAGTGGTTCTTCAAAGTATTTCCAAATGGGTTTAGTTACTTATTCAAATAATGCTAAAATTAAAATATTAAAAGTTAACAAAAAAATCATAGAAAAGTATGGCTCTGTTAGTCCTGAGTGTTGCATAGCTATGGTGCAAGGATTATCAAAAATATCAAAAAGTAAAATTAATATATCTATTACTGGAATTGCTGGTCCAAATGGTGGGACAAAAGATAAGCCTGTTGGTCTTGTATATATAGGTTTAAAAAAGGGTAGTAAAATTTCAATTAATAAATATTTGTTTAAAAGCAAAAAAAGAAATAGAATTCAATATAACACAGTCGAAAAATGTTCAAATTTGCTAGAAAAAATTTTAAATTAGTTTGTATTTTTATAATTGTATTATTTTTCACTCATTCTAATGCAGATACTCCGTACGAAAAATATTTCCAAGAACCAAACGCAACTTTAACTAAATTCTCTGATCCTACTAATTTTATTTTAGTTGAAAAGGAAAGTGAAGGACCGGGATGGAGATACTTTGAGTCTAAATCGCAAGGTTCAAAGAAAGTAATACTATATAATCACGGATGGTCTGCAGTTGGACAAAAATATAAGAAACTAGCATCCGAAGGCGACGGAACTATTAAAAGTAGAAAGTATGCAACGAATAGAAATCAACAAAAAATTGCAGACTTTTTTGGATCTAAATCAATAAATTTTTATAGTGTTCTTAGAAAGGATACAGCAATACAATGGCGTTCTTTTAGTGATGCGAGTGAAGAAATTTTGCGTAAAGAAGCATATGGCAAACAAATAGAACCACTCGAAGTTTTTTATCACTTAACAAAACTAGCAAAAAAAGAATTGGGTGAAGATTGTGAAATTTGTTATGTTGGTCATTCTGCTGGTGGCGCATCACCACTATTCACATCAATGTATTTAAAAGATAAAAATTCTAAACATGTGGCAATGTCTCCTGAAAATTGCATGCTATACGAAGACCAGTATAGATTTATAGAAAAAGGTAAATTTTGTGATAGGACATTTTTTGAAAATAAATATAATTCTTTAGCAAAAAGATTAACTATTTTGTACGGTGGTAACGAAATCAAAACTCCTGGTCCAGGATATACATATCCGTCATATTTGATGTGGGTAAATAAAGTAAAAGATGATGAAAAATGGTTAGAAAGAAGAAAAAAAAAATGGGAAAATCATTATAAACACACAAAATCTTACTATGATAAAGCGTTAACTTTTAAAAATCCTGAAATTAATGTTGTTGTGGTTGGAAATCTTAACCACACAGAGATAGCAGAGCATACTCATGTTAATGAATGGGGTTCTGCCGTCATAAAAGCTTGCGGGTTTTAATAGTTATAAATTCTCTGCTCTTTTTTGAAAAGCATCTGCTATTTTATTAAGACCAAATTGAAATGATTTAGCCATAATAATATTAAGAAATTTATTCTTAATTTCAAAATCAACATCGAAATGAACTTCTGTAAAATTATCTTTTTCAATAAATTTCCAGTTATTTTCAAGATAATTAAGTGGTCCATCAATATTTGTTACATGGATATGATCATTTATTTTATCAAATCTAACATCGCTTTTATAAGTATCTGTAAAAGGTCTTTTACCAATAGTTAAATCAGCTATTATATTAATATAATCTTTTTCCTCTTTTTTTTCGTACACCTTTGAACCTATACAGAAAGGAATAAATTCTGGATATTTTTCAATATCTAAAACAAAATTTATAAGTGTTTTTTTATCGCGTTCTATAAGTCGCGTTACAGATGCTTTTGGCATGAAATTAATTAAGTCTGTTTTGTTTTAATTTAGCAAAATCTTCATCTGCATGATAGGATGACCTCGTTAAAGGGGATGAAGAAACCAATAAAAATCCTTTTGACTTTGCTACTAGTTCTAATTCTTTAAATTCGTCTGGATGGTAGTATCTATCTAATGGATGATGTTTTACTGATGGTTGCAAATATTGACCTATAGTTAAAAAATCTACATCTGCTGATCTTAGATCATCCATAACTTGAATTATTTCGTCTCTCTCTTCACCTAAACCAACCATGATTCCAGATTTAGTAAATACTTTTTTATTATTTAATTTTGCATTCTTAAGAAGTTCTAAGGATGCGAAGTATCTAGCACCTGGTCTCACTTTGACATACAGTCTTGGTACTGTTTCAATATTGTGATTAAAAACATCAGGATCAGACTCTAATATTGTTTTATAAGACTCACCTTTTCTTAAAAAATCTGGAGTTAAAACCTCAATTGTAGTATTTGGATTTTTTTTTCTAGTCATCAATACTACTTCTTTAAAATGATTTGACCCACCATCTGGTAAATCATCTCTGTCAACTGATGTTATAACAACATGTCTTAGTTTTAATTTATTTACTGCATTTGCAATTTTAACATGTTCAAAAGGATCTAATTTTTCTGGTTTTCCAGTTTTGACATCACAAAATGCACATGCTCTTGTGCAAGTATCCCCCATAATCATAAATGTTGCGTGTCGTTTACTCCAACACTCCGTTATATTTGGGCAGTTTGCTTCCTGGCAAACAGTAACAAGATTATTTTGATTAACTACAGTTTTAGTAAGAAAAAATTCTTTACTATCAGAAAGTTTAGACCTAATCCATTCTGGTTTCTTTTTAATTGGATTTATTGGATTTTTTACTTTTTCCGGATGTCTTGGTTTAATTTTTTCCATGGTGTTTTATTATATATGTAGTCTCTCCCTCTTTTCCAAATAAAAATTTGTCTCGTATTAAAATTTCAATAAAATCAAGGTCTATATTTTCAGTTAATAATGAGTTTTTATGCTCTAAATCTTGAATTTTGTTTCGTAGATCATTCTGTTTAATTTTTAAATCTTCATAAATTTCTTTTTTTTTTATGTAGGAAATTAAGCCTCTATCACCACCTAATAAATTGAAAAAAAAATAAATAAACAAAAATGTTACTATTAAAATAAAATAATTTTTTTTTATTTTATCTAACATTAATTAATATTATGCATTTTAGATTTTTTTCCAAGATTATGCTCAATTCTTAACAATTGGTTATATTTTGATACTCTTTCTGATCTAGATAATGATCCTGTTTTTATCTGATTAGAATCAGTGCCAACTGCAAAATCTGCAATAAATGTGTCTTCACTGTCTCCAGACCTGTGAGAAATTATAGTCTTATACCCTATCAATTTTGCAAATTTTATTACCTCTAATGTTTCAGTTACAGTTCCAATTTGATTTAATTTAATCAAAATTGAATTTGCTGAAACATTCAAGAAACCAATTTTTAATCGTTCCAAATTTGTAACAAATAGGTCATCACCAACAATTTGCAATTTATCTTTTGTTTGTGCTAATAACTTTGTCCATGCAGACCAATCGTTTTCACCAAATGGATCTTCTATCGATTTTATTTTATATTTTCTTATTAATTTTAGGTATTCAGAAATTGTTTTGTCCACATTTACGTACTTTTTAGAATGAATTGAATAATGTTTATTTTTTATTAACTCATTTGCCGCAACATCCAAACAAATAACTATATCTTTTCCATTTTTAAAACCAGATAATTTTATTGCTTTTACTATTAGTTTTAGCGCACTTTCATTATCATTTATCATAGGCGCAAATCCACCTTCATCACCTACAGACGTAGAATGACCCATTTTTTTTATTAAATCTCTTAGTTTATTGATAACTATAAAACATATCCTAACACCCTCTGAAAATGATTTTGCTTTGTCTGGTCTGATCATAAATTCTTGTATTCTGAGACCGTTATTTGCATGTGCTCCACCATTAATTATATTCATCATTGGATATGGTAATTTGAAGTTTTTATTTACAAGTAAATTTTTATAAATTGGTATCTTTTTTATTTTTGATGAAAGTTTTTTGACAGCTATTGAGACAGAAAGAATTGCGTTAGCTCCAACTTTTTTTTTCTGTTTTGTACCATCAAGCCTAATTAATAAATTATCTATTTTTTCTTGTTGATGGATATTAAAATTTTTTAACTTTTTTGATATTACCTTATTTATAAATTCAACAGGTTTTAAAACACTTTTTCCAAGGTATTTTTTATTATTTGTATCTCTTTTTTCAAAAGCTTCATAAGTTCCTGTAGATGCACCCGAGGGACAAATCGCTGAGGCACTAATGTCTTTTACAAATACTTCAGTTTCTATTGTTGGATTTCCTCTGCTATCAAAAACTTGTCTTGCAATAATTTTTGAAATTTTAGACATTATTTTTTTTTACTAGATTATCTATTTGAACTATCTGACTTATAAGATTATCTAATTCTTTAAGTGGAACCATATTTGGACCATCAGACGGGGCATTGTCAGGATCTTGATGTGTTTCTATAAAAATTGCAGCTACACCAACTGCAACAGCAGCTCTTGATAAATGTTCGACAAATTCTCTTTGTCCACCACTTTTATTACCTTGACCTCCTGGTTGTTGAACTGAGTGAGTGGCATCAAAAACAATTGGATAACCATTCTTTGCCATTATAGGAATTGATCTCATGTCAGACACTAAAGTGTTATATCCAAAACTAGCTCCTCTCTCTGTTACTAGAATATTATTATTTCCTGAGTCTGATATTTTTTTTGTTACATTAACCATATCCCATGGAGCCAAGAACTGACCCTTTTTTACATTAATGATTTTTTTTGTTTTTGCGGCAGCAATTAATAAGTCTGTTTGTCTACACAAAAAAGCGGGTATTTGTAAAACATCTATATGAGGGGCAACAATTGCACACTGTTCTACATTATGAATATCTGTAAGGACAGGAATTTTTATTTGTTTTTTTATTTTATCAAAAACTGGTAACGAATTTTCTAATCCTGCTCCTCTTTTTCCATCAAGGCTTGTTCTGTTAGCTTTATCAAAGGAAGTTTTATAAATTAATCCAATATTATATTTGTCTGCAATTTTTTTTATTTCTCCTGCCATATCTAGCGCGTGTTGCTCGGTTTCTAATTGGCAGGGTCCTGCTATTAAACAAATTTTATTTGAGTTAGATATATTTAAATCCTGACACTTAACAATTCTATTTTCCATGACAGTTCTTTGCAGCCTTTATAAATGATTTAAATAACGGATGTGGTGATAATGGTCTTGATTTGAACTCTGGATGAAATTGAACACCTATAAACCAAGGATGATTTTTTAACTCAATTATTTCAGGCAATTTATTATCTGGTGACATTCCTGAAAATATTAATCCTTTTTTCTCAAATTTTGATCTCTGATTATTATTAACTTCATATCTGTGTCTATGTCTTTCTTTTATTATATTAGATTTATAAATCTTCTTTATGGCAGAATTATTTTTTAATTTAGCTGTGTAAAGACCTAATCTCATTGTTCCACCAAGATTTTTTTCTGTGCCCTTAAAAACTTTTCCATTTCTGTTCCATTCATGGATTAATCCAATTAAAGGAAAGCATTTTTTATCAAACTCTGTAGATCCGGCATTTTTTATATTTAATATATTTCTTGCAAATTCAATAATTGCCATTTGCATTCCAAAACAAATACCAAAAAAGGGTATTTTTTTTTCTCTTGCATATTTAATTGCTGCAATCTTCCCTTCTGTTCCTCTTTTACCAAATCCACCTGGTATTAATATTCCAGAAACATTCTTAAGTTTTTTGGTTATTTCATTTTTTTTTAATTTATCAGATTCAATTCTTACCAAATTAACTTTAACATTATTTGCTATACCACCGTGTGTTAATGCTTCATCTAAAGATTTATATGCATCTTTTAAGTTTACATATTTACCGATTATTCCAATGTTAATTACTTTATTATTTTTTAGAACAGTAGCGGTAATATTTTTCCATGGATTTAAATTAGGTTTCTTTTTTGATCTTATTTTAAAATATTTTAAAACTTGTTTATCTAATTTTTGGTTATAAAAACTAATTGGAGCCTCATAAATTGTTCTAACATCAACAGTCTCAATAACATTTTCAATATCAACATTACAAAATAAAGATATTTTTTTTCTTTGCTCTAAAGGTATATGTTGCTCTGATCTGCATATAACAATATCTGGTTGTATACCTATACTTCTTAATTCTTTAACACTATGTTGTGTAGGTTTAGTTTTTATCTCATCAGAAGATTTCATGAAAGGAACTAATGTTAAGTGAACAAATAATGTTCTAGACCTTCCATGATCGTTTGAGAACTGTCTTATAGCTTCTAGAAATGGTAAACTTTCTATGTCACCAACAGTTCCACCAATTTCACAAATTACAAAATCTTCGTTACTAATGTCTTTGCTAATAAATTTTTTAATTCTATCTGTTATGTGAGGTATAACCTGAACTGTCTTACCTAGATAGCCCCCTTGTCTCTCTTTTTTTATTACATCGCTATAAATTTTACCTGTAGTAATATTATCCGATTGTTTTGATGAAATATTTGTAAATCTTTCATAATGTCCTAAATCTAAGTCTGTTTCTGCACCATCATCAGTAACAAATACCTCTCCGTGCTGAAAAGGACTCATTGTTCCAGGATCAACATTTAAATATGGATCCATTTTACGTATCCTTACTTTAAAACCTTGCGACTTTAACAGATATGCAAGCGATGCTGAGGATAATCCTTTTCCAAGTGATGATACCACGCCGCCAGTGACAAAGATATATCGCGCCATGGAAGTATCTTATAGACCTAAAACTTAAAAATTCAAAGTGTTAATTATTACTATCTGGAACCTTTGGAGCATCATCAGTTTCCTCTATTTTATCTAAAACTGATGTTGTGGGAGTTAATTCACCTCTTGAAAGAATCGTTAAACACAGACTACATATTATAAATAAAGTAGCAATTATTGCTGTAGCTTTAGTTAAAAAATTTCCAGCAGATCTTGAAAGCATAAAGTTATCTTGAGACACTCCAATACCTAACGCGCCACCCTCAGATTTTTGAAATAAAACTAGGACAACTAGAATAGCTGCAAGAACAATATTAATAATTAAAAGTATATTTTCCACGGAGTTTAATTAGTTGATTTTTTAATTATATCAATAAAATTTTTTGCTCTCAAAGATGCACTTCCTATTAAAAATCCTTTTAAATCATTAATTTTTTTTAACTCTGATACATTTTTAGAATTAACAGATCCCCCATAGATAATTTTATATTTTTGATTTTTTTTCAATTTGTTAATTATATTATTTATGTCTTTAAAGTTTTTTCTTAATTCAGATAATTTTGGTATTTTTCCGGTTCCGATGGCCCATCTAGGTTCATATGCAAAAATAATATTATTAATTTTTTTTATATTCTTTAATGCATTAGTTATTTGTCTTGTAAGTACTGAGAGAGTTTTGTTATTTTTTTTTTCTTTGTAAGTTTCCCCAATACAAAGAATTACTTTTAATTTTTCTTTAAGTGCTGAATGAATTTTTTTATTTATTAGTATATCATTTTCCTGATTTCTAATTTCAGAATGACCAACAATAACATAGTCACCTCCTGCTGACTTAATTAATTTAGAATTTACAGATCCTGTAAATGCACCATAATCATTTAATTGAGAAAGGTTCTGAGCACCTACTTTAATTTTAGTATTTTTTACTTTATTTTTAACCGATGAAATTAGGGTAAATGGTGGGCAGTAAATTATTTGATTTTTTTTATTTTTTGATTTTTTTAAAAATTTTATGGTTTTATTGATACCAGAGATATGACTTTTTTCTCCATTCATCTTCCAATTAGCTATAAAGATCATATTATTATTTGTCATCTTAGATAATTTAATTTATAGGTTTGTTTTTTATAATCAATATATAAAGAATTACTTATGTTGGGAAAATTAAGAGGTTTTACAAATAGTAAATTGGCGGGTGTTCTCGTGGCCATTATAATTGTTCCATTTGTTTTTTGGGGAATGGGAAGTGTCTTCAGTGGCGGAAATACAAATAATATTGCTAAGATAAATAATAATTCAATTTCAACTAAAGACTTCATTGATCATATAAACCGATCAAGAATAAATCCTGATTACATAAAAGAAAATTTAGATAACAATATTTTAGAAAGAATTTTGAGTGACCTTATATCAAAAGATTTAATGTCAATGGAGTATAAAGATTTAAATGTGAAAGTTTCAGATAGATCATTAAAATTAAATTTACAAAACAACATAAATTTTCTTGATGATGACAAAAATTTTTCAAGATTAAAATATGAAAAATTTCTTTTAGAGAATAATATTATTGCAGCTGAATTTGAAAATAGATTAAAAAATTCTGAGTTAAGAAAAAAACTATTTGATTATATTGGTGGTGGCATTAAATCACCATATTACTTACAAAATAAAATTTACATAAATGAAAACAAAAAAATAAATATTCAATACTATGATCTTGAATATGCTTACGATAAAAATATTTCAGACATCGAAATTAATAATTATATAATCGAAAATGAGGAAAACCTCAAAGAAGCATACATAGATTTTAGTTATGCTAAAGTTGAACCTTCAAATCTAATTGAAATCAACGAATTTAATGAAGATTTTTATAAAAAAATTGATGAAATCGAAAATGATATATTAAATGAAGTTACTTTAGAAGATATCACTAAAAAAAATGAAATAATATTGCAAAAAAGAAACAATTTTAAGTTCGTAAATGAGAACGATATATTTAAAGAAATTTATGAAAATAAAGATAAAAAAGAAATAGTTTTAAAAGATAAAGACAATTACTTTTTACTATATCAAATTACAAAAATAAACAATTTACTTCCAAATAAAAATGATGCATCTTTCAGAGATAAAGTTAAAAATCGAATTTTATTAAAGAAAAAATTTGATCTTAATAAAAATTTATTTGAAAAAATTCAAAATAAGGATTTCAATGACTCAGACTTTGACAATCTAGTAAAAAATAAAGAAAATATAACTTCAGGAATAATTAATTCAATTAACGATGATAGTTTATTTGATGAGACATCTTTAAAGCTTATTTATGAATTGCCAAAAAATAGTTTTGTTATTGTTTCAAATAGAACCAATAATATATTCTTAGCAAAGATTAATCAGATAACTTATGAAAATTTAAAAAGCACAAATGAAAATATTCAAGAATATTTAGCAAAAACAAATATCAATTTGATCGATGACATTTATAGTTCTTACGATACATCACTCAACACTAAGTATGAAGTAAAAATTTTTAATAACAATATAGATCGAATAAAAGATTATTTTAAATAATGCTTAATATAAGCCTTAAACAATTTAAGATTAATCATAAAAAAAAATTAAACCAAATACTCTATTTATCTTTAAATAGCGATGGTTCTAAAGAAATAATAAATTTAATAAATAATTTTTTTACTGAAAAAAATGCTTTTGTATTCGAGTCAGTAGAAAAAGGATTTATTAAAGGTCGATATACAATTTTTGGAAAAAATCCTGATAAAATTTGGGAATTTAATAATAATGTTAGCAAGCTATACTTTGATAACAAAGTTAAAATTTTGAAAGGTAGTGCAAAGAGAAATATAGAAAATGTTATTGAAAGTTTTAAATTTAAAATTCCTAGAGAATTACCCTCAATTAGCTCTATAATATCTGGATACTTTTCATATGACATTATTAGATATCTAGAAAATATTCCTGATAAAAATAGAGACGATTTAAAATTACCCGATGCTAGAATTATCAGACCAAGAGAACTAATAATACATGATAATATAAAAAAGAAATTATATTTTATAATTAATATTTTTTGTGATGAAAAAATATATAATTATAAAATAAGGTACAAAAAAATAATTAATCAAATTCAGAACTTAATTTTTTTATCTAATTATAATAGTTCGTATTTAGATAACATTAATAAAAAAATTAAAACAAAAATAAAATCAAATATTTCTAAAGAAAAATTTTTATCAAATGTAAAAAAGGCTAAAAAATATATTCAAATTGGAGATATATTTCAGGTAGTTCTAAGTCAAAGATTTGAAACTAAATTAAGTAAAAAACCAATAGAAATTTATAAGAAATTAAGGAAAACAAACCCTTCCCCTTTTATGTATTTTTTTAATTTTAAAGATTTTCAGATTATTGGCGCAAGTCCTGAAATACTTGTTAGGTTAAGAAATAATAAAGTTACGATTAGACCAATTGCTGGGACAAGACCAAGGGGGAGAAATAAAAAACAAGATTTATTTTTTGAAAAAGATTTACTGAATGACAAAAAAGAGTTATCCGAACATTTAATGCTTCTTGATTTAGGAAGAAATGACACTGGAAAAGTATCAAAGATTAATACTGTAAAAGTGACTGAAAGTTTTTCTATAGAAAGATACTCGCATGTCATGCATATTGTATCAAATGTTGAAGGAGTATTTAATAATAAATATTCAAAATTTGAAACTATGTTGTCTGGATTTCCAGCAGGAACAGTATCTGGCGCTCCAAAAATTAGAGCAATGGAGATAATAGATGAACTAGAGACAACAAAAAGAAAAGTTTATGCTGGTGGAATTGGATATTTTTCAGCAAATGGTGAATTTGATACGTGTATTGCACTTAGAACTGCAGTAGCTAAAAACAAGAAATTTTATGTGCAATCTGGTGCTGGAATAGTTGCAGATAGCAAACCACAAAACGAGTATCACGAAACAGTTAATAAAGCAAAGGCTCTATTAAAAGCAATTGAGTAATTATGAAAATAATTTTAATTGATAACTATGATAGTTTTACTTTTAATTTGTATCATTACATATCTAAGTTTTGTCCAAATGTAGACGTAGTAAGAAATGATAAAATTAATACAAAAGAAATATTAAAGAAAAAATATAATAAAATTGTTATATCACCTGGCCCAGGTAATCCTGATCAAGCTGGAAACTGTCTATCAATAGTAAATGAATTGTATAATAAAATTCCAATACTTGGAGTTTGTTTAGGTCATCAAATTATAGGTCAAATATTTGGATCTAAAATTATTCAAGCTAAAGAATTGGTTCATGGAAAAACAAGTAAAATCATTTCAAAAAATATAGGGATTTTAAAAGGAATACCAAAAATATTCGAGGCAACTAGATACCATAGTTTAATAATCGATAGGAAAACACTATCTAAAAATTTAGAAATTACAGCTATGACTTCAGATGGAATAATTATGGGTGTTAAACATAGAATTTATGATGTTCATGGAGTACAATTTCATCCTGAAAGTATAAAGACTAAAGATGGTTTAAGAATTTTAAAAAATTTTATTAAATAAATGGAAAAATATTTAAAAAAACTTGAGTTAAGTGAAAATTTAACATTTCAAGAAAGTGTCGGTGCTTTTGAAATTTTGATGAATGGAAAAGCTAATGATAAAGAAATTTACAATTTTTTAACTCTGCTCTCTAAAAAGGGTGAAGTTTCAACAGAAATAGCAGGTGGTGTCTCTGTACTTAGGAAAAAGGCGAAAAGAGTTAATGTAAATGAATGCATAGATACCTGCGGAACGGGTGGCGATGGCAAAGATACATTAAACATATCTACTGCTTCTGCATTATTACTTTCAAGTATGGGCATTAACGTAGCAAAACATGGCAATAAAGCAGTCTCATCAAAATGTGGATCTGCAGATGTTTTGGAAGCATTAAATATAAATATCAACTTGGAACCAAAAGATATTGAAAATCAAATTAAAAAAAATCATTTTGGATTTATGTTTGCTCCAAATTATCATAGTGCAATGAAATATGTTGGTCCAACCAGAAAAAAAATTGGTAAAAGAACCATTTTTAATATGATTGGCCCTTTGAGCAGTCCAGCTGATGTTGAAAGACAAGTTGTAGGAGTTTTTGAGAAAAAGCTACTTGGTATATTTGCTAGTGCCTTGAAAGACTTGAACATAAAATTTGCATGGATTGTTAATAGCAATGATGGTTTAGACGAAATATCACCATATGATAAAACTATCGTTAAACAATTAAGAAATGGGGAAATTAACGAAGTGATTATTGACCCTAAAGAATTGAATGTAAATGCCGAAGGTTTTGATAAGATAGTTGGATATGATGCAAAATTTAATTCTGCAAAAATTATAGATATATTTAAAGGTAATGATGACGACTTTTCTAAAGCTGTATCATTAAATGCTGCAGCTGGCTTAATTATATCAGAAAGAGAAGACAATTTTAAACATGCCTACGAAAAAGCAAGAGATCATTTGTTATCAGGAAAAACATATTTACATTTAGAAAATTTGAGAAATGCCTGAAAATATATTAGAGAAAATAATTAATAAAAAAAAAAACAAAATTCAAATTTTAAAAAAAGACATACCATTAAGTTCACTTAATGATAAAATTTTAAAACTAAAAAATTATTTAAATTTTAAAGATAAAATACTAAATAACATTAATCACGACAAAATCTCTATTATTGCAGAGATTAAAAAAGCCAGTCCATCAGCAGGTATAATTATTGAAAATTATAATCCTGTTGAAATCGCTGATATATATTTAAAAAATAATGCAACATGCTTGTCAGTTTTAACTGAAGAAGATTTTTTTTTAGGAAATTTAATCCATATTAGTAAAATTAAACAAAAAATAAATTTACCTATTTTATGTAAAGATTTTTTTGTTGATAAATTTCAAGTTCATCTTTCTAGGAGTTATGGTGCTGATGCTATTTTAATAATTTTAGCTGGCGTTGATGAAAAAACTGCAGATGAATTATATGAAGAAGCTGACAAACTTAAAATGTCTGTTATTGTTGAAGTTCACACTGTTGAAGAAGCCAAAAAATCTTTAAAGTACAAAGATGCATTAATAGGGATTAACAATAGAAATTTAAAAACACTTAAAACAGATATAAATACAACCTATGATATTCATAATATTTTAGTTAATCATAACGGACCATTAATTTCAGAGAGTGGAATTAAGAACAAAGATGATGTTTTAAAAATAGTCTCAGAAACTAAAATAAAAACATTTTTAATTGGTGAATCAATTTTAAAAAATTTAAGAAATAATAATATTTTTTCTATTATATGAAAAAAGTGTTGAATTTATTAACATTTTAACTGTTGTTTAATTGAAAGAACTTTTATAGAACATTGATGTACACAATTTGTTCTATGTTAACTAAAAAACAAAAAAATCTACTTTTATTTATCAACAAGAAGTTGAGATCTAGTGGCGTATCTCCTTCTTACGAGGAAATGAAAGAATCACTAAATCTAAAGTCTAAATCTGGAATTCATAGATTGATTAGTGCCTTAGAAGAAAGAGGCTTTATAAAAAGATTAGCTCATAAAGCAAGAGCATTAGAAGTCATTAAATTACCTGAAACAGCTTCGGCAAACGATATTTACAACAGCTTTTCACCAAGTGTAATTAAAGGTGGACTTGATGAAAGTTCAAATAGAAATAATTCTGATGAAAATGAAATACCAGTATTAGGTAAAATTGCTGCAGGTACACCTGTTGAAGCAATTCAAAATGAAGTTTCTAGAATACCTTTGCCTTCCAATATTGAGAAAAATGGAGAATTTTTTGGACTTAAAGTGCAAGGAGACTCCATGATTGAGGCTGGAATAAACGATGGCGATACAGTAATTGTGAGAAAAGCTGATACTGCAGAAAATGGTAAAATTGTAGTTGCTTTAATAGATGATCATGAGGCAATGTTAAAAAGAATTAGAAGAAAAGGCAAAACTGTAGCTTTAGAAAGCGCTAATCGTAATTACGAGACGAAAATATTTGGTCCTGATAGAGTAAAAGTTCAAGGAATTCTAGTATCTTTATATAGAAACTTTTCCTAAAATAGTCTAAATAAATCTGATGAAAACTGTAGCAACTAGATTTGCTCCATCACCAACAGGACCTTTGCACATTGGAGGAGTGAGAACCGCATTATTCAATTGGCTTTATTCAAAAAATAAAGGTGGTAAATTTTATTTAAGAATAGAAGATACTGATAAAGAAAGATCTAAAGAAGAATTCAAAGATCAAATAATAAATTCATTAAAATGGATAGGAATTAATTATGAGAATGGTGAATACATTCAATCAAATAAAATAATCGATCATATAAATGTAGCTAATGAATTGTTAAAAAAAGGTTTGGCTTATAAATGTTATTGTTCTAGTGAAGAAATTGAAGAGCAAAAAAAAAGAGCAAAACAAAAAAAAATACCATATATTTATAATAGAAAATGGAGAGATAAGAGTGAAACTGACGCTCCAAAAGAAATTGATCCTGTAATAAGATTTAAAAGTAAAGTTGAGGGAAAATCTACCTTAAAAGATTTGGTCCAGGGAAATATAGAAATTGAAAATAATACTATTGAAGACTTTGTTATATTAAGAGCAGATGGATCTCCTACATATAATTTATCAGCATCGGTAGATGATCATTTAATGGGAATGACACATATAATTAGAGGTGATGATCATAAAATAAATACGTTCAAACAAATACAAATTTATAATGCTATGAATTGGAAAGTGCCATCTTTTGCTCACATACCGCTAATTCATACTATTGAAGGAAAGAAACTATCAAAAAGAGATAATGCATCAACTTTAGATGATTATTCAAAAATTGGAATAATGCCTAATGCTCTTAGAAACTATCTTCTGAGATTAGGATGGTCATACAAAGACAAGGAAATTTTTGATTTAGACGAAAGTATTAAATACTTTAATTTAGAAGGAATTGGGAAATCACCCTCAAAATTAGATATTGAAAGAATTTATTCAATGAATGAACATTATATAAAGAATATTGATGAAAACGATCTATTTAATTTTTTAATAACTTATTGCGAGACTTTTCAAGAAAAGATACCCGATTTAGTGCAGAAAAAAATTAAAAATTCGCTACATTTCTTAAAAAATAAAGCAAAAACTTTGGAAGATATTTACAAAAATTCAAAGTTTTTAATAAATGATAAAGTTGAAATAGAAAAAGAAGATAAAAAGCTTTTAGACGAAACAGCTATTAAAATTATTAAATTATTTAGTGATGATATTAATAAACTATCAAATTTTACTAGAGAAACAATAGAACCAATAATTAATGACCTAATAAAAAATAATAATACAAATTTTAAAGGTGTTGGACAACCACTAAGAATATGCCTTACAGGATCAAAGTTTGGACCAGGTATATATGATATATTGTGTTCTCTTGGAAAAGAAGAAGTGTCTAAAAGATTATCTCAAATAAGATAACAGAACATTAGAAGCTTCATTGCTTGATGAAGTATTCGATCTTAATTTTTTAATAGTTTTATTAACTTGTTTTAATTGTTCATTTATAAGCTCAGGTTTTTTTAATAAATAATTAACAGTTTTATATATTTCATCTGAGTTACACTCCTTTTGTAGCAGTTCAGGGATAATTTCTTTATTATTAATAATATTTATCATGTTTGCATATTTTATTTTTAAAAATAACTTGGCTATAAAAAAATTTACAAAATTCATTTTATAAATTATTATTGATGGTACACTGTATTTGCAAACTTCAAGAGAAACTGTTCCAGATTTAACAATTGCAAAAATAGATTTTTTAATTATTGAAATTTTGATATTTTCATTTGAAATAAGATCAACATTTTCTAAATTATTTTTTTTAATAATTTGAGATAAATATTCTTTAGAACCTTCGGTAGCATGAAAAATATAATTATAATTATTTTTTTCTTCATTCATTTTTTTTATAAAATCAATAAGTATTGGCACATGTGATTTCAATTCGGACAATCTACTACCAGGAAAAATTGAAATAACTTTTCCCTTTAGTAATGAATTAATTTCAATCTTTTCGTGATTTGTGTTATCTAATATTGGATGACCAACAAATGTATTTTTTATTTTTTCCCTATCAAAATATTTCTTTTCAAAATCAAATAATAAAAGTATGTGATCTAAGAAACTTTTCATTTTTTTTACCCTACCCTCTCTCCATGCCCAAACCTTAGGTGCAATAAAATGAATAGTTTTTATATCTGGTTTTTTTAATTTAATTATTTTTGAAACACGAAGAGTAAAATCAGGACTATCAACACTAAATAAAATATCAGGACTGAAATCTATAATTTTTTTTACTGTTTCATTTATTCTACTTTTTATTTTAAAAATATTAAATAATATGTCTGTAAAAGCTATGTAAGTAACTTCCTTTTGATCATATATTGACTTAATGCCTATAGATTTTAAATGTTGGCCTCCAACACATAAATATTTGATATTTTTATTTGATTTTTTTAATTCTTTAATAACCTCAGCAGCCAATTTATCACCAGATGGTTCGCCTGTTAAAATAAAAATTTTTTTCATTTGGCCATTACAAAAATATTATTTTTATTAGCGTATTGAAGTCCTTTGCGTTTATCTAAAAATATATTTTGACCTGCTTTAACAACAATTCCTTTAATATTTGCTTTTTTACAATCTTTTAGTGTATCCAGACCAAAAGTCGGTAAATCAACACGCAAGTCTTGCTTTGATTTAGGCATCTTTATTAAGAGTTTATTCTTTAGATTATTGTTTCTAATCGATTTTAACATATCCTTTGTACCTTTTCTTTTTTCAATAGAAATAATCTTCTGATTATTGATTACCAATGCTTGAACATGATTAAATGAATTTGATCTATTTAATATGTCAATACCTTTTTTCATTATTAATTTATCAGTCATGCTGGGTTTCAATTTCGTATGACATCCTTTACTCAGAGTTAATTCTGGATTAAATGTGTTTAATTTAATAACTTTTATTTTATTTTCTGAAAGAATTTTTATTAATTCTTTTAATAT
>CACNYF010000003.1 GCA_902624535.1 uncultured Pelagibacteraceae bacterium | reverse complement strand
TTTTCTACAAACTCTGTATTTTTTTCCATATTCTAAAATTCCATTCCATTTTTTCTTAATGTTTCAGCAAAAATTTTAACTCTTCCATGATATTTATAAATTCCTCTGTCAAAGTATATTTTTTTAATATTTTTTTCATTTGCTTTTTTCGCCAGAATTTCAGCAACAATAGTTGATAATTCTGATTTGTTTTTTTTTTGTATTTTAATTTCTTTGTCTATAGATGAAGCAGAGACTAAGGTAATATTTTTTACATCATCTATAATTTGTGCACTTATATTTTTTGTAGATCTTGAAACACTTAATCTATATCTATTTTTAGAAACATTTTTAAGTTTTTTTCTTACTCTAAATCTTTTTCTTTCGATTGTGCTTAATCTCATTATTTTTTCTTACCCTCTTTTCTTAAAATGTATTGACCTTTTTCTTTTATACCTTTTCCTTTATAAGGTTCAGGCGGTCTAATACTTTTGATTTGTGAAGTAACCATGCCTACTTGTTGTTTATTAGAGCCACTTATTTTTAGCGTTGTTTGTTTTTCAACAGCAATTTTAATACCTTGCGGAATATCATAATTAATGTCATGACTAAATCCTAGTTGCATATTTAAAACATTGCCTTTTAGTGCAGCTCTATAACCAACTCCTGTGAGTTCAAGTATTTTTTCGTATCCACTGCTTGCTCCAATAATGGCATTATTAATTAAACTTCTATTCATACCCCATAATCTTTTAGATGTATCATCAAGTTTTTTTGGTTTTATTGATACGTCTTTACCTTCTGTAATATTGAGTTCAAACATTTCCAAATCTAATTTGATTGCATGTTTACCTAACGGTCCCTCAATATTAACTGTATTGCCAGATAATAAGACTTTTACTTTTTCTGGAATTGGTATGTTTATTTTTCCTATTTTAGACATTAAAATACCTTACAAATAATTTCACCACCAAGTTTTTTCTTTCTTGCATCAACGTCTGTCATTACACCTTGTGGTGTAGATACAATAGCAATACCAAGACCATTATTTATTTTTGGCAGACTACTTGCGCTTGAAAAAATTCTTCTACCTGGTTTGGAAATTCTTTCGATAGTATTTATAACTGGATTTCCTGAGTTATATTTTAAATTAATTTCAATTGAGGGTTTTTTGTCATCATTAATTTTATAGTCTATAATATAACCTTCAGCCTTTAATACATCTGCAATTTTAGATTTGAATTTTGACGAAGGTAAAGAAACTTTACTATGATTTCTTACTTGAGCATTCTTAATTCTTGCTAACATATCTCCTATTGGATCACTTAAACTCATATTTTCCTTTCTACCAACTCGATTTTACCATTCCAGGAATTTTACCCTCTAAACCAAGTTGTCGAAGGGCTATTCTTGAAATTTTTAATTTTCTGTAAACACCATGTGGTCTACCTGTAATCTGACATCGATTCATAACTCTAATTTTCGCAGAATTTCTAGGTAACTTTGATAATTTTTGCTGTGCTTTAAATCTTTCTTCTAAGGATAATTTTTTATCCATTATTATTTTTTTTAGTTTCAATCTTTTTTTATAAAATTTATCTGATAGTTTTATTCTTTTATTATTTTTGTTAATTGCACTCATTTTAGCCATTAATTGCTCCTTTTTTCTCTAAATGGAAAATTTAAATGTTTTAATAATTCAAAACTGTGTTCTACTTTTTGAGATTTAATAACAATTGTAATATCTAAACCTCTAATTTTATCAACTTTATCAAAATTTACTTCAGGGAATATAATATGTTCTTTAACACCAAAAGTATAATTTCCATATTTATCAAAACCATTTGGATTTAATCCTCTAAAATCTTTTATTCTTGGTAAAGCTATATTTGTCAATCTATCAATAAATTCATACATCTTGTTTTTTCTCAAAGTTACCTTTAAGCCAGCACTAGTATTTTTTCTTGTTTTAAAATTTGCTACAGATTTTTTGAATTTAGTTATTACTGGCATTTGACCAGTAATGTTCGCCAAATCTTCTAAGCACGATTTTAAAATTTTCTGATCATTTCCATCAAGACCTAAACCCATATTTAAAACTATTTTTTGTATTCTTGGACCCATGTATAAATTTTTATAGCCAAATTTCTCTTTTAATGTTGGTTCAATTTCTCTGGATATAGTCTGTTTTAATCTAGGTATCATTATTTTTTAGCCTCACTTTTATTTTTGGCATCAAAGATTGCTAAATTCGAGAGATGTATAAAGTTTTCTTTTGAAACTATTCCACCTTTCTTTTCTTTTGTAGTTTTCACATGTTTCTTTACCATATTAACACCTTTAACTTTTGCCCTATTATTTTTTCTATCAATTTCAATGACGTCGCCATCTTTGTTTTTATCTTTACCGGTCAATATTTTTACTTTAATACCTTTTTTAATCATTATAATACCTCTGGTGCCAAGGAAATTATTTTCATTTGCCCTCTATTTCTTAACTCTCTAGTAACAGGCCCAAAAATCCTAGTGCCTATAGGTTCACCTTTATCATCTGTCAGAACAGCTGCATTGTTATCAAATCTTACTTTAGAGCCATCATTTCTATGAATTCCTTTTTTTACTCTAACTACAACAGCTTTATGAACCGCACCCTTTTTAACCTTTCCTTTGGGAATTGCTTCTTTAACTGCTACAACAATTGTATCACCAATACTTGCGTATCTTCTTTTAGATCCACCTAGTACCTTTATGCATTCAATTTTTTTTGCACCAGTATTATCAGCTACAAATAATTCTGTCTGAACTTGTATCATTTGGAAACTCCTATCACTTCAAATTTTTTTGACTTTGAGTAAGGTTTGCACTCTTGTATCAATACTTTATCACCGTTTTTATATTTATTATTTTCGTCGTGAACACTGTATTTCTTTCTAGCTTTAATTACTTTTTTTAATACTGGATGTTGGTATTTTCTCTCAACTAAAACCGTTATAGTTTTGTTTGGTTTATCACTTACAACTATTCCATTTAATAATTTTTTAGGCATCTTTTCTCACTACTAATGTTTTTAATCTCGCAATATTCTTCTTTGTTTCACTTATTTTTGATGGACTTTTTATTTGACCATTAATTTTTTGAAATCTGAAGTTAAAAAGATCTTTTTTTAATTTTTCAATATCTTTCAAAGCTTGTTCTTTAGTCATTTTCTTTATCTCACTTTTTTTCATTTAGATTCTCTTAATAAATTTACATTTAATTGGAAGTTTTGCTGATGCTTTGTATAATGCTTCTCTAGCAATTTCTTCTGTTACACCGTCGACCTCAAACAAAATTCTTCCTGGTTTAACTCTGCATGCCCAAAATTCAGGTGAGCCTTTTCCTTTACCCATTCTTACCTCAGTAGGTTTTTTTGATACAGGTATATTAGGAAACATTCTTGTCCAAACTCTACCTTGTCTTTTCATGTGTCTTGTTAATGCTACCCTAGCTGCTTCTATCTGTCTGGATATAATTCTTTCTGGCTGGATTGCTTTCAGTCCAAAAGAACCATAATTCATTGCATTACATCTTGAGGCATTGCCGTGAATTCTTCCTTTATGTGCTTTTCTAAACTTTGTTCTAGTTGGTTGTAACATTATTATGTTTTGTTCCTTTCTTGGCTAAATTCTTTTGTAAAAATTTCTCCTTTATATATCCAAACTTTAATTCCAATTATTCCATAAGTGGTCAAAGCCTCTGCTTCAGCGTAATCGATATCTGCTCTTAAAGTATGAGATGGAATACTTCCATCTCTTAACCATTCTGTTCTTGCAATTTCGTTTCCGCCAAGTCTTCCGCTACAAGACACTTTAATTCCTTTGGCTCCTAATCTTAATGCAGATTGCATTGCTCTCTTCATTGCTCTCCTGTAAGAAACACGTTTAACTAACTGTTGAGCGATGTTTTCGGCAACTAAAAATGAATTTGTCTCAGGTTTTTTAACTTCCTTAATATTTAGCACTATTTCATTTGCGCTCAATCTTGATAATTTTCCTTTAATTTTTTCTATATCACTCCCCTTTTTTCCAATTACAAATCCAGGTCTAGAAGTATAAATTGTTACAAAACATTTTTTTGCTGATCTTTCTATCATTACTTTTGAAACACCTGAATTTATAACATTTTTTTTAATGAACTCTCTGATCTTAAAATCTTCAATTAAGTAGTTACCAAAATCTTGTTTTTTTGCATACCAAACTGAATCCCATCCTCTGTTGATACCTAATCTTAAACCTACTGGATTAACCTTTTGTCCCATGTTCCTTCTCTTTTTGTTTCATTTGTTCACTCAAAACTATTGTTACGTTTGAGTACGGTTTCATAATTTCTGCAGCTCTACCTTTGGCTCTAGCTCTAAATCTTTTCATTATTACCTGTTTTCCACAGAAAGCTTCTTTAACTATTAAATTGTCAATATCATATTGAAAATTATTTTCTGCATTAGCGACTGCTGATGAAATTGTTTTTTTAACATCTTTAGAAATTCTTTTTTCTGAGAAAGATAAATCTCTAATTGCAATTTCTACTTTTTTACCAACTATTGATTTAAGTATAGGTTTTAATTTTCTTACACTAGATCTTACATTTTTATTTATTGATCTAACTTGCTTTAAATCTATATCTTTATTTTTAATCATATTTATTTCTTATCAGCTCCTTTTGCTCCACCCTCAACTTTAGCTTTTTTATCAGCTGGAGTATGACCAAAAAACTGTCTTGTTGGAGCAAATTCTCCAAATTTGTGTCCCACCATATCTTCAGAAACAGTGATGGGTATAAATTTTTTACCGTTATAAATTAAAAAACTAAATCCTACAAAGTCAGGTATTATTGTTGATTTTCTAGACCAAGTTTTAATTGGTTTTTTATTAGGATCATTTTTAATCTTTTCAACTTTTTTGATTAAACTTTCCTCAACAAACGGTCCTTTCCAAACAGATCTTGCCATAAATTAAGTTCTCTTCTTCTTTCTTCTTCTTATTATAAATTTATCAGTTCTCTTATTATCTCTTGTTTTTAATCCTTTTGCTGATTGTCCTGTAGGAGAAACAGGATGTCTACCACCTGCAGATTTTCCCTCGCCTCCACCATGAGGATGATCTACTGGATTTTTAACAACACCTCTTGTATGAGGTCTTCTTCCCAACCATCTAGATCGACCAGCTTTACCAATTTTAATGTTTTTTTGATCAGGATTAGATAGCACTCCAATTGTAGCCATTGCTCTTGAATCTATTTTTCTAACTTCACCTGAAGTCATTTTTATTATTGAATAATTTCCATCTATACCTGAAATAGTAACAGACGATCCAGCTGCTCTTGCTATTTTTCCACCAGCTCCAGGCTGTATTTCAACATTATGTATATCAATACCCACTGGAATATCCTGTAATGGTAAACAATTTCCTATTTTAATCTCTGAAGATGAACCATTTTGAATTTGATCACCAACTTTTATTTTTTGTGGAGCAAGGTAATAAAATTTTTGATTGTCTTCAAATTTAACTAACATTATATGGCAAGATCTGTTTGGATCATATTCAATTCTTTCTACAACTGCTTTCATGTCATTTTTTTTTCTATAAAAATCAATTTTTCTATATTTATGTTTGTGACCACCCCCATGATTCCGAGAAGTTATTCGACCATAATTATTTCTTCCTTTTGAGGAATAATTCGCACTTGTTAATGGCTTATAAGGTTTGCCTTTCCAAAGTCCCTCTCTACTTGTTAAAATAGTTCCTCTGGTAGATTTCGTGTAAGGTTTAAATGTTTTTAAAGCCATAATTTAAATACCTGTTGTTAAGTCAATATTTTGACCTTTTTTAAGGGTAATAATTGCTTTTTTAAAACCCTTCTTTTTAACTTTTTTTCCTCTAGTAGATTTAATTAATGTTTTTTTATTAATAATATTAATTTTTGTTACGTTGACTTTAAAGATTTTTTCAATTGATCCTTTTAAGGTTTTTTTATTAGCACTTTGAGGTACCTTAAAAACAATTTTATTTTGTTCGGACAAATTTGTTGATTTTTCAGTTACAACAGGAAACAAGATTTTATCGTACAAGCTTAATTTATCCATTATTGATATCTCTTTTCTAATTCTTTAACTGAGCTCTCAGTAAAAATAATTTTTTTATATTTAACTAAATCAAATGCACTGAAATGATTTGCATCAGTTAATTTTACATTAGGAATATTTTTAGTCGACCTTAAGATATTTTCTTTTGATTTTGTATCCACAATTAATAATGAGTTGTTTGCATCAAACTTATTTAGAAGCTCAAACATTTCTTTAGTTTTTTCAATTTTTTTTCCAAAATCATCAAAAATAATTACGTTATTTGATCTATTCTTTTCAGTAATAAGTGAAGCTATACTCATTTTTTTTTCACTCTTATTCAACTTTCTAGTTTTATATTTATCCTGACCTTTGGGCCCATGAGCTATTCCTCCACCTACAAATATAGGGGCCTTTTTACTTGAGTGTCTCGCATTACCAGTTCCTTTTTGTGAATAAATTTTAGAAGTTGAACCAATTATTTCATTTCTTTGCTTTGTTTTTGCTTTTCTACCTTTAAAATTAGCATTTAATTTATAGATTACACCACTCACTAAATGACTGTTAACTTTAGCACTAAAAATTTTATCCAGCACCTCTATGCTTTGTTTTTTTCCATCAATACTTAATTTATCTATTTTCATTTATTTTTTCTTTTTATCTGCAGATTTTTTTTGTTTTTCAATTTCCTCAATTTTTTCTTCAATTGACATTCGTTTAATATCTTTGACTGATTTTCTTATCAAAACTTCTGTATTTTTTGATCCAGGAATAGAACCTTTTAAATATAGTAAATTGTTTTCTTTGTCAGTTTTTATAACTTCGATGTTTTGTATAGTTCTAATTTTATCTCCCATATGACCAGCCATTTTTTTTCCTTTAAAAACTTTACCTGGGTCTTGCCTTTGTCCTGTTGATCCATGAGATCTATGAGAAATTGAAACACCATGGGTAGCTCTTAATCCGCCAAAATTATGCCTTTTCATTGCGCCTGCAAATCCTTTACCAATTGTCTTAGATTTTACGTCAACAAATTTAACATTCTCAAATATTTCTAATCCAATTTCATTTCCTTCTTTAAAATTTTCAGTACTTTCCAACCTAAACTCTTTAAGTATTTTTTTTGGCTCAGTATTTTTTTTGGCAAAATAACCTTTCATAGATTTGGTTAATTTTGAGTTTTTAATTTTCCCATATCCTATTTGAACTGCACTATATCCTCTGTTTTCTTTGTTAATAACGTTTATTACCCTTCCAGTCTCCATTTTTAACACTGTAACTGGAACTGATTGGCCAGTTTTAAAAAACTCCCTAGACATTCCTATTTTTTTTCCAATTAAAGCTAAATTATCCATCATATTTTAATCTCCACATCTACTCCTGATGCTAAATCAAGTTTCATTAATGCTTCGACTGTTGCAGGCGTAGGTTCAATAATATCAATTAATCTTTTATGAGTTCTTGTTTCGAATTGTTCTCTACTTTTTTTATCAATATGTGGCGATCTTAAAACAGTATATCTCTCTATTTTTGTAGGCAAAGGAATTGGACCTTTAATATTAGCTCCTGTTCTTTTAACGGTATTTACTATCTCCTCTGTTGATTGATCCAATACCTTGTTATCGTACGCTCTTAATTTTATCCTTATATTTTGTTTATCCATAATTAACCTGTTTTCTTGGTTACCTCGTCTTGAACATTTTGTGGAACCTTGTCATAATGATCAAAAAACATTGAGTATTGAGCTCTGCCTTGTGACATAGATCTTAAACTATTTATATATCCAAACATATTTGCTAATGGCACCATTGCAGTTATTACTGTTGCATTTCCTCTTTGCTCTTGTGTGCTTATTTGACCTCTTCTACTATTCAAATCACCTATTACGTCTCCCATATAATCTTCTGGAGTGACTACTTCTACTCTCATTACTGGTTCTAAAAGTTTTAGAGTTCCTCTGCTACATGCCTCTTTAAAACATTGTCTAGAAGCAAGCTCAAAAGCTAATACACTTGAGTCAACATCATGGTGTAAACCATCTAAGATTGTAACTTTATAATCAATTAAAGGAAAACCAGCTAGAATACCTCCATCAGCTATTGTCTCTACACCTTTCTCAACACCTGGTATAAATTCTTTAGGTATTGATCCACCTTTAATTTTACTTTCAATTTCTCTACCTTTGCCAGGCTCTAATGGTTCAACAGATAGTTTAACTCTAGCAAATTGTCCTGCTCCACCGCTTTGCTTTTTATGAGTGTAATCAAATTCAGCAGAATTTAATATCGTTTCTCTGTAAGCAACTTGAGGTGCACCTACATTTGCCTCAACTTTAAATTCTCTTTTCATTCTATCAACGATAATGTCTAAATGTAATTCTCCCATTCCTTTAATTATTGTTTGACCTGACTCTTCGTCTGATGACACTCTAAATGAAGGATCTTCTTTGGCTAATCTTCCTAATGCTTCACCCATTTTTTCTTGATCAGCTTTTGATTTAGGCTCAACTGCAATTTCTATAACTGGATCTGGAAATTCCATTGGCTCAAGTAATACTGGTGCATCTTTATTTGCCAATGTATGACCTGTTATTGTATTTTTTAATCCAGCGAGCGCAACTATATCACCTGCGCTTGCTTCTTTGATATCTTCTCTTGAATTAGCGTGCATTAAAAGCATTCTTCCAACTCTTTCTTCTTTATCTGAAGAAGTGTTGTAAACTCCAGTTCCAGATTTAACTGTACCTGAATAAATTCTAATAAATGTAAGACTTCCTACAAATGGATCTGTTGCTACTTTAAAAGCTAAAGCTGAAAAAGGTGCACTATCTTCAAACTTCATTTCAATTTCCTCATCAGATCCTGGCTTTGTACCCATAATAGATCCAAGATCCTCTGGGCTTGGCAAGTAATCTACAACTGCGTCTAATAATGGTTGAACACCTTTATTTTTAAAAGCAGAACCAGTTAAAACTGGTACAAATTCGAAATTTAAACATCCTTTTCTAACACATTTAATCAAATCTTCTTGTTTAATTTCTTCACCGCCTAAATAGGCTTCCATTAGTTTTTCGTCTTGCTCAACAGCTGTCTCAACTAATTCTTGTCTGTATTTTTCACATGTCTCTTTAAGATCATCTGGAATATCTTTTTCTTCCCACTCAGCGCCAAGGTCTTCGTTTTTCCATACAATTGCTTTCATTTTAACTAAATCAACAACACCTTGTAATGATGACTCTATTCCAATAGGCACCTGCATAACTAAAGGTTTGGCTCCAAGTCTGTCTTTAATCATATCCACACATCTAAAGAAATCTGCACCAGTTCTATCAAGTTTATTAACAAAACAAATTCTAGGCACTTTATATTTATCAGCTTGTCTCCAAACTGTTTCAGATTGAGGTTCAACACCAGCAACACCATCAAATACTGCAACAGCACCATCCAAAACTTTTAAAGATCGTTCAACTTCAATAGTAAAATCAACGTGACCAGGAGTATCAATTATATTAATTCTATGCTCTCTCCAAAAACAAGTAGTTGCAGCTGATGTTATTGTAATACCTCTTTCCTGTTCTTGTTCCATCCAATCCATCGTGGCGGCACCATCATGAACTTCACCAATTTTATGACTCTTACCTGTATAATATAAAATTCTTTCAGTAGTTGTAGTTTTACCAGCATCTATATGGGCCATGATGCCAATGTTTCTATATTTATTTAGTGGATGAGTTTTTGCCATATTATTTACCATCTAAAATGTGCAAAAGCTTTATTTGACTCTGCCATTTTATGTGTATCTTCTTTCTTTTTTATTGCTGAACCTCTTTTTTGATAAGCATCAAAAATTTCATTAAATAATTTATCTGACATTTTTTTATCTTTCCTTTTTCTTGATGCATCAATAATCCATCTTAGAGCTAATGCTTGTGATCTTTTAGCTTTAACTTCTACTGGTACTTGATAGGTAGCACCACCAACACGTCTTGATCGAACTTCTACAGTTGGTCTCACATTATTTATTGCATCATTAAAAACGGTTAAAGGTTCATCTTTTGATTTTGATTTAATTTTATCAATCGCATCATAAACAATTTTTTCAGCGATAGTTTTTTTACCATCTAACATTATAGAATTAATTAATTTTGGAATTATTACAGATTTATATTTAGGATCTACTATTGGAATTTTTTTGGGAGCTTTTCTTTTTCGGGACATCTTTATTTACCTTTTTTCGTTCCATATAAAGAACGTCTCTGTTTTCTATTTGCAACTCCTTGAGTATCTAAATTACCACGAAGTATATGATATCTTACACCAGGCAAATCTTTAACTCGTCCACCTCTTATTAATACCACTGAGTGTTCTTGTAGATTATGTCCTTCCCCAGGAATATATGCTGTAACTTCAAAACCATTTGATAATCTAACTCTTGCAACTTTTCTTAGTGCCGAGTTTGGTTTCTTTGGTGTAGTTGTATAAACTTTTACACAAACACCTCTTTTTAAAGGTTGTTTTTGTAATGCAGGAACTTTGTTCCTAGCAATTTGTTTTTCTCGTCCTTTTCTTAACAACTGGTTAATTGTTGGCATAAAATTTTATATAAGTTTGATTTTAGATGAAATAACTGTCAGGTTATTTGTGGCAGCGTTTAGTGCACTAGTCACTACATTCCAACCAAAAACACGCACAAAATACTATAGAAATCCCATTTGTCAAATTAAAAGACATGGAAAAATGACGAATTTTTATTGATTTACAGGGCTTTCTGCTTGCTCAATCTTCTCATTCTCAGCAATGAATTTTTCGTCATCTAAACGAGCTTTCTTGTTCCACAGATTTTTAACAGATCCAGTTCCTGCAGGAACTAATCTACCGACTATAACATTTTCTTTTAATCCTGATAACTTATCTACCTTACCTTTTATAGCTGCGTCTGTTAAAACTCTTGTTGTTTCTTGGAAAGAAGCGGCTGAAATAAATGACTCTGTTTGAAGTGAGGCTTTAGTTATTCCCATTAAAACTCTCTCTCCAACAGCAGGATTTTTACCATCTTTAACAAGTTGTTCGTTCATATTTTCAAATCTTATCCTATCAATGATTTCTCCAGGAAGTAAGGAACTATCACCTTGTGTTTTGACCTCAATTTTTTTCAACATTTGTCTTAGAATTACCTCAATGTGCTTATCATTAATAATTACACCTTGTAATCTGTAAACATCTTGTACCTGGTTTACGAAATATTCAGTTAATTCTTCAATGCCTAAAATTCTTAGAATGTCATGAGGTAATGGTTGACCATCTAACAAGTACTCACCTTTTTTAATTTTTTCCCCTTGATTAAAATTAATATGTTTTCCTTTAGGAATTAAATAGCTTGATGTGTCACCATTTTCAGATTCTATTGTTACTCTTTGTTTACCTCTAACTTCTTTACCAAATATTACTTTTCCATCATTCTCAGCAATAATTGCACTATCTTTTGCTTTCCTTGCCTCAAATAATTCAGCAACTCTTGGTAGGCCTCCAGTAATATCTTTAGTTTTTGTAGTCTCTTTAGGAAGTCTAGCTATTACATCGCCAGCTGAAATCTTTTGCCCATCTTTAACAGATAGAATTGAATCTGGTACCAAGTAATATCTTGCTTCATTGTCATCTGCTTTTTTAACGACATTTCCTTTTGCATCTCTTAAGGTAATTCTTGGTTTTAAATCTGTATTTTTAGATTGGGTTTTCCAATCAACTACTGCTTTAGTAGAAATTCCAGTTGCATCATCAGTCGTCTCCGCAATTGACACGCCATCTATTAAATCTACATAATTTGCTATTCCATCTTTTTCAGCAATAACAGGTGTTGTATATGGATCCCATTCACAAATTTTAGATCCTTTTTTAACTTTATCACCATTCTCAAAGAAAAGTTTTGATCCATATGGAACTTTGTATGCGGCTACTTGTAATCCATTAGCATCCTCTATTGATAATTCTGTATTTCTTCCCATTACAATTAAATTTTTTTTTGAATCTTCTAATAGATTTGTGTTAACAATTTTTAATATACCATCATTATTAGATACGATTTGTGAGTCTTGTTTGACTGATGCAGTACCTCCAACGTGGAAAGTTCTCATTGTAAGCTGAGTTCCTGGTTCACCAATAGATTGGGCTGATATCATTCCAATTGCTTCACCAACATGGACCATTTTACCTCTCGATAAATCTCTACCATAACAAGTGGCACATACACCTTCTTTTAAACTACATGTCATTACTGAGTAAACATTTAAGTTTTTTACACCCGCAGAGTCAATTTTTTCGCATGCAGCCTCATCAATCATGCTATTCTTCTTTATCAAAACTTCACCTGATAATGGATTTTTTACATCTTTTGCTGTTACTCTTCCTAGTGCTCTTTCTGACAAGCTAACCATTATATTTCCACCTTCCAAAACCTCTGTAAGCTTTATATAACTCGGGTTATCACATTTAACTTGAGTTATAGTTAAATCTTGGGCGACATCACAAAGTCTTCTTGTTAGGTATCCGGAACTCGCTGTCTTCAATGCAGTATCTGCCAATCCTTTTCTGGCACCATGGGTTGAGTTAAAATATTCTAGTGCAGTTAAACCTTCTTTAAAGTTTGATGTAATTGGAGATTCTATAATTTCACCAGATGGTTTAGCTATTAGGCCTCTCATACCAGCTAATTGCTTCATTTGAGCGGCAGATCCTCTTGCTCCACTGTCTGCCATCATAAATACTGAATTAATTTTTAGACCATCCTCTGTCATTTCGGTAGCAGAAATTCTTTTCATCATTTCAGATGCAACTTTATCAGTACATTTTGACCATGCATCAATAACTTTATTGTATTTTTCACCTCTTGTTATTAATCCTTCTGCATATTGATTTTCATAATCAGAAATTAGTTTTTTAGTTTCATCAATTAATTGCTGCTTGTTATCTGGAATTACTAAATCGTCTTTACCAAATGATATTCCTGCTTTGAAAGCATGTTTAAATCCAAGATCTTTTAATTTATCACAAAAAATTACTGTGCTTTTTTGACCAGAAAATCTAAAAACATGATCAATAACTTCAGAAACTATTTTCTTAGGCAATAATCTGTCAACTAATGCAAATTTATTATTTATATTCTTTGGAATTAGGCTTGCTAACAAAAACCTTCCAGCAGTGCTTATATGTTTTTCATATTTTGTATTACCTTTTTCATCAACTGTTGCAAATCTAGAAACAATTCTTGAATGAACTTTAATTTGACCAATTTCTAATGCATGTTCAATCTCTGAAGTATTAACAAAATATCCATCTACTCTATCAGTTTGATATGGTGGTTGAGACAGATAATATATACCTAAAATCATATCCTGACTTGGAACAATTATAGGTTTACCATTGGATGGACTTAGAATATTATTTGTGGACATCATTAAAACTCTTGCTTCCAATTGTGCCTCTAAGCTTAATGGTACGTGTACAGCCATTTGATCGCCATCAAAATCTGCATTAAACGCTGCACATGTTAATGGATGTAATTCAATTGCATTTCCTTCAATTAATTTTGGTTCAAATGCTTGAACACCTAACCTATGAAGGGTCGGAGCTCTATTTAATATTACAGGATGTTCTCGAACGATTAATTCTAAAGCATCCCAAACTTCATTCCTCTCTCTTTCAACAAGTTTTTTTGCTTGTTTTATGGTGGAAGCAAGCCCAAGTTTATTTAACCTTGCATATAAAAATGGTTTAAATAATTCTAATGCCATTTTCTTTGGCAAGCCACATTCGTGCAATTTTAAATCTGGTCCAACTACAATCACTGATCTTCCTGAATAATCCACTCTTTTACCTAATAAATTTTGTCTAAATCTTCCTTGTTTACCCTTAAGCATTTCTGCCAATGATTTTAGTGGTCTTTTTCCTGTACCTGTAATTACCCTTCCTCTTCTACCATTATCAAATAAAGCATCTACTGACTCTTGCAGCATTCTTTTTTCGTTTCTGACAATTATATCTGGGGCTTTAAGATCCATTAATCTTTTTAGTCGGTTATTTCTATTTATAACTCTTCTGTACAAATCATTTAAATCTGAAGTGGCAAATCTTCCTCCATCTAAAGGAACCAATGGTCTTAACTCAGGTGGAATGACTGGAATTGTTGTTAAAATCATCCATTCCGGTTTATTTCCAGTCTCGATAAATGACTCAATTAATTTTAATCTTTTAATAGATCTTTCCTCTGAAACTTTTGATTTAGTTTCCTTTATTGATTTAATCAGTGCTTCTTTTTCTTGCTCTAAATCTATCGACTTTAATATTTCTAAAATTGCTTCAGCACCAATTCCTGCAGTAAATGACTCCTCACCATACTCATCTTGATACTTTATTAGTTCTTCTTCACCCAAAAGCTGGTTCTTCTTAAGACCTGTTAAACCTGGCTCAATTACAATGAAATTTTCAAAATAAAGAACTCTTTCTACCTCTTTTAATTTCATGTCAATTGCAAGGGATATTCTGCTAGGTAAAGATTTCAAAAACCATATATGAGCTACTGGAGTCGCTAAATTGATATGACCCATTCTTTCACGTCTTACATTAGATTTAGTTACCTCAACTCCACATTTTTCGCATATAATTCCTCTGAATTTCATTCTCTTGTACTTGCCACAAAGACATTCATAATCTTTTATAGGTCCAAATATTCTTGCACAAAATAGTCCATCTTTTTCTGGTCTAAAAGTTCTATAATTTATTGTTTCAGGCTTTTTGATTTCTCCATAAGTCCATGATTTAATTTTCTCTGGACTAGCAAGTGTTATTTTAATGCTATTAAAATTTTGAGCTTCTGAAATTTCTGAAGATTTAAATAGATCCGTTAATTCTTTACTCATATTAATTTAGCTCCACATTTAGTGCTAGAGATTTAATTTCTTTAACTAAAACATTAAATGATTCAGGTATACCTGATTCAAAATTTTCTTCACCTTTAACTATAGTTTCATAAACTTTAACTCTTCCAGCTACATCATCTGACTTAACAGTAAGAATTTCCTGTAAAGTGTATGAAGCTCCATAAGCTTCTAATGCCCAAACTTCCATCTCACCAAATCGCTGACCTCCTAATTGTGCTTTACCTCCAAGAGGCTGTTGTGTCACTAAACTGTAAGGTCCAGTAGATCTTGCATGAATTTTATCTTCAACTAAATGATGAAGTTTTAACATATAAATTGTCCCTACTGTAACAGTTCTGTCAAATTTCTCTCCAGTTCTTCCATCCCAAAGTGTGGTTTGACCTGAGTTTGGTAATTCAGCTAGTTCTAACATTTTGGTAACATCGTTTTCTTTGGCTCCATCGAAAACTGGTGTGGCTATTGGAACACCATGTCTAATATTTGAACATAAATCTCCAAATTCTGATTGATTTAAATTTTCAATATCTTCATCGTAAATTTCTTTTCCATATACATTTTTTAAAAATGATTTAATCTTTTCTGTCTTTTCAATCTTCTTTTGGTTTTCATTTATTAACTGATTTAATTTCTCACCTAACTCTGTGCAGGACCATCCTAAATGTGTCTCTAATATTTGACCAACATTCATCCTACTCGGAACACCTAATGGATTAAGAACAATATCAACGGGTTTACCATTTTCTCTATAGGGCATATCTTCAACTGGAACTATTTTACTTACAACACCCTTATTTCCATGTCTTCCAGACATTTTATCTCCTGGTCTTAGTCTTCTTTTTATTGCAACAAAAACTTTAACCATTTTCATAACACTAGGTAATAAATCATCACCTTGTCTAATTTTTAAAACTTTATCTTCAAATCTCTCTTGAATATCTTGTTTGGCACTATTGTATTGATCTTTTATTTGAGACAAAGAAGATATTTTAACTTGGTCATCGACTGATATTTTAAATAAATCAGAAACAGGTAAATTATTGATTACTTCCTCAGATAACACTGTATTTACCTCAACATCTTTAACTTTTTTGTTAATTTTTGTTCCATTTAATATTGATGATAATCTCTGTTTTATACTTCTTTCTAAAATTTCTTCTTCAACCTTTTTATCTTCTTGAACACTTTCGATTTCTGCTCTCTCAATAGTTATCGATCTTTCATCTTTATCGATACCATGTCTATTAAATACTCTTACATCAACTACTATACCACCACTTCCACTTGGCATTTTTAACGATGTATCAGTAACATCAATTGCCTTTTCACCAAATATTGATCTTAATAATTTTTCTTCAGGGCCTGATGCTGTATCTCCTTTGGGAGTAACTTTACCTACTAAAATATCTCCTGGTTTAACTTCAGCCCCAATATATACTATTCCTGACTCATCTAAATTTTTTAATGATTCCTCATTAACATTTGGAATATCTCTAGTAATATCTTCCTCACCTAATTTTGTATCTCTAGCCATAACTTCGTATTCTTCTATGTGTATAGATGTGAATACATCGTCTGTTACACATCTTTCCGAAATTAATATTGAGTCTTCAAAGTTGTAACCTTGCCAAGGCATAAAAGCTACAGTTACATTTTTACCTAGAGCTAATTCACCAACTTTTGTAGATGGTCCATCGGCTATAATATCACCAGATTTTACTTTATCTCCAACTCTTACTAAAGGTTTTTGATTTATGCAGGTATTTTGATTTGATCTTTTAAACTTTTGTAAATTATAAATATCAACCCCTGATTTAGAGTAATCCTTTTCACTTGAAGCTTTGATAACTATCCTTTTACCATCAATTTTATCTACAACTCCATCTCTTCTAGCAACAATTGTTACTCCTGAGTCTAAAGCAACATCACTTTCTATACCTGTGCCTACAAGTGGTGCCTCTGGTTTTAACAATGGAACTGCTTGTCTCATCATATTAGAACCCATTAATGCTCTATTAGCATCATCATTTTCTAAAAAAGGTATTAGAGAGGCAGCTACTGATACAAGTTGCTTTGGAGATACATCGATATAATCTATAGTGTCCGGTTTAGCTAAAATGAAGTTTAAATTCTGTCTGCATGAAACTAATTCCTCAGTAAACTTACCATTTTTGTCAATAAGAGAATTAGCTTGTGCAATAGTAAATTTTGTCTCTTCCATGGCTGATAAATATTCAATATTATTTTGTACAATACCATCTTTTACTTTTTTATATGGGCTTTCAATGAAACCATATTTATTTATTTTTGAATATGTGGATAAACTATTAATTAAACCAATGTTCGGTCCTTCGGGAGTTTCAATTGGACAAATTCTTCCATAATGAGTAGGATGAACATCTCGGACTTCAAATCCTGCTCTTTCTCTTGTTAGACCACCTGGTCCTAAAGCCGATACTCTTCTTTTATGAGTGATTTCGGAAAGTGGATTAGTTTGATCCATAAACTGAGACAGTTGTGAAGTAGCAAAGAAATCTTTAAGAGAAATAGTCAAAGGTTTTGCATTAATTAAATCTTGAGGCATTGCTGACTCAACGTCTAAAGTGGTCATTTTCTCTTTTATAGCTCTCTCCATTCTGTATACGCCTATTCTTGCCTGATTTTCAACAAGTTCACCAACTGACCTAACTCTTCTGTTTCCTAAATGATCTATATCATCAACTTCATCTTTACCATCTCTTAAGTCTAACATCTTCTGAATTATAGCTAGTATGTCATCATTTCTTAAAATTGTAATTTTATCAGAGCAAGTTAGCTCTAATCGTGAATTCATTTTTACTCTTCCAACGTCTGATAAATCATATCTGTCAGAACTAAAAAATAAGTTATTAAATATCTGAGTAGCTATCTCTATTGTTGGAGGTTCTCCAGGTCTTAAAACCTTATAAATTTCTGTAATTGCATCATTTTTATTTTCATTTTTGTCATTGAAAATACTTAATAGTAAGTATGGACCTTTATTTATCGAATTGGTTCTAGAAATATCTAAGGATTTAATTTCTGCTTCAATAATTTTACTAATTATAGTCTCATTTAATTCTGTTCCAATTTTAAATACATCTTCACCAACGGTAATATCTCTATGTAAAAATTTACCGTATAATGACTCGTTAGAAACATAAATTTCTTTAAGGCCATCATTTGAGAGTTTTTTTGCGGTTAAAAAATTTATTTTTTCTCCTAATTTTACAACAACTTTATTATTTTTTGCATCAATTACTTCCTCTGAAAAATTTTTGGCCTTATAATTTTCTGGATCAAATTTAGTTTTCCACTTATTTAAATTTTTATCATAATTTAATGTTTCTTTTTGATAGAATTCGTCAACAATATCATTTTTTGAAAATCCTAAAGCTTGTAATAAAGTAGAGACTAATATTTTCTTTTTTCTATCAATTCTAAAATATAATAGATCCTTAACATCAAATTCAAAATCTAGCCAAGATCCACGATTAGGAATTACACGACAATTAAATAATAATTTTCCACTAGCATGGGATTTTCCTTTATCGTGATCAAAGAATACTCCTGGACTTCTGTGCATCTGGTTAACAACAACTCTTTGAACTCCATTGGTTATAAAAGTTCCACTATTTGTCATCATTGGAACTTCCCCCATATAAACTTCTTGCTCTTTTGCTGACAAAATATCTTTTGTGTTATTTTCTTGATCAATCTCATATACAACTAATCTAAGGGTGCATTTGAGAGCCGCAGAATAAGTCAACCCTCTAGCTATACATTCTTCAACATCAAATTTAGGTTTTTCCAATTTATATGAAACATACTCTAGTGTTGCTTTATCATTTAAGTCTTCAATTGGAAAAATGCTTTTAAAAACTCTATCGAAACCTTTAATAAGGTGTTGCTCAACATCTTGTTTGAATTCTGTGAGTTCTTTATAAGAATTCTTTTGTACCTCAATAAGATTTGGAATAGATAAACTTTCTTTAAGTTTTCCGAAGCTTTTTCTTATGTTTTTCTTTTCTGTAAAAGATAATTGCATCTCAACTACTGATTAATTATGTAACCAGTAAATAATCCTATCTAATTTATTTTAGTTCTACTTTTGCTCCAGCTGCTTCGAGTTTTTGCTTTATCTCTTCTGCTTCTTTTTTATTAACACCTGTTTTGACTTCTTTTGGTGCTCCTTCAACTAAATCTTTTGCTTCTTTAAGTCCTAAAGCCGTAATAGCTCTAACCTCTTTTATAACATTAATTTTTTTATCTCCAGCTGCTGTAAGCATAATTGTAAATTCATCTTTTTCTTCCGCTGGTGCCGCTCCTGCTGCTGCTGGTGCTGCTGCTACAGCTGCTGCTGCAGTAACTCCCCATTTTTCTTCAAGTTGTTTTGAAAGTTCAGCTGCTTCTACAACAGTTAAACTTGATAAGTCGTCTATAATTTTATTTAAGTCAGCCATAGTAAATCTTGTCCCTGGTTATTTTTTTGATTTTTCGAGCGCTAAAATAGCGATTTTTGACGCCGGCGCAAGTAAAATACTTGCTATTTTTTGTGCTGGAGACCTCAATATTCCTACTATTTTTGCCCTAGCCTCGTCCAATGAAGGTAAGGTAGCTACATTTTTGACGCCAGCAACGTCTAAAATGTCGGATCCCATGATTCCACCTAGAATTTTTAAATTTTCATTTTCTTTTGAGAAATTTGTCAATATTTTTGCAGAAGTTATTGCATCTTCAGACAAAGCTACAGCAGTGGGACCTGAAAACAAGTTTGAAAGATCTTTGCATCTTGTTTTTTCTAGAGCTAATTTTGTTATTCTATTATTTGTGATTTTAAATTTTATGCCATGCTCTCTCATTTTAGCTCTTAAGTCATCAAGTTGATTCATTGTTAAACCTTGATAATGAGTAACTATTACAGCTTCAGATTTTTCAAACTGATTTGTCATATCAGATATATACTGTTTCTTTTGCTCTTTATTCATCATAACTAAATACTCTTACCTAATTTAATTTTGTATGAAACTCCCATTGTTGAAGTTATAAAGGCTTGCTTAATTAAATCACCTTTAATTGTATTATTTGATTTTTCCTTTTCCAATGCATCTAATACCGCATTAAAATTCAATATTAATTTATCATCCGAAAAAGATTTATTTCCTATACTCAAACCTATATTTCCATCTTTATCATTTCTTATTTCAACTTGTCCAGATTTTGCATCGGTTATAGCTTTTTTTAAATCATTAGTAACTGATCCTAATTTTGGATTTGGCATTAATCCTTTTGGACCAAGTACTTTTCCTAATTTAGAAAGTTTAATCATCATTCCTGGAGTGCAAATTAATTTTTCAAAATTTATATTGCCTGACTTAATTTGATCTATAAGTTCATCTCCACCAACAACTTCTGCCCCAGCATCTTTTGCTTCTTGAGATTTATTTTCTTCACAAACAACTCCAACTTTTACTTTTTTTGAACTTCCGCCTGGTAAATTAATTACTGTCCTAATATTAATCTCACTTTTCTTTTGCTTGTTATTAATTTGAAAACTTAAGTCTAAGGATTCATCAAATTTCGTTGTGCAATTTTGCTTTAAAATAGGAATTAACTTATCCACTGCTTCAGATTGCAAATCTCTTGTATTTTCTGGTAGTTTTTTAAATCTTTTTGATGACATTACTCTACAACCTCGATACCCATTGATCTAGCTGATCCTGCAATAATTTTTGCAGCTTCATCAACATCATGTGCATTTAAATCTGCCATTTTTTTTTCAGCTATTTCCTTTAATTGTTTTTTTGAAATTTTTGCAACAATATTTCTACCAGGTTCTTTTGATCCACTTTTTAATTTTACTGCTTCTTTAATAAAATGTGAAGCTGGTGGTGATTTAATTATAAAATCAAATTTTTTGTCTTTGTATACAGTTATTATTACAGGTACAGGTTTTCCTGCGAATGATTTTGTTTTTTCATTAAACGCTTTGCAAAATTCCATTATATTTATTCCTCTTTGACCTAGCGCTGGACCAACAGGAGGAGCTGGGTTGGCTTGCCCTCCGTTAATCTGTAACTTTATATAACCGCTTATCTCTTTTTTTGCCATTAGCTTGCCTTTTCCACTTGACTATATTCTAAATCCACAGGTGTCGGTCTTCCAAATATTGATACTGATACTTTTAATCTCAATTTTTCTTCATCAATATCTTCGACTAAACCGCTGAATGACGCAAAAGGCCCATCTATAACCTGAACTTTTTCACCTACATTATATTCTACACCTGATTTTGGTTGCACAACTCCATCTTTAATTTGACCAAGTATTTTTTCAATTTCTTTCTCAGAAACGGGTATTGGCGTACCTTTAGTACCTAAAAATCCACTAACTTTTTTAAGATTTTTAATCATGTGATAAATTGTGTTATCCATTTCACTCTTTAATAATACATAACCAGGAAAGTATTTTTTCTTTCTTTGAACTCTCTTTCCTCTTTTAACTTCTGTAATATCATGTGTTGGAACTATAATTTCCTCAATTTTATCTGAAAGATTTGCTTTTAAAGCTTCTTCTTTTATATCTTTAGCAACCTTATTTTCAAAACTTGAGTGAGATTGAACAATATACCAATTTTTCATTATAGATTTACCTTTAAAACTAGTTCTAAAAAAAATTGAAGTACCTGATCCAACAATAGGAAAAATAAAGCCGCAACGATGGCCATTGCTACTACCATTAGAGATCCTTGGACAACTTCTTTACCAGTTGGCCAAGTAACTTTAAAAGCTTCTTGCTTTACATCTTGAATAAATTTTAAAGGGTTCTTCATAATTTTAATATGGCAGGAGCGGAGGGAATCGAACCCCCAACCTCCGGTTTTGGAGACCGGCGCTCTACCAATTGAGCTACACTCCTATGGAGTTTACTCTATAATTTTAGTTACTACTCCAGCTCCTACTGTTCTACCACCTTCTCGTATAGCAAAATTTAACTTCTCGGCCATTGCGATGGGTGTAATTAATTTAACTGTAAATTTAGCATCATCACCTGGCATTACCATCTCTGTACCCGCAGGTAACTCTACTTCACCTGTAACATCAGTTGTTCTAAAATAAAACTGAGGTCTGTATTTTGTAAAGAAAGGAGTATGTCTTCCGCCTTCTTCTTTTTTTAATACATATGCTTGAGCCTCAAATTTAGTATGTGGTGTGATTGATGCAGGTTTACATAATACTTGACCTCTTTCAACGTCTGTTCTTTCAACACCTCTCAAAAGCGCACCAATGTTATCACCTGCTTCACCAGAATCTAATAGCTTTCTAAACATTTCTACACCTGTACACACTGTTTTTTTAGTTTCTCTTATTCCAACAATTTCTATTTCATCACCAGTTTTAATTACTCCAGATTCTACTCTTCCTGTAACAACTGTACCTCTTCCTGAAATAGAGAAAACATCTTCAACAGGCATCAAGAAATCTTTATCTTTTGGTCTATCTGGCTGAGGAATGAATTCATCAACAGATTTCATCAGCTCCATTATTGAATTTTTTCCGATTTCATCATCTCTACCTTCAACAGCTGCTAATGCAGAACCTTTGATTATTGGAGTTTTGTCTCCTGGAAATTTATATGATGTAAGTAAATCTTTTATTTCTTCTTCAACAAGTTCGATCATCTCTTTATCATCAACTTGATCGACTTTATTTAAATAAACAACTATTGCTGGTACACCAACTTGTCTTGCCAAAAGAATGTGCTCTCTTGTTTGAGGCATTGGTCCATCTGCTGCGTTAACTACTAATATTGCTCCATCCATTTGTGCGGCACCTGTAATCATGTTTTTTACATAGTCTGCGTGACCTGGGCAATCAACGTGTGCATAGTGTCGTTTTTCAGTTTCATATTCAACGTGAGCAGTTGAAATTGTAATTCCTCTTTCTTTTTCCTCTGGAGCTTTATCAATTTGATCATAAGCAGTAAATTGTGCACCGCCTGACTCTGCTAATACTTTTGTGATCGCAGCAGTTAATGTTGTTTTACCATGATCGACATGACCAATAGTACCAATATTACAGTGCGGTTTATTTCTTACGAACTTTTCTTTTGACATTACTTGTTTACCTCTTTTATTTTTTTTCCTTAATTTAATTTTTGGAGCGGGTAAAGGGAATCGAACCCTTACATCCAGCTTGGAAGGCTAGCGTTCTACCATTGAACTACACCCGCAACACCCAAGTACACTCCTTGTCATAAAAAATATTTATTGAATGGTGGAGGGGGAAGGATTCGAACCTTCGAAGACCGAAGTCAACGGGTTTACAGCCCGCCCCATTTGACCGCTTTGGTACCCCTCCTTAACAAAGTTTTAGGGGGAAGCACCCCATGTTCAATAAAGCTTTAAACAACATGCGTTTTATATATTTTTATTGTACAAATGCAATACGTGAAATATAGGAAAATAGCTTAAAAAATAGTCTAAATTCAACAATTATCATGAACAAATCATCTTTTTTTATAGTTGGAAAACATGCGGTTATAGAAGCATTAAAAAATCCCAAAAGAAAAGTTTTGAAAATTTTTCTTACTGAGGAAAGTAAAAAAAATATACACAGAGTAAGTTTAAGAAAAAATCTTCTTAAAGATTTAAAAATTTATTACAAAACTCGTAAGGAACTTGATAAATACTGTTCGAAAGATGGAATTACTCATCAAGGATATGTTGCTGAAATAGAACATTTTGAAAAAAATAACTTAAAAGAATTTATTAAATTAAAGAACGATCTGACTTTTGCATGTTTAGACGAGGTAACAGATCCTAGGAATATCGGCTCTATAATTAGAAGTGCTGCATCATTTGATATCGATGGAATAATTATTAAAGAGAGACATTTTCCATCAGAAAGTAAGCTTATGTACAAATCTGCTAGTGGATGCATGGAGCATGTAAATATATTTGAAGTATCAAATATAAATACCACTCTTAAATATTTAAGGGAAAATAATTTTTGGATTTATGGTTTTGAAGCAAAAAGTAAAAAAAAATTTAATGATATTAAATGGGATGGAAATAACATTTTACTTTTTGGTTCAGAAGGATTTGGTATAAGAGAACATGCAAAAAAATATACAGATTTTTCAGTAAAAATAGATATAAATAAAAATATAGAGAGTTTAAATATATCTAATAGCGCTGCAATAGTTTTTCATCACATAAATCAATATAAAAATAAAACTTGATAATATTAAAAATCGTAATACAAAACTCTACGTGCCCTTGTAGCTCAGCTGGTAGAGCAATTGATTTGTAATCAATAGGTCCGCGGTTCGAGTCCGTGCGGGGGCACCATCAATCAATAAAATCAACGTTAATTATTTTTTAAAATTTTAGTTTAGACATCTAAAACACATTCACTGTGTTCGTAGTGTGTTAAGAGTGTGTTAAGGTCAAGTGGTCGTTAATTAATAAATTCTCTTTTTAAATCACATACATAATGATCTAAGAATTTATTATTTTTATGATCATATTTCGACATTGTTATAGTGGGCTCTGTATCTCCCGCAAAAACTATCTTTTGAAAACCTAATTCATAGTCTTTAAATTTAACTGTGAAATGATCTTCTCCAAAGTCAAGCTCTTTGCTAGGAATAATCATAAATTTATTTTGTTTTTTATCAAAATAATGAAATCCTGTTGCTTCAAGTTTATAGTTTAAAGGCTGAAATTTCTTTCCAAAAGTTGCGAGCATGTTTGTACAAGAAAAATTTAAACCTTGATCTGCAAATGAAAAGCTTGGAATTAATAAATATATAAAAATAATCAATCTTAACATTATTTTGAATAATATTTATTATTGTCTTTTTATAGACTTAATAATGGCAAAAAAATTAAACTTTATAAGTATAATCCTTGAAACTTAATCCAGTAGTAATTTTAAATAAATTAAGAAATACATCTTCATCTTGAGATATATCTATCTCTAATTCCTTTTCGAACAGTGAAGCTAAGCCCTTTTTATTAGATTTAAAATATATTTTCTTGTATGACCTAGATATATCAGTTTTATCAGTATCAAAGTTTCCTAATACTTTGTTATTTTTTTTTATAGTTTTATCTTTTAGGAAATAATAATCCTGATATGAATACAATACGTTTTTTGGAAGTTTATTTATATTTTTAGCGGCTATATTATATCTATTCACAAATGTTGTTTCTTCAAGAAAATGATAGAAATATAGAATATTTTCAAACTTTGATTGACCTTTTTTATTTTTAAATGGCCACTGTTTCGCAAATGGTTTAAGCCTGATTGTTATTTTGCTCCTACCATAAAAAATAGTGACCTCAGACTCCGTAGTTGAACTCCCAGTTGGCATTAAATTGATTGAAGTTTTTGTCTCTGAGGAAAAGATTTTTAGTGAGGTTATTTTATTAAAATATACTTTTTTTTCCTTAACCTTAAGTTTTATGTGATCCTCAAATATCTCTATATCTTCAGGAAAATTATATTTTCTTTTAAATAAATCCATTTTAAATAATTTGATTTTCTTATTTAAACTTAATCATTTATTTTTTTTCATCTTTTGAATTTTTTTTTTTAAAATATTTAACTCTTCCCATTTTCTATTATCCTCAGCTCTAACACCAGGTAAAATAAAAAGTACTGACATCAAAACGCAAAGACCAGTTAAGCCCTGTATTATGCCCATTCCTAGAACACCGAAAAATGTATAAAATTCACTTTCGTATGGTGTTGAAACAACAATAAATATTATTCCAATTATTGATCCAATGTTGAAATAGCGTATATGCCTACGTTCTTTGTTTCTTTTTTCAAATAAAGAATTATATTCACGTTCTAGCGATAATATTTTTTCATCTGCATCACTCATAATGAAATATAACACTGTGTTCATAGTGTGTACAGATTTGAAACAACTTTCAATTAACGTTGATAGTATTTATCTTTTAAAATTTAGACTCTCGATTTGTAATCAATAGGTCCGCGGTTCGAGTCCGTGCGGGGGCACCATCAATTGGTCTCATTTCTTAATTGTTCAATCTTAATTTTCTTTTGAAGGCTTCTATTTTTATCAAACAATAAATTAAACTTAATTTTATTGTTTGTTTTTATTTGAATTGATTTTGCATTTCTTACTTCAATATTATCAGCTACTGCACTAATAGGTCTTTTGATGTAATTAAGATTTTTAATTATTATCTTTGATTTATCACTAACTATTTTTCCTCTCCATCTTCTTGGTCGGAAAGCACTTATTGGACATACGGACAATTGTTTTGAGTCTAAGCTTAAAATTGGTCCATGAACCGATAAATTGTAAGCTGTACTACCTGCAGGAGTAGATACCAAAACACCATCAGATATTAAATGTTTAATAATTTGTTTTTTTCCATTTAGAATAGTTAATGAAGCTGTTTGCCTACTTTGTCTCAAAATAGATATCTCATTTATTGCAATTGATTTCTTAAAAGAATTAGATTTTGTTTTAACAGTCATCTCTAAAGGAGAAATTGAGACTAACCTGGCATTATTTAAATTTCTAAAGTTTGTTTTTTCTGAAAATTTATTCATTAAAAATCCATAATTTCCAGAATTTATTCCATAAAATGGTTTTTTGTATTTGTTATATTTTTTTAATGTTTCAAGCATAAAACCATCACCTCCTATTACAATAATTAAGTCAGATTTTGATAGTGAATGATGGTTAATTTTTTTTAATACTGCATTTTTAATTTTTAATGATCGAGAATTTTTATCAGCGATAATAAAAGAATTTATCATTAGTGGTGCCCTCGGCCAGACTCGAACTGGCACTCCCAAAAGGGCAAGGATTTTAAGTCCTTTGTGTCTACCAATTTCACCACGAGGGCATTAATGAATTTCATGAGTGTTTATGCTAATATTTATAATTGAACAAGTCCAATAAGTAAAATTTTTTTATTTTATCTCTCTGGGTACCAGTTGAGTACCAGTTGTCCTATAAAATCCTAGATTTAAATCTTACTAAATGATAACGCAAGTTTTAAAACAACATTAATTAATTTTGGATAAATCATTTTATTGAACATCTCCAAAAAATCTTGGTTTCCCAGGCTCTAAATCAGTAACTGCCCAGTTAAAGAGTTTAAAAAGTAAAAAACCAATTATTATTATCATTATCCAAGTTCCAATAGGAGTATTCATAAATTGTGAAAGTTGAGTACCAAAATTTAGTTTTTTTCCTGTTCTTTTTTTCTCATATTTATCATCTTTAAATTTATAAAATAAAAAAATGAAAATTATAATAATTAGGAAAATTGTATAAATATTAAGATTGTCTGTTAAACTTTTCTTAATTTTTCCATTACTTATTTTAATTACTTTACCATTATTGTAGTAAAAATTTCCATTCAAGTAGCTATTATTTTTAAAAGTACCTTTATATTTATCTCCATTTTTTAAATAAACTATGCCATCTTTATAACTTCCGTTTTCATAAAAGGATCCAGTAAATTTATCAAATTGAGAAGCCTTATTAAAAGTAAAAGTGCCTTTCTTGTAAACTCCATTATTAAAAAACTCTCCAAAAAAACTTGTACTATTTGGATGTTTTATGCCTATGACTTTTCCATTTAATCTTTTAGTGATAGTTCCATCTTTAAAAAAAGTTTGCCCATTCATTAGCCAAACATTTCCATCTTTTTTACCAAAATCTCCTACCATTTTGTCCGTAGATGCATTTTGACCAAATTTTAAAACACCATTTCCATAAGGTACTTCATTTTTTGTTTGACCCTTGTAAGTAACTATACTGCCGTCAGAATATTTTTGATTGCAATTATAAACATCACCTTGAATTTTATTACAATTCCAGGAATTCGATTCTGCATGGAAACTAAATAAAAGAAAAAATAATATTAAGAATTTTTTATTCATTAATTCTTGTGAGTCATAAATATATCAACAACTGTATTTCCTTTTATGTCTTTAACATCAAATTTATACTTATATTTTTTATCACCTTTCTCTAATAAGCGATCAATTAAACGATAAGCTTTTAATGTATGGGAAACAGATTCATCACCAGCGTCATTAAACTTTATTCTTAAATAATTATTATTCATTTTGACTTAAAAAAATAAACTAACTAAATTTAAAATATCTATTAAAAGTTCCACAATTTATTCTACAATATTATCTCTCTAGGTACCAGTTGAGTACCAGTTTGAGCAAATTAATTGGCCCCCTATTTTCCAATATCAGTTGAAAGCAAAAATAAAGTTATAAGATTTTATAGGATGTTTGGACTACCTTGGACTACTATGGACTGACTTTAGCTTCTATCCCTCGGCTTTTAAGTCCTTTGTGTCTACCAATTTCACCACGAGGGCATTAATGAATTTCATGAGTGTTTATGCTAATATTTATAATTGAACAAGATGAATAAGTAAAATTTTTCTATTCTATCGTCTGTCATTTTTTTTCTCTTATTTCGTCATCTTCAAAAATTGCCTCATCATCCCCAAGTTCTTTATCTAGGAGCAATTGTAATCTCTCTTGTAAGAAGTGACCATCAAATTTCGCAATTTGCTGTGCTTCTTCTCTGGTTATTTTATTTTCATCAATCCATTCACACAAATGCTCATCTGTTTCATCTGCTAATGTAGATACCCATCTAGACAATTTGCTCTCTAAATCTTTAATTCTGTCGTCTGACATATAATTTAATATATTTTTTTATCTCTCTGTGTGCAAGTCTGGTGCAAGTTATACTATAAAGTGCTTTAATTTAATTGTTTCAAAAATATTCCGATATACTCTTTTTTCTTTTTTTTATTATCTATTCCCCAAAGTCCTTCGGCTACATAAAGACCTTTTTCATTTTTAGTTGAACTACCGCTTATCGTGACCTTTGGCGTATCTGAACTATCTAAATCCAAGCTACCCTTGATCATAAATTTATCCCCAAGATTAATAAATGAAATTTTTTCACGATACTTGTTGCTAATCACTTTACTATTGTTAATTTTGTCAAAAGTTATTTTGCCATTTTTTATTGTTACTTCATCTCCTATCACAAATGATTTTCTTATTTCTTTATCATCCATTGTTTTATTTATCCAAATCCAAGTTAATTTATATTTTCCATCCATTGTAGGAAGAGAAGTGAGTTCAAGTTCTATTTGGCCTGGAATATGATCTATAAGGACGTTTGGAAGTTTTTGTGACTCTAGTTCTTCACATGAATAACCTAAATCCTCCAATTTTAGGTTTTCACATTTTTTGGCTGCATAACGAATTTCATCATAATAAACTATTGCAGTATTATCTTTTGGGGTTTTGTTTGTTACTCCTCTATAAATCCCCATTTTGAATCGATTAAAGCCAGGGCTTGGTTTGCCAACACTTCCTAAATAATGATAAACCAATTTTCCATTAATCCATTCTTTGTAGTAACCATTTTTTTTTGTTGACCACTTAACATTAATGACAATATCATACCACTTGCCTTTTAAATCTTTTTCAAGAATCAAATCGTGAATTTGATTTTCTTCCATCTCAGCTGTACATTTTAAACCTTCTTTTTTTTTCTTTTTTAAATATTCTTTTGTGTGACAATACGTACGTCTAATCAGTTTATAGTCACCGGATTCAACATTAAAAATAAAACTTGGTTTACTAAGACCAGGTCCATGGAATTGTGCCAGCGACATGTGTGAATAACCTTGTCCAAATGTAGGTGTGTTATCTGGTATAAAAATTGAATAAGAATGCCAAGTAATACCTTTTAATTTTTTTTCAGAGGCAAGCTCATGTCTTTCTGAGTTGTGTTCACAATCGTTCCATCCTCCTTTGTGCAATCCACAGTCTCCTCTTCTTAATTCAAAACGAATAGATTGTTTTCCTAATCTTACCGGATGGCCATCGGACTTATTAACTACCTTAAAGGCATAATCAGGCGTTAATAGAGTTTTTGGATCTGCTCCACCTTGCATCCTCCATCCCTTATTATGACCTTTAAAAATATCTTCCGGCAATTTAATAATTTTTTTTAATACATCCATTTCTCCGGAAAAACCAACATTGCACCACAACAAACCAATAACCACGATTCTTAAAAGTTTTTTCATATTATGAATTCTACCATAAGTAATCATTTTATCTATCTATCCATGTCCAAGTGATGTCCAAGTCTGCATAAATTAATTGCGCCTTTTTAATATGTAAAATTTTTAATATAATTTACCTTTGTATTTATGAATAATTTAAAGCTAATAGTCGAAAATATAAATCAAAAAAAATTGGATATAGCACTTAAACAGTGTGAAGATTATAACATTAAAGAAAATAAATATTTAATTAATAATTTTAAAGGTGTCATATATTCATTAAAAAATGATCAGGTGCTAGCAGAAGAGTACTTTAAAAAATCACACAACTTAGATGAAAAATTTGAAGATCCTCTTAAAAATCTTTACGTTATTAACATTAAAAAAAAGAACTATTTAGAAGCAATAAAAATTGCTCAAAAACTTAATAATTTAAATAATACAAATGATTTATTTGTTTATCAACTTGCTTATGCTTATGAGCTAAATAATGATAATTTATTAGCAATTGAGTATTATGAAAATTGTAAAGATTTAAATGGCGAAAATAAATTAAAAGCGCTCAATAATATTGGAAATATCTATTTAAAAAATAATAAACCAAAAACTTCCCTCAAATACTTTTTAGAGGCAAATGAAATTGTAAAAAACGATAAAATTATAATTAATAATATTCTTTTGAATTACATAAAAATTAAAGATGAAAAAAAGTCAGACGAGTATTTTGAAATTTCAAAGAAACTAGATAGTAAATATATAGAATTTATTTATAACGAAGTTCAATATTATATTTTTAAAGAAAAATTTGATAAAGCAATAGAACTCCTAAATAATCACAAAGATAAATCAAAATTTTTAATAATTTTAATTGAACTATATTTTAATATGGGAAATTTCAAGCAGGGAGAGCTATTGCTAAATAGTATTAGAAATGAGATAAAAAAAGATAACAATTTTTTCAATTATATTGGTATTAGATCTCTTAGGGAGGGAAACTTTGAAGATGGTTGGAAATTCTACGAAAGTAGAGGGTCAAAAACTACATCCTATCTAAAAGAAATTAAAGAATGGAATGGAGAAAAACTTGAAAATAAAAGTATTGTTGTTTTTTATGAGCAAGGAATTGGTGATACCCTACAATTTTCAAAATATGTCTATTCTTTAACAAAAATAGCAAAAAAAGTAATTTTTATAGTCAATAATAGTATTAAAAATTTATTTAGAACTGATTTAATTAATCTAAAAATTGAAACCATAGATAGTTTTATAAATAAAGAATTTGATTATAAAATCTCTTTAGGTTCGTTAATAAAATTTTTCTATTTGGAAAAATTTAGTTCTCATGATCACTTAATTAATAAAAATATTGATACTAATGAAGATTGGAAAAATAAATTAAGTTCAGATAAACCAAATGTAGGTTTAGTTTGGACTGGCTCATTCCTTGGTCCAAATCAACCATTAAGATCTATACAATTAAAAAATTTAGTAAAAATTTTAGATCTAGATATTAATTTTTATTGTTTACAAAATGAAATTTGGCAGAGTGATAAAGAATATTTTAATACTGATAAAATTAAAGATTTTGGTAAATATGATTTAGTTGAAATTTCATCAATTATAAAAAATTTAGATTTAATAATATCAGTGGATACAGCAATATTACATATTTCAGCTATTTTAAATAAAGAAACTTGGGGAATATTTAATATTTATCCTGATTGGAGATGGGGAGCGCTTGATAAGATCAACCCTTATAATTCTCTAATTAAAATAAATCAAAAAAATTTTAATCAATGGGATGATGTAACTGACAAAATATATGAGAGATTAAAAAAAAAATTTAAATTAAATTAAATTGATATTCTCTAGCTTCAATTATTTCTTTTGGTAAATCAAGCTCAACATCTTCTAAGCTTATAAAGTCATCTTTCTTAATGTCTTTTTTTAAAACCGTATTGTCAGTAAAACCCATAGGTAAAATTCTTTCTTGTTTGGATCTTTTAGAAGAAATCAACCTTCCCCTTGCGCAATAACCCCCTTCTCCATCTAGTTTTTGTCCTGCCTTTAAGTCTTTTTTTGCAACACTAGCTATCTCAGCATTAAAATATTTTGTATGACCTGTTGCCTTATGATCAAGCACTATTGAATAAATTGATTGAGCTAATTCTAATCCAATATAATGATAAGGTCTCCAAATTGCCGAATAACTTCCAGAAGAATCCGTAACCATTCCATAGTCTTTAAAGCAGTTTTTTACATATTCATTTTGAGCTTTAATAACAATATACACTCCCCATCTAAGATCGTTAGGAATATCTTTTTTATCTAAATCAATGCTTGAGATAACTTCTACTTGACCAGTGTGATCTAATAAACCACCCTCTGATTTTGGAATTAATTTTTTAGCAATATCATAAACTCCTAATGGTGGATAAGTTAATCCATTATCTGGACATTTTAGCTCTGTTGCATTGCTAACTGCACACATTTCAATTGATGATTTATCTCCACATAAAAAACTATTAAACATTTTAGGATTCATACCAGATTCATTTTCTGCTCTTTCTTTAGTTAAACCATAGTGCCCCCAAACAGTTTCTGGTGTAGAATACTCAAAAGATGGATGATATTTTGTTCCTTTGCCCGCACATATAACTTCAAACCCGTTTAATTTTGCCCATTCAATTTGTTCTAATATTAATGATGGTTGATCACCATAAGCCATTGAACTGATAACATTATTTTCTTTGGCTAAATCAGATAAGTATTTTCCACACAAAACATCTGCCTCGACATTTACCATTATTACATGATTTTTACTTTTTATTATTTTTTTGGCATGAATAGTGCCAGCAATAGGATTCCCTGTTGCTTCAATAAATACATCAATTTCTCTATCTAAAACTTTGTCTAGATTATCTGCAAAATTAATCTTCTGTATAGTTTCATTAGACAATCCACTATTTAAACAATTTTTTTTTGCTCTCTCTATATCAAGTTCTATTATGGAATCTAAAATGATTTTGTTTAATTGATTATATTGAGCAAGGAACATAGAAACAAACTTGCCACAACCAATAAAAGCAATACGGATAGGTTTTTTTAGATTTTGAAGCTTAGAATATAAATACATTTGATTTTAAGTATAAATTATAATTTAATTTATATTATTAGATAATTATTATTTATTAAAAAAAATTATTATAATTGTTACTTAAATTGATTATGAGATACGTTAAAATAGTTGTTGTTTTTGCTTTAATTTATGCAGCTTATATAGGATTAAGTAAATTTATGGATTCAAGCATAGATGTTGCGAAAAAAGTAACAGAAATAGAAAATTTAGAAAATACAAATAAAGTAAATAGTAAGGAGGTTGTAGGATTAATGATGTTTTTAGGAAACCCTCCCGAATTGAAAGAGCATTTATTAACAAAACATATCGATGATTGCTCATTTAAAAAAGAACTCGCCGAGATGAATTCTAAAGCAATATACAAATGTATATTGGTTGATGCTGAAGTAAAAGATGAAAAAATAGTGAGAGTTTTAAAAGAACTAGAAGTTTTAGAAGAATAGTTTAATTTTAAAATATTTAATATTCCTAATCATTATCTATAAAAGTTAATAATATTACTTTAAAAGTATAAAAATGATAAACCAATAAGATAATAGTCCAGAAACAATAGTAGCGATTACATTCCTTGAGTAAAATCCAACAACTAAAGCAACAATGGCACCATAAATTTTTGGATCTGTGATTTCTACAAACGAACCAAAATCATTAAAAAAAACTCCAGGAAATATTATTGCTGGAAATACTGCTGCTGGAACATAATTAAGAACTTCTTTAACTTTTGTTCCAAGCATTTCTCTATCAATTAAAGCGACCATAGCCATCCTAGAGAAATAAGTTACAATTCCAGATACTATAATTGAAAGCCAGGTCATTTTTTAAACCTCAACATTATAAAGGCGGCAATTAGAGCAACTATAGGAGATAATATTATGTAAGATTTAAATGGAGCATCAAATAAAATTAATGATGCAAATCCAGATACTAACATTACAAATACATGATCTAATTTTCTTAAGTCATTTACAATAATCGCTAAAAAAGTGAGAGGGATCGCAAATTTTAAACCCAATTCTTCAGGAATAAATGAGCCCAATATAATTCCACTAATTGTGGATAACTGCCAACAAAACCAAAGTGTTACTCCTGTGCCAAGAACATAATAATGTGGATTTGATAAATTTTTATTTTGTTTAATGTACTTGTTAGATTCTGCAAAGCCTTGGTCCACAATAAAATAAGATATAAATAATTTTTTTATAAAACTTAGTTTTTCAAGATATTCAGATAAAACTGCTCCATATAATAAATGTCTCGAGTTTATTACTCCAACTGATGTAATGGCTACTAATGATGAAGCTCCACCTGACAAAAGTTGCATAAATATTATCTGTGAAGCACCGCCAAAAATAATCAAGGAAGTTGCATAAACTAAAATTGGATCAAAACCTAGTTCAACACCTATTGCTCCAGTTATAATTCCGAAAGGAATTACTGATAACATGTGCGGTAAAACAGCAACTGTACCTTTAAAAAATATTTTAGATTTTGAAAGCATTAATTAAAAGTTCACTAGAGCTTTTTTGAGATATTTTTGGTCTAATTTACAATCTTTGTAGCCTTGTTTTACCACATTTAGATACCTTTCAGTGGGATATCTAAAAATGGTTTTTTTAGGCATAATATAAGTCATCACAGTATTGTTGTAATACTTAAAATAAATTTTTTTATAAAGAATTGGATAATCTTCGTAAATATCAAGTTTTTTTTCATCACTTTTTGATATCTCGTACAAACCACCAGGCACAATGGAATTTTTTTTCTTTTCTATATCTGCTGCACGATACTTGCTTCTGAAATTAAGTGTATATCCTTTTAAATTTATTTTTTTTAGATATTTTGAATCCTTGCATCTTCTTTTCATTTGAAAATGATTTAGATTACTTCCGTAAGCAAAATAAAGCATAATTAACGCTCAACTATTTCGATTTGTTTGTCTTTAACAAACTTAAGTATTTCTGAATTGCATTTATCAATTTTTGATTTATCTACTGATCTCATAACAATAGATACTCCTAATTTACCTGCTTTAAAAAAAGGATAACTTCCAATTTCAACTTCTGAATTATTATTCTGAACTTCAGTTAAAGATTTAGCTATTTCACTTTCAACAGTTCTTAAATTAATTGTTTCACTTAATATTGGATCTCCACCGATTAAAAGGTTGTTTAAACCTCCTAGCATTGCTTTCATAATTGATGGCACACCTGGAAGACAAAATACGTTTTCAACATAGAAGCCTGGAGCTCCGCTAGATGGATTTAAAATTAAATTTGCACTAACGGGCATTTTGGCCATCTTTTGTCTGCCTTCATTAAATTCACCTGGTTTATAATAACTTTCTAGTATTGAAAAAGCCTCTTTATGAAAACCGTATTCAATATTAAATGCTTTAGATACAGACTCTGCAGTAATATCATCATGGGTTGGCCCTATTCCTCCTGTAGTAAATATATATGAATATTTTTTTCTAAGTTCATTAATTGTATTTATAATAATATTTTCATCATCAGGAATGACTCTAACTTCTGCAACAGGTATGCCTAATGAATTTAACCAAATTGCCAATGTGCTTGTATTAACGTCTTGTGTTCTTCCAGAAAGAACTTCATTACCAATAATTAATATACCAGCATTTATCTCTTTTTTATTTTGCATATGTAAATATAAGTAAATTTATATGAAATTTACAAATAGCCTTATTAAAGGAAAATTATTAAAAAGATATAAAAGATTTTTCGCCGATATAAAAGTAAATAACAAGACTATAACGGCACATTGTCCTAACACAGGATCTATGCAGGGTCTCTTGGATGAAGGAAATGAAGTATTAGTGACAGAACATGATGATCCAAAAAGAAAACTAAAATTTACATTAGAAATTATTAAAGCAAAAAAAAGATACGTTGGGGTAAATACTCATAGAGCAAACAAAATCGTTAATCATGGATTAGAAAATAAATTAATATCAGAGTTTAAAACTATTAAAAATATTAAACCAGAATTTAAATTCAGTGATGATACAAGATTTGACTTTTTATGTGATAATAATTTAATAGAAGTAAAAAATGTAACATTATTTAGAGAAAAAGATGTTGCTGAATTTCCTGATGCGGTAACATCAAGAGGAACAAAACATCTAAATATGTTAATTAAATCAATTAAAAAAGGTTATAAACCATATGTCTTATTTTTAACGCAAATTCAAAATATAAATAATTTTAGAATTGCAAAAGATATTGATCATATTTATTTTGAAAACTATAAAAAAGCAAAAAAAGCAGGAGTAAAATTTCTCGCTTATAGATGCAAACTTAGTTCTAAAGAGATTAAAATTGAAAAAAAAATTAATATTATAGATGAGTGATTATAAAGAAAAATTTGAAAAGATGAGAGTAGCTGGAAAGCTTGCATCTAAAACTTTAGACATGCTTACAGATTATATTAAACCTGGAATATCAACAGATAAGATTGATAAATTAGGCTATGAATTTATAAAAGATAATGGTGGTTATTCAGCTCCATTATTTTATAGAGGTTTTGAAAAATCACTCTGCACATCATTAAATCATGTAGTTTGTCATGGAATACCCTCTGAGAGAATTTTAGAAGATGGTGATGCAGTTAATGTTGATGTGACAGCGGTCATTGATAATTATTATGGAGATACAAGTAGAATGTATGAAATTGGAAATGTTCCAGTTAAGGCAAAAAATTTAATTGAAGCAACCTATGACTCATTGATGAAAGCAATATCTATTTTAGAGCCAGGTAAAAAACTTGGTGATATAGGATTTGAAATTCAATCTTATGTTGAAAGCAAAGGTTATTCAGTTGTAAGAGATTTTTGTGGGCATGGAATAAGCAATTTATTTCATGAACCTCCAAATATACTTCATTATGGATCTAAAAATACTGGCAAAGAACTAATACCTGGTATGACTTTTACAATTGAACCAATGATAAATTACGGAAAATATGACACAAAAGTTTTAAATGATGGTTGGACAGCAGTAACTAAAGATAAATCTTTATCAGCACAATTTGAGCACACTGTTGGTATTACTGAAGATTCATATGAAATTTTTACAGAATCTGTTAAAGGTTATACGAGGCCCCCATATAATTAATGATATCAAGATATTCTAGAAAAGAGCTTGTCAGTATTTGGTCTGAAGAAAACAAATATAAGATTTGGTTAGATGTAGAAATTGCTGCGGCTGAGGCAATGGAAAAATATAAAATTATTCCTAAAGGAGTTGCATCATTAGTTAAAAAAAAAGGCAAAATCAAAGTTAAAAGAATTCATGATATAGAAGCAAAAGTTAAGCATGATGTAATTGCTTTTTTAACATCAATTACCGAACAAGCGGGTCTTAAAGCAAGATATCTTCATCAAGGCATGACCTCATCTGATGTTTTAGATACAACTTTAAATATTCAATTGGTTCAGTCAGGAAATATTTTATTAAAAGACATTGATAAAATTTTATATGTTTTAAAAAAACAGGCTAAAAAATATAAATTAACTCCATGTATTGGAAGAAGTCATGGTATTCATGCGGAACCAATTACATTTGGACTAAAATTAGCATCATTTTATGAAGAATTTAAAAGAAACAAATTAAGATTAAAAGATGCAATAGAAAATGTATCAACATGTGCAATTTCTGGAGCTGTAGGAACGTTTGCTAATATAAATCCTAAAATTGAAACTTATGTTGCAAAGAAATTAAAATTAAAAGCTGAGCCAATTTCAACTCAAATTATACCGAGAGACAGACATGCACATTATTTTGCAGTTCTTGGGATTATTGCTGGATCTATTGAAAGAGTAGCGACAGAAATAAGGCATTTACAAAGATCAGAAGTTTATGAATTACAGGAATACTTTTCAAAAGATCAAAAGGGCTCATCTGCTATGCCTCATAAAAAAAATCCAATATTAAGTGAAAATCTCACCGGACTTGCAAGAATGGTAAGAAGCTATGTAATTCCAGCTTTAGAAAATATTTCTTTATGGCATGAAAGAGATATTTCTCATTCTAGTGTTGAAAGAAATATTGGTCCAGATGCAAATATTACTTTAGATTTTGCTTTAGTTAGACTGTCAGGAATTTTAGAGAAAATGATTGTTTATCCAAAAACGATGATAAAAAATTTAAACTTAACAAGAGGTCTTGTTTTTTCTCAAGAGGTAATGTTAGAACTAACTAAATCAGGTATCGCTAGAGAGAAAGCGTATAGATTAGTTCAGTCTCATGCAAAAGCTAGTTTTGCAAAAAATACAAATCTATTAACACTTTTAAAAAGTGATAAATCAATCACTGGTAAAATAAGTGAAAAAAGATTAGATAAAATCTTTACATATGACAAACATTTAAAAAATGTAAATTATATATTTAAAAGAGTATTCAAATAATGAAAAAAGGAAAAAAATTATACGAAGGTAAAGCAAAAATAATTTTTGCAAGTAACGATAAAAAATATGTTATCCAACATTTTAAAGATGATGCAACCGCATTTAATAATCAAAAAAAAGCAGTGATGGATGGTAAAGGAATTTTAAACAATAGAATTTCTGAACATATATTAACTCAATTAAACAATGTTGGTATCAAAAATCATTTAGTTAAACGTTTAAATATGAGAGAGCAATTAGTTCAACACGTTGAAATCATACCTATTGAATTTATTGTTAGAAATATTGCAACTGGATCATTAACTAAAAGATTGGGTATTGAAGATGGGACAGTCTTAGATAATCCATTAATAGAGTATTGCTTAAAAGATGATGATTTAGGAGATCCCTTAGTAAGCACTGAACATATCTTAGCTTTTAAGTGGATGGAAAAAGATGAATTAAACTTAATTAACAAAGAATTAAATAGAATTAATGATTTTCTTCAAGGCATGTTTAGGGGTGTTGGAATTAAACTTGTAGATTTTAAAGTAGAATTTGGAAGATATGAGAAAAATGGAAAAAAAGAGATCATACTCGCAGATGAAATAAGTCCAGATACCTGCAGACTATGGGATGTAAATAGTGATAAAAAATTAGATAAAGATAGATTTAGAAAAGGCCTTGGAAATCTAATTGAGGCTTATCAAGAAGTTGCGAGAAGATTAGATATACTTCATGAACAATCAAATATAAGGCCATTAAAATATACCAAACCACAAGCAGTAAAGATTAAAAAGAAGTAATGAAAATTAAAGTAATTGTAACTCTTAAAAATGGAGTTTTAGATCCTCAGGGAAAGGCTATTCAACAAACCCTTAATGGAATGAATTTTGGAAATGTAGAGGATGTGAGACAAGGTAAATATTTTGAAATTGAGGTAAAAGAGAAAGATGAAAAGAAAGCAAAGTCTTTAGTAGATGATATGTGTAAAAAGCTATTGGCTAATCTAGTTATTGAGGATTACAAAATAGTTTAATAAATGAGATCATCAGTCATTATTTTTCCAGGATCAAATTGTGATAGAGACATGGATGTAGCTCTTAAAAAATTTGGATTTAAAAATCAAATGGTTTGGCACAATGATCAATCTATTCCAAAATCAGATTTAATTGTATTGCCTGGTGGCTTTTCATATGGTGATTACTTAAGGTGTGGAAGTATAGCCTCTAAATCAAAAATTATAAAATCAGTAATTGATTTTGCTAATTCAGGGGGATTAGTTCTGGGAATTTGTAATGGTTTTCAAATCTTAACTGAAACAGGCTTGCTTAATGGAATACTACAACAGAATAAGTTTCTTAATTTTATATGCAGCAATGTTTTTATTAAAGTTAAGGATAAACAAAATAAATATTTCAGAGATTTAAAAAAAGATATTTTAGAGCTTCATATTGCTCATAATGAGGGAAATTACTTTTGTAGTGATGATGAATTAAAATTATTGGAAGATAATAATCAAATAGCTGTAACGTATTGTGGAGAAGATGGTGCAGAAAATGAAGCAACTAATCCAAACGGAGCAATTAAAAATATAGCTGGAATATTTAATAAAAATAAAAATGTTCTTGGAATGATGCCTCATCCAGAGAGAATGATAGATAAATATTTGTCAGGTGAAGATGGTTCATTATTTTTCAAAAATATTTTAGATAATTTTAAATAATGGAAGTTACAGAAGCAGTTGCAATAGACCACGGATTAAAAAAAGAAGAATTTTCTAAAATATGTGAACTTCTTAAGAGAATACCTAATTTAACTGAGCTTGCAATATTTTCTGCAATGTGGAACGAACATTGCTCCTATAAGTCTTCTAGAAAACATTTAAAAAAAATGCACACCAAAGGAAAACAGGTCATCCAAGGACCTGGAGAAAATGCTGGTATCATTGATATTGGAGATGACGATGCAATTGTATTTAAAATTGAAAGTCACAATCACCCTTCATTTATTGAACCTTATCAAGGTGCGGCGACTGGAGTTGGTGGGATCATGCGTGATGTATTTACAATGGGAGCAAGACCAATAGCAAATCTAAATTCAATTCATTTTGGTTCACCACAACATAAAAAAACAAGAAACTTATTAAGAGGAGTTGTTAAAGGGATAGGTGGATATGGAAATTGTATTGGAGTTCCAACAATTGCTGGTCAAACAACATTTGATGAGTCTTACAATGGCAATATATTAGTAAATGCCATGACTCTTGGCTTAGTAAATAAAAATAAGATTTTTTACTCAAAAGCAGCTGGATTAAATAAACCAGTAATATACGTAGGTTCAAAAACTGGGAGAGATGGAATTCATGGTGCCAGTATGGCATCTGCAACTTTCGATGACAAAATTGAAGAAAAAAAACCAACAGTTCAAGTCGGAGACCCATTTACTGAAAAATTGTTACTTGAAGCGTGCTTAGAATTAATGGCTGATAACTCAATCATTGCAATTCAAGATATGGGTGCAGCAGGATTAACATCTTCAAGCGTTGAAATGGCATCAAAAGGAAACCTTGGAATTGAATTAAATCTTAGTGAGGTTCCTTGTAGGGAAGAAAAAATGACTCCATATGAAATAATGTTGTCTGAAAGTCAAGAGAGAATGCTTATAGTTCTTGAAAAAGGAAAAGAAGAACATGCAAAGAAAATATTTGATAAATGGAACCTAGATTTTGCAGTTATAGGTAGAACAACAGACACAAAAAAAATAGAATTGATATTTGATTATAAAAAAGTTGCTGAAATACCAATTAATCTCCTTGCTGAAAACGCTCCAATTTATGATCGCCCTTGGAAAAAAACTAAATTACCACAAAAATTAAAATTTGATAAAGATGAATTTAAATCGATAAAATTATCAGACTCTCTAAAGAAGATCTTAAGTAATTCAAATATTTCAGATAAAAAATGGATATGGGATCAATATGATCATACAGTAATGGGTGATACAATTCAAAAACCTGGAGGTGATGCTGGTGTTGTGAGGGTACATGGGACCAATAAAGCAATTGCAGCATCAGTAGATTCTTCTGCATTATATTGTTTCTCGCATCCATTAACTGGAGGAAAACAAATTGTTTGTGAAAGCTATAGAAATCTTATTTCGGTAGGAGCTAAACCAATTGCTATTACAAATTGTTTAAACTTTGGAAATCCAGAAAAAGAAAAAAATATGGGTGAATTCGTAGAATGTGTTGAAGGAATTACAGAAGCAAGCAAGTATCTAGATTTTCCAGTCGTATCTGGAAATGTTTCATTTTATAACGAAACAAAAGATAAAGGTATAAAGCCTACACCAACAATTGGAGGTGTTGGACTAATCTCTGACTATCAACAAATGCTTACTATGGATTTTAAAACTGAAGGAAACTTGGTTTATGTAATTGGTAAAACTGATGGGCATTTAGATCAAAGTATTTTTGCAAGAGAGCTTTTAAATGAAAAAAAAGGTCCTCCACCAACTGTTAATTTATTTAATGAAAAAAACATTGGTGAAACTATATTAGATTTATCAAGAAAAAATCTTATTGTGAGTTGCCATGATGTGTCATTAGGTGGAATTTTAACAGCAGTATCAAAAATGTGTATTAAAGGAAAAAGGGGAATAAAAATTAATTCACTTAAAGGTTTAACAAATAAATATGAATATTTCTTTGGTGAAGATCAGGCTAGATATATTGTAGAAATACCTGAAGCTAGTTTGAAGAAAGTAAAAGAGATTTTAAACAAATATTCAGTACATTTTGATGAATTGGGGACAGTTAATGGACAATCAATCGCATATAAAGATGATATCAATTTATCTATTGAAGAATTGGCAGATGCACATAAATATTGGTTAAAGAAGTATATGGATAGCTAATGGCAATGGATTTAAAAGAAATTGAGAATTTAATTAAAGAAGGATTACCTGACGCAAAAGTTGAAATTCAAGATTTAGCAGGTGATGGAAATCACTATTCTGCTACAGTGACATCATCTGAATTTTCAGGTAAAAGTAAAATAGAACAACATAAAATGGTATATAATTCTTTAAAAGGTAAAATGGGAAACGAACTTCACGCTTTAGCAATTAAAACAAAGGAAATTTAAATGGAACAAGAAACAAATGATTTAATAAAAAGTGAAATTGAAAACAACGATGTGTGTCTTTTTATGAAAGGTACACCTGATGCACCCCAATGTGGATTTTCAATGGCTACATCAAATATTTTAAAAGTTCTTGAAGTAAATTTTAAAGGTGTAAATGTTTTAGCAGATCAAAAGCTAAGAGAAGGTATAAAAATATTTAGTGATTGGCCAACCATTCCTCAATTATATGTTAAAAATGAGTTTATTGGTGGATGCGATATCGTAAAAGAAATGTATGAGAGTGGAGAACTTGCTAAACTCTTTGAGTCTAAAGGAATAAATTTTAAAGCTAAGAATTAATTATCTAGAGTAATATTCGATTACTAAGTTTGGCTCCATTACAACTGGGTAAGGGACTTCTTCAAAAGATGGAACTCTTACAAATTTAACTTTTTTATTCTTTTCGTCTAATTGTAGATATTCTGGAACTTCTCTTTCTTTGTTAGCAAGAGCAATATCAATTAAAGCAAGTTGTTTAGATTTATCTCTAATTTCAATCGTGTCTTCTTCTTTAACCTGGTAACTTGCAATATTAACTTTTTTTCCATTTACTTTAACATGACCGTGATTAACCAATTGTCTTGATGAAAAGATAGTGTTTGATAACTTTGATCTATAAATTACAGCATCTAATCTTCTCTCTAATAATCCAATTAAGTTTTCAGCAGTATCACCTTTTTTCATGATTGCTTTCTTATAAACATTTCTAAACTGTCTTTCATTCATGTTTCCATAGTAAGACTTTAATTTTTGTTTTGCCTGAAGTTGAATTCCATAGTCTGAAGGTTTGCCAGCTTTTGTTTGTCCATGTTGTCCTGGAGGATAAGCTCTTGTATTAAAAGGACTTTTGGGTCTCCCCCATAAATTTACTTTTAATCTTCTATCAACTTTATGTTTAGAGTTTAATCTTTTTGTCATTAATAGAAGGTCTTATAAGCCTAAGTTATGCTTTGTCAATCAACCTTTTCCTTGCTTAAACCAGCAAATACGCTTGATAAAATACGAGTTTCTTTTTCTGATAGATTGAGTTTATAGAAAATACTTCTTAAATTTTCCATCATGATTGGTTTTTTTTCAGGTGGGTGAAAAAAATTCTTATTTTCTAAATTATTGATACATAAATTTAACATTCTTTGAATATCAGTTTTATTTGCACTTTTAATTTTTTTTGACTTTTCAAAGGTAAACTTTTTGCTTAAAATTAGGCCACTTACTATTTGAGCTACTATAATAAGACTGTGAGACAAATTTAAAGATCTAAAATTTTTATTACTTGGAATTTGTAAAGTATAATCAGCATAACTTACTTCATTATTTGATAATCCTGATGCTTCGGATCCAAAAAGAAAACCAACTTTTTTTTTGTAATTAATCTTATTGAGATCGGTAATTGATATATGTTTAATATTTTTATTTCTAAATCTCGCAGATGTTGCAACTAATATATCCAAATTGCTTAATGATGTTTCTAAATTTTCATATACTTTTGCTTTTTTAATCACATCTTTTGCACCAACAGATGTTGCAATAATTTTGTCATTTGGAAATGATGGTTTAGGACTAACAACTGATAGATTGGTAAAATTAAAGTTTTTTAAAGCTCTAGCACAGGCTCCTATATTTTCTGACAACTGAGGTTTATGTAAAATGAAAGTTATATTTCTTAATGACATCAAGTACTTGCGGGAGCATTATCCTTAAAAAGCTTATAATCCAAACTATCAACTAAAGCTTTAAAAGATGCATCAATAATATTTGGAGAAACTCCTATTGTGAACCAATTACCATGTTTTGAGTCTGCACTTTCTATTGAAACTCTAGTTACAGCGCCTGTTCCTGTATTTAATATTCTAACTTTATAATCAACTAATTTTAAATCTTTTAAGTACTCTGAGTATTTTTCAAGTTTGTTTACATTTTTTCTGATTGCATTATCTAAAGCATTAACAGGTCCATTACCTTCCCCTTCACATAATATTTCATGACCATCCACCTCTAGTTTTGCTTTTGCAAATGATATTACTTCTCCAGTAGAATCTTTCTTAACAGAAACATCATATTCGTTAATTGAAATATATCTTGGTATTTCTCCCATCAATCTTCTAGCTAAAAGTTCAAAAGATGCATCAGCACCATCATAACTATATCCTATAAACTCTCTATCTTTTACTTCATGAAGAAGTTTTTTAATTTTTGGATCGTCTTTTTCAATAATAATTCCAATTGCATTTAATCTAGACATTATATTAGATTGTCCTGATTGATCAGAAACAACTATATTCCTAGCATTACCTATTTCATTAGGATTAATATGTTCATAAGTTTTTGGATCTTTTTGTACAGCTGATACATGCATTCCACCTTTGTGTGAAAATGCAGATGCACCTACATAAGGTAAATGTTTATTTGGTTTTCTATTCAATATTTCATCTAATAATCTTGAACATTGGGTTAAATTTTTAATGTTTTCAGGTTTAATATTAATTTCATATTTGTCTGAAAAATCTTTTTTTAAAAAAAAAGTTGGGATCAAGGACATTAAATTTGCATTACCACATCTTTCACCTAGTCCATTTATTGTACCTTGAACCTGTCTAACTCCTGCTTGTACAGCAACTAAACTATTAGCAACTGCATTTTCGGTATCGTTGTGAGCATGAATTCCAAGATTTTTACCAGGTATATGCTTTGTTACTTCCTCAACAATTTTAGAAATTTCGTGGGGTAATGTCCCTCCATTAGTATCACATAAAATAATCCATCTTGCGCCATTGTCATATGCTGCTTTTAAACATGATAATGCATATTCAGGATTTGATTTATATCCATCAAAAAAATGTTCAGCATCAAACATAAATTCTTTACCCGAATTAACTATATGCTTTGCACTTTCGCTTATATTTTCTAAATTTTGATCGTTTGAAATACCTAGTGCAACATCCACATGAAAATCCCAACTTTTACCAAATATACAAACAGATGAACTCTTTGAGTTAATCAAAGATGACAACATAGGGTCATTTTTTGCGCTATGCTCTGATTTTTTAGTCATACCAAAAGCTGTAAGATTTGAATTTTTGAAATTCTGATCCTTGTTAAAAAATTCTGTATCTGTTGGATTTGCTCCTGGCCAACCACCTTCTATATAATCAACTCCTAAGTTGTCCAAAGATTTAGCGATTTTTTCTTTTTCATTTAATGAAAAGTCAACTCCTTGAGTTTGTGCCCCATCTCTAAGTGTAGTATCAAATATATAGATTTTTTCTTTACTCATTTCAATTTCCACGAGGTTGTACCATCTTTATCTTCAATTAAAATACCCTTATCTGAAAGATCTTTCCTAATTTTGTCAGCTAACTCATAATTTTTTTCATCTCTTGCTTTATTTCTCTCATCTATTTTTGAATTGATTTCATTTTCTGAAAGAGAAATTGTATTTTTCTTTGTTAGTAGCCACTCTTCAGAAGTATCAGTCAATAGGCCTATAAAGTTACAAGCTTTTACAAAAGTTGCTTTATCTTCGTTCGTTCCAGTGGAAGCTTTACTATATAAAGAATGTAAATTAGCAATATAACCAGGAGTGTTTAAATCGTCATATAGAGGAGCTAATAGTTCATCTGGTAAAATTGTACTTTTATTGACTTCATAGTAGACTGAATACCATTTACTTAAAGTCTTTTCACATTCTGATATTAGTTTTTCATTCCAATCTAATCCTTGTCTATAATGAGCACTAATTAATGCTAATCTTAAAACTTGACCATTATATTTATTTTTAAAATCTTTTATTTTTAATATGTTTCCCTGAGATTTTGCCATTTTTTCATTAGAAAGAGTTATAAATCCGTTATGAACCCAATAATTTGCAAATGAATTTGTTTCATTTGCACATCTTGATTGAGCAATCTCGTTTTCATGATGAGGAAAAATCAAGTCTCTACCACCTCCATGAATATCAAATTCTTCACCCAAATATCTTTTAGACATAACCGAACATTCTAAGTGCCAACCTGGTCTACCTTTACTCCAAGGAGATTCCCATGAAGGTTCATTATCAGTTGATGGTTTCCATAATACAAAATCTTCAGGATTTTTTTTTATTTCTGAAACATCTACTCGTGAACCAGCTATTAATTCATCTAACTTTTTATTAGATAGTTTTCCATAATCATTAAACTTTTTAACTTCAAAAAAAACATGCTTATCCTTTGAATATGCAAACCCTTTTTTCTCTAGTACTGTGATCATTTCAATCATTTGTTTTATATTTTCTGTTGCCTTTGGTTCGCTGTTTGGTGTTTCACATTTTAAGTAATTGCAATCCTTATGAAAATTTTCAGTAATTTTTGAAGTTAAGTCGTTTATAGAAATATTTTGATCATTAGATGCTTTGATTATTTTGTCATCTATGTCTGTTATATTTCTGATATATTTTACAGATGTTGATCCATATCTATTTTTTAAAATTTTATACAGAATATCAAAAACAACTAATGGTCTGGCATTACCAATATGTGGGTCATCATAAACAGTAGGACCACAAACATACATGCCTATGGATTTTTCATTTTTGGGTGTAAATTTTTCTTTCTTACCACCTAGACTATTAGTTAAAAATATATCTTTAGTCATACAACTAGGAATATACTTAAATTGTAGATTTGTGAATCTATTTGATTAATTAGGAATTTTGCATACTGGAATAGGTTCCATTTTATGCAAATTTGCACTTCGAATTGAATTATATTTATCTCTATTTACAGAATTTTCATTATCCATTGCTTCTTCTAGTTCTTTATATGACAAACCAAGCTGTCCCTCATCAGTACGACCATCATCCCATAAACCATCTGTAGGAGGAGCATTAATAATCTCTTTTAAAATTCCAAGTTCTTTACCAAGTTCCCATACCTCAGTTTTATTACAATCTGCTATTGGAGAAATATCTACTCCACCATCACCATATTTTGTATAAAAACCAACTCCAAAATCTTCTACTTTATTTCCTGTTCCAACAACAATTCCATTGTTTGCAGCAGCTACTTGATAAAGAGTTGTCATTCTTAATCTTGCTCTAGAGTTTGCCATTCCGTGTTCACTACCAAAATTGTTTAGTGTTCCTTCAAATGTTTTGAATAAACTATCTAATTCTAATGTGTGTCCCTCTACATTGCTAAAATTCTTCTTTAACCATTCTTGATGTGCCAAACTTAGATCATGTTGTGCAGATTTCTGTTTAATAGGCATTGATAAAACAATTGTTTTTAAACCAGTCATTGCACTTAATGTACTTGACACAGAAGAGTCTATTCCACCAGAAATACCAATCACTAAAGATTGAGCTTTTTTTGGCATGGAATTCACATAATCTGAAATCCAGTTTTTAATGTGATGCACTTTATCTTTGGGTGTCATAATTTGAATATATGAAAAAAAATTTATTTTTAAACTGTTAAGATGCCGCTTTAATTGCAGATTTAGAATACAAACTATTCTTTTTTATCTCATCAGAAATTAAAAACGCTAATTCTATAGCTTGATCAGAGTTCAATCTTGGATCACAGTGCGTATGATATCTGCTTGATAAATCTGCATCTGATATTTTTTTTGCTCCACCAGTACACTCTGTCACATCTTGTCCTGTCATTTCAACATGAAGACCCCCTGCATAGGAACCTTCAGCTTGATGAACTGCAAATACATTTTTAACTTCGCTTACAACATCATTAAACGGTCTCGTTTTAAAACCAGTAGTTGATTTAATTGTATTGCCATGCATTGGATCACATGACCAAACAACATTTAATCCCTCTTTTTTAATCCCTCTAATTAATTTTGGTAAGAATTTTTCAACATTTTGATGACCAAATCTTGAGATTAAAGTTATTTTTCCTTTTTCATTTTTAGGATTTATAACTTCACATATTTTTGCAATCTCATCAGGTTTTGAAGTTGGGCCACATTTAATGCCAATTGGATTTTCTATACCTTTACAAAACTCTACATGTCCTCCATCTAATTGTCTTGTTCTATCTCCTATCCAGACAAAGTGAGCTGAAGTATCGTGATATTCACCCGTGGTTGAGTCTACTCTTGTCATGCTTTCTTCAAAAGGTAAGTGTAAGGCTTCATGAGAAGTCCAAAAATTAACTGTGTATAATCTATTATTAAAATCAGATGTAATTCCACAAGCATCCATAAAAGCTAATGCATCTGCTATTTTATCTTCTAATTCTTTAAATTTCTTAGCTTGAGGACTTTTCTTAATATAATCTAAATTCCATAAGTGAACCTTATTAAGGTCAGCAAAACCACCTTTTGAAAATGCTCTTAAAAGGTTTAAAGTTGATGCAGATTGAGAATAAGCCTTAAACATTCTTTTTGGATCAGGTCTTCTAGCTTTTTCATTAAAATCAATTGCATTTATATTGTCTCCCAAATAACTTGGTAATTCTTTATCACCTTGTTTTTCAGTTGGTGCACTTCTTGGTTTTGAAAATTGTCCAGCAATTCTTCCAAGTTTTACAATAGGTAAAGAAGCTGAGTAAGTCATCACTAAAGCCATTTGAAGAATAACCTTAAAAGTATCTCTTATATTGTCAGGGTGGAATTCTGCAAAACTTTCCGCACAATCACCGCCTTGCAAAAGAAAAGCTTTCCCATCATTGACCATTGCCAACTGATCTTTCAAATGTCTTGTTTCACCCGCAAAAACTAATGGAGGAAAGGTTTTCAATTTATTTAAAACCATCTCTAATTCCTTTTCATCTTCATATTGAGGAATATGTTTGACGGGGTGTTTTCTCCAGCTATTTATTTTCCAATTTTTCATTTCAACTCAGAATTGTTTTAACAGACTTTATTATTTATTCAACAGTGACAGATTTAGCTAAGTTTCTTGGTTTATCTATATCGTATCCTTTATCTAATGCAGAGTAATAAGCTAACTTTTGCAAAGGTATAGTGGTCAAAAAAGGAATGAGTTCATCAGATATAGTATCAACTTCTATTTGCTCCCAAATATTTTCTGAATAAATTTCATCAGTACTTTTATTTGTTATTAGTAAAACTTTTGCACCTCTAGATATGACTTCTTGCATATTTGAAATGGTTTTTTTATAATGCTCATCTCTTGGAGCAATTACTACTACCGGCATACCTTCCTCTATGAGTGCAAGAGGTCCATGTTTCATTTCCCCTGCTGGATAACCTTCGGCATGAACATAAGCAAGCTCTTTTAGTTTTAAAGCGCCTTCTAGTGCAATTGGATATGAATAGCCTCTACCTAGAAACATTGATCCTTTAGAATTTGCAAAATCTTTTCCAAGAGTTTGAATTTTATCTTCAATATTCAATGTATTTTTTGCAGATTTAGATAAAGACAGTAAATCTTTTATCTTTTTTTGGTAATCCTTTTTATTAATTGATTTTTGTTCATAAGAAAGCTTAGTGCATAATAAATAAAGGACTAACATTTGTCCCAAAAAAGCCTTTGTCGATGCAACACCTACTTCTGGACCACAATGAATAGGCAAAACTAGATCAGAATCTCTTGCAATTGAACTTTCAACAACATTTACGACAGCACATGTTTTAACATTATTCTTTTTGCACAAATCTAATGCCGCAAATGTATCTGCAGTTTCTCCAGATTGAGAAACAAACACGTATAGACAATCTTTTTTAAATTTAGTTTTTCGATATCTAAACTCAGAGGCTATATCAACACTGACATCTAAACTTGTATTTTGTTCAAACCAATACTTAGCAACAAGGCATGAGTGGTATGCTGTTCCGCATCCAATTAAAACCACTGATGAAATTTCACTTATTTTCCAAGGAAAATTGTAAATGTTTATTTCTTTGTTATATTTGTCAATGTACTCATTGACACAATTTTTTAAAGTAATTGGCTGCTCGTCTATTTCTTTAGCCATATAATATTTGTAATCTCCTTTTTCATAATTTTGATCATCTTTAGAAAGATTTAAAATTTTTTTGTTTACTTTAGTTCCATCAGCATCAAAAAATTCAACTTGATCTTTTTTTAATATGCAAAATTCTCCATCATTTAAATATGAAATTTTATTAGTCATTGACTTTAATGCGTAAGAATCTGAGCCAAGGTAGTGTTCATTTGGTCCATATCCAACTGCTAGCGGAGAGCCTCTTCTTGCTCCAACTATTAAGTCTGGTTGATATTTAAATATTATGCCTAACGCGAAACTACCATGCAATTTTTTTAAAACTTTTATAATTGTATTTTTAAGGTTATTTTTTTTTAAATAATCAGTAACTAAATGAACTATTACTTCTGTGTCTGTTTGAGATTTAAATTTATAACCTTTTTTCTCTAATAATTTTTTGAGAATAGTTGAATTTTCAATTATACCATTATGAACTACGGATACATCTTCTGATGAATGAGGGTGTGCATTTATTGAACTAGGTTTTCCATGCGTAGCCCATCTAACGTGTCCTATACCAATAGAGCCAGATATTTTTGTTTGTATAATGTTTTTCTCTAAAGCGTCTACTCTGCCCTCACATTTTACCTCATTTATATTTCCATTAGAAAGAGTTGCTATACCTGCAGAGTCGTATCCTCTATATTCAAGTTTTTTTAATGAATTTATAATTCTAGGAGTTACCTCTTTAGAGCTTGTAATTCCAACTATTCCACACATTACCTCTTATCTCCTTTTGTAATTTTTTTTTTCTTGTTGCTTTGGTCTTGTTAGTGCTAGTGACCCTTTAGCTACATTTTTTGTGATCACTGAGCCCGCACCTATAACGCTTTTTTGATTTAAAGTAACTGGCGCCACTAAAGATGTATTTGAACCTACGAACACTTTATCTTTAATGTTTGTTTTACTTTTTTTTCTTCCATCATAATTACAAGTTATTGTTCCAGCTCCAATATTCACGTTCTTCCCCACTAGAGCATCTCCAATATAAGATAAATGATTAACTTTAGAATTTTTATTTATTATACTTTTTTTTACTTCAACAAAATTTCCTATCTTTGATCCAGATTTAATTTTTGTACCAGGTCTTAAACGAGCGTATGGACCAACACTCACATTATTATCTATTTTAACACCCTCAAGATGAGAGAAAGACAGAATTTTAACGTTGTTTCCTATTTGAACTTTATCAGCAAAGACAACATAAGGTTCTATCTCTACATTCTTTCCAATTTTAGTATCTTTAGAAAAAAAAACTGTCTCTGGCCCCTTCATTTTGACACCTTTTTTTAAAAATTTATCTCGAAGTTTATTTTGTAAATTTTGACTATTCATTAGATAGTTGTATATAACTGAGTATTAGTTTAATTAATTCACAATTTATTTCTTATTAATACTTTTTAAATGACACAAAAATTCACAATTCTTTTTGATTTAGATGGCACGTTAGTAGACACAGCACCTGATCTAATGCTTGCTCATAACCATGTTATGAAGAAATTTGGATACCCCACAAAATCTCTTGATGAACTTAAAAATACTGTTGGTCAAGGAGCTGGGGCTATGATTGGTAGATCTATATGGAGCCAGGCTAAAAAAGAATTAACTTCGATTAATGAGAAAATTAAAAATGAAATGACAGATGAATTTATTTCTTATTATGGAAATAATATTTTGAATGAAAGTACTCTGATGCCTGGTGTAAAAGATTTTTTAAATTGGTGTAGAAAAGAAAATATATCAATGGCTGTATGTACGAATAAAACAGAACATCTTGCAGTAGATCTTCTAAAAAAAATTGGGATATATGATTACTTCGAGTATGTTGCTGGTTATAATACTTTTGATTATTGTAAACCTGATCCTAGACATATAACAACAATTATAGAAATTATAGATGGTAGTAAAAATAAATCAATTATGATTGGTGATAGTGAGTCGGATGCAAATGCTGCTAAAGCGGCAGAAATTCCAATGATTTTATTAGAGGATGGATATACTGAAAAAAAAATTGATGAAATTTATCATAATCACTTAATAAAAGACTTTGTAGGTATTGAAAAAATTGTATCTCAATATCTTTAATATTGATTAATTTATTTTAACTATTAAAACAAAATCACAAATTAGGAGTTATTTTGTTATTACATACAATTAAAGTATATCCATCAAAAATGAATCTTCCAAAGAAGAAACAGCTTGCTTGGAAAATAGCAGAGATAGCAAGTGATAATGCTAAATTAAATAAAAATTCAATAGAAATGGTTATTAATAGAATTATTGATAACGCTTCTGTTGCTATAGCTTCCTTAAATAGAGGACCTGTAATATCTGCAAGAGAAATGGCAAAAAAGCATGTTAGAAAAAATGGAGCTAATCTTTTTGGCATAAATTCAAAACTTAAATTTGATTGTGAATGGGCTGCGTGGGCAAATGGAACTGCTGTTAGAGAATTAGATTTTCATGATACATTTCTAGCGGCTGATTACAGCCATCCTGGTGATAATATTCCTGCTTTATTAGCAGTCGCACAACAATTAAAAAAAAATGGAAATGATTTATTAAGAGGAATTATAACTGCTTATGAAATTCAAGTTAATCTTGTAAAAGCTATTTGTCTTCATAAACATAAAGTCGATCATATCGCTCACTTAGGACCAAGTGTTGCTGCTGGCATTGGATCAATGTTAAAATTAAATACAGAAACTATTTATCAAGCTGTTCAACAAGCATTACATGTAAGTGTTTCAACAAGACAATCAAGAAAAGGTGAGATTTCAAGTTGGAAGGCATATGCTCCAGCTCATGCAGGAAAATTAGCAATTGAAGCTGTTGATAGAACCATGCGAGGTGAAGGAGCTCCAAGTCCTATTTACGAAGGTGAAGACAGTGTAATTGCAAGGATATTAGATGGAAAAAATGCTAAATATTTTGTTCCTTTACCTAAAAAAAACGAAGAAAAGAAAGCTATTCTTGAAACATATACAAAAGAGTATTCTGCAGAATATCAAGCTCAAGCATTAATTGATATTGCAAAGTCACTTAATAAAAAAATTAATAATTTAAATACAATTAAAAAAATAGATATATATACAAGCCATCATACTCATTATGTAATAGGAACTGGAGCTAATGATCCACAAAAAATGGATCCAAATGCAAGTAGAGAAACTTTAGATCACTCAATAATGTATATTTTTGCAGTAGCTTTAGAAGATGCAGATTGGCATCATGTAAAGTCTTATACTAAAAAGAGAGCTAACAAAAAAAGCACAATTAAAATATGGAGATCTATTAAAACTCATGAGGATAAAAAATGGACGAAGAAATATCATGATCCTGATCCAAAAAAGAAATCTTTTGGTGCAAGGGTTGTTGTAACATTAAATAATGGGAAAAAAGTAATTGAAGAATTAGAAAGAGCAGATGCTCATCCCTACGGCAATAGACCTTTTGAAAGAATAGATTATATAAATAAATTTAAAATTTTAACAGAAAATATAATTTCAAAAAAAGAAAGCGATAGATTTTTAAAAGATGTTCAAAATTTAAAAAAATTAAAAAATAATCAGCTTACAAAACTAAATATTGAAGTAAGTAAAAGATATTTAAAATCGAATAATAAAAGAGGAATATTTTAGTGCACTTTGTTGAAAAAAAACCTGAAGAAAAAAGAATTAATTTAGATAATAAACTTAAATCTAATAAAATTTTAAGAATACCTGGTGCATATAATCCATTAACAGCAAAAGTTATTGAAGAAATTGGATACGATGGAGTTTATGTATCTGGAGGTGTTATGTCTAATGATTTAGGTTATCCAGATATAGGATTAACAACCCTTAATGATGTGAGCAATAGATCAAAGCAAATTGCACGTGTTACAAATCTTCCAACAATTGTCGATGTCGATACAGGTTTTAAATCTTGTAAAGAAACTGTTCAAACATTTGAAAATTTTGGTATTTCAGCAATTCATTTAGAAGATCAGATAGAACAGAAAAGGTGTGGTCATCTAGAAAATAAAGAATTGATATCAAAAGAGGATATGACGAAAAAAATTAAAGAATGTGTAGAAGCAAGATCAGATAACAATTTTAAAATTATTGCACGTTCTGATGCTAAAAGTGTAGAGGGTATTGATAAAATGATTGAACGTTGCAAATCTTATGTTGATGCAGGTGCAGAAATTATTTTTCCAGAAGCATTAAAAGATGAGTCTGAGTTTGAAAAAGTTAGAAAATCATTAAATTGTTATCTTTTAGCTAATATGACTGAGTTTGGTAAATCGAAGTTGTTAGATTTTAAACAATTGGAAGGGCTTGGTTACAATATTGTAATTTATCCAGTGACTACTCAGAGATTAGCGATGAAAAGTGTTGAGGATGGTCTGCGTGCCATTTTTGCGGATGGACATCAAAATAATATTATAGATAAGATGCAAACCAGAAAAAGATTATATGATCTAGTTGAGTATGAAAAATATAACTCTTTAGACGAAAAGATATATAATTTTAGTACAGAGGGTCATGAATAATGAGTGAAGAAGTAAAAAAAGGTTTATTAGGAATTGTTGTTGATGAAACAGAAGTTTCTAAAGTTATGCCTGAAATTAACTCATTAACTTATAGAGGTTATGCTGTTCAAGACCTATGTGAATTTTGTAGATTTGAAGAAGCTGCATATCTTATTTTAAAAGGCGATTTACCAAATAGTATTGAACTAAGACAATTTGAAAAAATTGAGCGAGGACATAGAGATTTATCAAAAAATCTCTACGAAATAATTAAACACATGCCAAAAAAATCTCATCCTATGGATGTTGCTAGAACGGCAGTGAGTGTTATGGGATTAGAAGATAAAGAAACTACAGATAATTCTCAAGAAGCAAATACTAGAAAAGCTTTGAGAATTTTAGCTAAAACCCCAACTGCTTTAGCAGCATTTTACAGAATTCGAAAAGGTAAAAAGATTATTAAACCAAAAAAAGAACTAACTTTTGCAGAAAACTTTTTCTATATGTGTTTTGGAAAGGTTCCACAAAAAGAAATTGTAAAAGCATTTGATGTATCTTTAATTTTATATGCAGAACATAGTTTTAATGTTTCAACTTTTACAGCTAGAACTATAACAAGTAGTTTATCTGATATTCATGGCGCTATAACAGGTGCCATAGCTAGTTTAAAAGGACCATTACATGGTGGAGCTAATGAAGAAGTAATGCATATGATGAATAAAATCAAAAAACCTGAGAATGCATTAAAGTGGATCAATAACGCATTAAAGAAAAAAGAGGTTGTGATGGGTTTTGGGCACAGAGTCTATAAAAGTGGAGACTCTAGAGTTCCAACCATGAAAGAGTACTTTAAAAAAGTTGCAAAAATTAAAAAAGATAAAAAATTTTTAAAGATTTACGATATTGTTGAAAAAGTAATGATTAGTAGAAAAAATATTCATCCAAACGTAGATTACCCAACTGGACCTACTTATCATCTTATGGGATTTGATACTGATTTCTTTACACCAATATTTGTAATTTCTAGAATTACCGGATGGTCAGCACACATAATGGAACAACATGCATCAAATAAATTAATTAGACCACTCGCCAAATATAAAGGCAGTAAATATAGAAAAGTAATGCTTTTAAACCAAAGATAGGTCTAATTTTACCCATTTAAAAATATTTAATTATTGCCATATATAATGTATGGAAAATTTAAACAGGCATCATAAACCCCAAGATTTAAGTGATAAGATTGCTTTTGCTTTTACAAAATTTTTAAGATTCTTAGCTGATACCTTTTTTAAAAAAAAATATGGGCATAGAGCTGTAGTTTTAGAAACTGTTGCTGCGGTACCAGGCATGGTAGCAGGAATGTTGTTACATTTAAAATCTTTAAGAAAAATGCAAGATGACAAAGGTTGGATTAAAATTCTTCTTGATGAAGCCGCAAATGAAAGAATGCATTTAATGACTTTTATCAAAATTGCTCAACCTACATTAATTGAAAGATTTATTATAATGATCGCACAATTCATATTTATTTTGATGTATCTATTTATATATTTAATTTCACAAAAAACTGCTCATAGAATTGTTGGGTATTTTGAAGAAGAAGCAGTAATTAGTTATACAGAATATTTAAATGAAATAGAGGCGGGAAAAATTGAAAATATTAAAGCGCCAGAAATAGCAATAAATTATTGGAATCTTCCATTAAATTCTAGATTGAAAGAAGTTGTAAAAGTTATTAGAGATGATGAGGCTGGACATAGAGATGTTAACCATAGTTTTGCAGATATTTTAAATGCTAAAAAAAATAAAAAAGTTTTTGAAGAGGAGGATGAAAAAGAAAAAGAAAAAATTTAAGACATATCTGTCTATATGAAAAAAATATTTATTGCTTACGGCCATCATAACACTAACAATTCATTCAATGCTGCAATTAGAGATACATTTATAGAAGAAGCAAAAAAACTAGGCCACACTATTGATTTACTTAACCTTTTTGAAGAAAAAGAACAACTTCCTTTTTATAATCAAAATGTAAACCCCCCACCTAAACTAGTTTTAGATTATAGAAAAAGATTAGAAGAATGTGACGTTATGATGTTAATTGGTAGTTGTCATAATTTAAGGTTAAATGCAATTTTAGAAAATTGGGTTGATTGGGTATTGCATCCAAAATGGTTCTTTTCTTATAGATCTTTAATTCCAGGGAATAAGTATTTTAAAAATTATGGTTATCCTGTACCAGGTGCCATGAAGGGTAAGCTTGGAATTGTATCTATTACATATGGAGGGCCAATGATAAGTTATCAAAGCTTCTCTATATTTGATAATATTCCTTTTAGAAGAATAAAGAAAATCGTTTTCAAATTAGGTGGTTTAAAAACTAAATATATTAGATTTTATTCAGTATTACCTAATATGGAAAAAAAAGTTTTTGATAAACATATGCAAAGGGTTAGAAAATTAGCAAAGAGTTTATAAAACTACTTCAAAACCTTCAAAATTTGGTGCCCCCAAATATAGATCTTTGTGTTGACCTGCATTTTTATGAGCTAACTTAAATGCTTCAGATTTAGTCCAGTTAATAAAATCAGCTTTTGAATTCCAAATACTATGTGAAGCGTATAAGGAAAATTCATCAGTTTTTTCTCCTTTAACTAAATGAAATTCTTTAAAACCAGGTACCTTACTGAGATGAGTATCTCGCTCTCTCCAAACTTTTTCGAATTCGTTTTCCTTTCCAGGAATAATTTTGAATCTGTTCATTGCTATAAACATATTTATAAATAAGATATAACTTTCTGAGGATCTGGTCTTCTTCTTTCGTTTGGTTCCTCTGTTTTATGACCTAAGTAGATAAACCCTGCTATACGGTCTTTATTTAGATCTCCACCTAAATATTGGAGCATTTTTTCGTTATAAGCATACCATTCAGTAAGCCATTGAGCTGCATATCCCATTGACTGTGCGCAAGATAGTAGGTTCATGCAAACAGCTCCTGAAGATAATCTCATTTCCCAGTCTGGTATTTTTGGATGTTCTACAGGTGAAGATATTACTGCTAAAACAGCCCCTGCTCTTTGAAGTCTTTTAGACTCTATATCTAATTGTGATTGATCTGCCTCTGGATTTTGTCTTTTATATTCATTAAGAATAATTTCTTCATCTAATGTTTTTAACTTTTCACCAACTATTACTTTTATTTTCCAAGGGTTGAGGGCACCATGATCTGGTACCCTTATCCCTGCTGCTAAAATTTTATCTAAATCGGCCTTGGGGATGTCTTTATTAGACATCTTTCTTACTAAAACAGATCTTCTTTTTAAATAGAAGTCGTCACTTGTGCCCATTCAACTATCTTTCTTCCGCACATGTGTTTTTGATTAACTAAATGCGTCTATCCAGCTACCTTGTGTAGATGCTTTTGAATATTCAGTAGCCCTTCCTTCAAAAAAGTTCATATGTTCTACTGCATTTAACATTGTATCTAACCATCCCAATGGATTTTTTTGGATGTCATATATCGGCTCAAGACCTAACTGCGTTAACCTTCTATTTCCAATAAATCTTATATAATCCTTAACTTCTTGTGCAGTTAAACCTTGCATTGGACCCATTTCAAAAGCTAAATCTATAAAAGCATCTTCATGCTCTATGATTGTTCTGCAAGCTTCGTAAAGCTCTTTTTTAAGTTGAGGTGTCCATATTTCTGGGTTTTCTTTAATGAATTCTTTAAAAATTCTTATCATAGAATTACAATGAAGAGTTTCATCTCTTACCGACCAAGTAACTATCTGACCCATTCCTTTTAATTTGTTATGTCTTGGAAAGTTTAATAAAATTGCAAAACTTGCAAACAGCTGAAGGCCTTCAGTAAATGCACTAAATACTGCTACAGTTTTTGCAATATCTTCTTTTGAATTTACATTAAAATTTTGCATGTAATCATATTTATCTTTCATCTCTTTATACTTCATGAACGCAGAATATTCTGACTCTGGCATGCCGATGGTATCTAATAAATGAGAGTAAGCTGCTACGTGAACTGTTTCCATAGATGCAAATGCTGTCATCATCATCAAAACTTCGGTTGGTTTAAATACTGAAGTGTAATGTCTTAAATAACAGTTATTAACTTCTACATCTGCTTGGGTGAAAAACCTAAAGATTTGAGTTAATAAATTTTTTTCTGACTCAGATAAATTTTTTTGCCAGTCTCTAACATCATCACCGAGTGGTACCTCTTCTGGTAACCAGTGAATTCTTTGTTGAGTTAACCATGCATCATAGCACCATGGATATCTGAAAGGTTTGTACACTGGATTCTCTACTAATAAACCCATTTTTTTTGGTTCAATAACTTTTTGTTTTGTTTCTTTTAGATTTTCTACTGACATGATAAACACTCCTCGTATTCTGGTTGTTGATTTTCTTGTTTTTTAGATTTGTAAACATTAGCAGTTACATCTGTAGATCTTGCGTCGTTTACATTTTCCGCTCTTTGTATTGATTTAGATCTGCAGTAATAAAGACTTTTCAAACCTTTTTTCCATGCTTGGAAATGAATTTGGTGCAGGTCTCTTTTGTGAATATCTGCAGGTATAAATATATTTATCGATTGTGCTTGTGAAATGTGAGGTGTTCTATCAGCACCTAGATCAACTATCCATCTTTGATCTAACTCGAAAGCTGTTTTAAATACATCTTTTTCTTGTTGTGTTAAAAAATCAAGATGAGAAACTGAACCTTGATTAGTAGTAATACTTGACCAAGTTTCATCATCATTCTTTCCATGTTTTTCTAAAAGCTTAGATAGATATTTGTTTCTAACATTAAAAGATCCTGACAAAGTTTTGTGAGTGTAGCTATTTGCTGCAATTGGTTCAACTCCTGGGGAAGTTCCACCACAAATAATTGAAATTGAAGCAGTAGGAGCTATAGCTGTCTTATTTGAAAATCTTTCATTAATACCATAATCAGCTGCATCTGGACATGCTCCTCTTTCATCGGCCAAATCTTTTGAAGCTTGGTCAACCTGTTTTTGGATGCTTTCAAATATTTTTTTATTCCAAACTTTACTCATCACAGACTCAAAAGGAATCATTTTTTGTTGAAAGAATGAATGAAGTCCCATGACACCCAGACCAACACTTCTTTCTTTCAATGCTGAATAAACTGCATCGCTAAATGACTCTGGTGCTTTTTCAGTAAAGTCAGTTAATACATTGTCTAAAAATCTCATTACATCAGGAACAAAATTTTCATCATCTTTCCATTCATCATAAGTTTCTAAATTTAAAGATGACAAACAACATACTGCTGTTCGATCTCTACCCTCTTTGTCAATTCCTGTTGGTAAAGTTATTTCACTGCACAAGTTAGATGTCTTAACAGTTAAACCAGCGAGCTTGTGATGTTGGGGTATCATTCTATTAACAGTATCAATGAAAACAATATAAGGTTCTCCAGTTTCAATTCTAGCAGTTAATAATCTTATCCATAAATTTCTTGCTGAAACAGTTGCTTGAACTGATTGATCTTTTGGACTTTTTAATGCCCATTGTTCATCTAGCTCAACAGCTCTCATAAATGCATCTGAAACTAAAACACCGTGGTGCAAATTTAATGATCTTCTATTTGGATCACCACCTGTTGGTCTTCTCATTTCAATAAATTCTTCTATTTCTGGATGATCAATTGGGAGATAACATGCCGCTGATCCTCTTCTTAAAGAGCCTTGACTAATTGCCATTGTCAAAGAGTCCATAACTTTAATAAAAGGAATTATTCCTGAAGTTTTTCCAACTCTACCAATTTTTTCTCCAATAGATCTTAGATTACCCCAGTAACTTCCAATACCACCACCTTTAGCAGCTAACCAAACATTTTCGCTCCAAAGATCTAATATCCCAGTTAAGCTATCCCCTGCTTCATTTAAGAAACAAGAAATCGGTAAACCTCTTTTAGTTCCACCATTTGATAAAACCGGTGTTGCTGGCATGAACCATAAGTTACTTATGTAGTTGTAAAGTCTTTGCGCGTGTAAGTTGTCATCTGCATAATGACTTGCAACTCTTGCAAATAAATCTTGGAAAGACTCGTTTTCCCCAAGATATCTATCGCTTAATGTTGCTCTTCCAAAATCTGTTAAATTGTTATCTCTAGATCTATCAATTTTTATAGTTATCCCTTTTGAATTTTGAAACAACTCTGTGTTGTTATTTAGTGAAAATAAGTCTGGTCTTTTGTCATTGTTGCTGATTTTTTCCGCTGGTTTATAATCAGAGACAGCTTTCCTGATTGCCTGAGACAATATTTTGTTCATTAAACTCCCTTTTTTATCAAAAAATCTAGCAAATTACTAGATGTTGTGTGTAGATTTACTTCATATACTATATAAATAGTAAATCAATAGAACATTTATAGAACTTAGGAAATATTTATCAATAAAAATTTTAAAAAAATGTACATATATCCACATGGAATATTCAGCAAAAATTGATCCATACGGTTTTCGGGAATATGACGCACGATGGGTTTACGAAAAAGACATCAATGATGAGGGAATCGTTCAACTTGGTAAAGGTCTTGGAACTCAAATAATTAAACATACAAAAAAAAACAATCCTAGAATTATAATAGGCCAAGATTACAGGTCTTACAGCGAACATATTAAAAAAAAATTAAAAGAAGGTTTGATATCTACTGGATGTAATATTGAAGATATAGGATTGTCATTATCGCCCATGGTTTACTTTGCACAATTTAATTTAGACTCAGATGCAATTGCAATGGTTACAGCTAGTCATAATGAAAATGGTTGGACAGGTGTAAAAATGGGCATCAAAAAAGGATTAACTCATGCACCAGAAGAAATGAAAGAATTAAAAGATATTACTCTAAATCAAAATTTTATTAATGGTGAAGGTAATGTAAAAAAAATTGATGGTTTTCAGAATATTTATAAAAATGATTTAATAACAAAAAACCCATTAAATAAAAAAATTAAAGCAGTAGTTGCTTGTGGCAATGGAACAGCGGGAATATTTGCACCAGAAATTTTAAGAGGTATTGGGTGCGAAGTAATTGAACTTGATTGTGAACTTGATTGGACTTTTCCAAAATATAACCCAAATCCTGAAGATTTAGAAATGTTACATGCAATTTCAAAAGCTGTAAAAAACAATAACGCAGACATAGGATTTGGTTTTGATGGAGATGGAGATAGAGTTGGGGTTATCGATGACAAAGGTAATGAAATCTTTTCAGATAAAATAGGGCTATTAATTGCTAGAAATCTTTCAAAAGATCACAAAAATAGTAAATTTATTGTTGATGTAAAATCGACAGGACTTTATTCAAATGACAAAGTATTAAAAGAAAATAAATGTCAAACAATTTATTGGAAAACTGGTCACTCTCACATCAAAAGGAAGGTAAATACCGATAACGCTTTAGCTGGATTTGAAAAAAGTGGTCATTTCTTTTTTAATAAACCTCTAGGGTATGGCTATGATGATGGAATAAATTCAGCAATACAGGTCTGTAAGTTACTTGATAAAAATAAAAAAAAAATGAGTGAGGTAATTGCTGAACTACCAATAACTTATCAAAGCCCAACTATGGCTCCTTATTGTAGAGATAATGAAAAATATGAAGTAGTTGAGAATTTAGTTAAAGAAATTACAAATATTAAAGAAAATAAAACTAAAGTAGATGGTCAAGAAATTACAGAGATATTAACTGTTAATGGAATAAGATTTTCTTTTAATGATGGGTCTTGGGGATTAATAAGAGCATCTTCGAATAAACCCTCTTTAGTTGTAGTTACTGAAAGCCCTACCTCAGAAGGCAGAAAAATGAAAGTTTTTGATTTTATTGATAATTTACTTCAGCAAACTGGTAAAGTTGGGGATTACGATCAAAAAATCTAAAATTCAACCATAAAGAGTTAAGAAAATTAAAGAGAATCGATTAATATGTAACTGAGGTGGCGGAGGGAGACTGAAACCACCTCGTCTTAAGTCTCCAGATACCTGTAAAGAAATAAAAGTCCAACCACGTATAAAAAAATACCAAATAATCTTTGGGTTTTTGGTTTATCTAATTTCTGAACAGTTTTGGCGCCTACCCTAGCCATAAATGTGGTAACTGGCACAAAAATTAGAAAAGCTGGAATATTAATAAAACCAATACTGTAAGGTATTTTAATATCTAATATTATTCCTGATGTAAAAAAACCTATTGATCCAAATAAGGCTATTATAAACCCTATCGCAGCTGAACTCCCTATTGCAAGATTAATAGAATAGCCAAAATATCTCAATATAGGAACATTCATCATTGCACCAGTTATTCCCATGGGGGCAGATATAAATCCTGCAATAAATCCACATATTATTCTAGGTAATAAGTCAAATTTTTTTACAACTTTTTTTTTATTTTCACTTAATAGCAAAAGATAAGCTCCAAAAAAAAATACAGCTATTGAAAAAAAAAGTAATAATTTTTGTGTATTCATTAAAGCGGCCATATAAGTGCCTGCCAAAACTCCAAAAATTACAAAAGTTCCATAATTTTTTAAAATATTAAAATCAACAGCTTTGTATTTACTATGTGTCATAACTGAAGCAATAGATGTTGGAATAATTATTGAAAAAGCAGTTCCAACAGAAAGGTGCATAATGTAATCTCTATCTACTCCATATGTTTCAAATAAAAAAAATAAGAAAGGAACAGAAATTAATCCACCACCAATGCCAAAAAAGCCTGCAAAAAATCCAACAGGTATAGCAGCCAACAACATTATAAAAATAAAATAGAAATTGTTTATCTCTAACAAACTATTAGTCAATCTGTCCTGCTGATATATTTTGAGAGTTTGGCTTTACTTTATCCATAATGTGATCAATTTTACTAATATCTGCATCTCTTACACACATATTTTCACTCAAATAACGCTTCCAATAACTCGATCCATTTTGACCATGAAATAAACCTAATGTATGTCTCATAATCTGATTTAATCTAGTTCCTTTTTTTATCTCCTGTTTTACATATACGATCAGTTTTTCAATTATATCTTGCCTACTTAAAACATCAAAGTTATTGAATATTTGATTTTCGATTTCTGCTAATAAATATGGAGAGTGATAAACTGACCTTCCTATCATAACACCATCAACTTTTTCTAAATGGTTTTCAACTTCTGAGACAGAAGTTACTCCACCATTTATAATTATTTCTAAGTCACTAAAATCTCTCTTAAGTTTATACACGTAATCATATTTTAGTGGTGGAATATTTAAATTTTGTTTTGGTGTGAACTTGCCTAACATAGCTTTTCTTGCATGTATGATAAATGTTTTTACTCCAGTTCTTTTTAGAATATTTACAAAATTGTATAAGTTCTCATAATGATCTACATTATCATAACCAATTCTAGTCTTCACAGTAACTGGCAGTGAAGTTGCATTAACCATTTCACTTAAACAATCAGCTACTAAATTTGGTTCTTTTATAAGACAAGCTCCAAATTTATTTTTCTGCACTTTTTTACTTGGACAACCAAGATTTAAATTTATTTCATCATAACCAAAATTTTCACCAGTTTTGCTTGCATTTGCTAACAATTTTGGAGAAGAACCACCAAGCTGCAAAGCTACAGGTTTTTCCCTCATATCAAATTCTAATAGTTTCTTTTTATCTCCTCTATCAATAGCTTCTGAGACAATCATTTCAGTATAGAGAAGTACGTTTTTACTAATTAGTCTTAAGAAAAATCTTTCATGTTTGTCTGTGCAATCCATCATAGGAGCAACAGAAACAGTTCTATTTAATCTAGACATATTTTTTAAGTTTGCTTGATATATTAATTTTCTTTTCGTTTACATACTCTTGATGATTTTGCTCAATTTTTCCAAGTTCGTATTTATAATTAACCATTATTCCAAACGATCTTTTAAAACCTACATCAGAAACATTGGCATTAATTACTATATCATCAATTTCAGCTCCATTTTTTAAATGGAACCTACAAACATCATTAATGGGAAAACCTAGATCATTTTTTTGTACAGCCAAGTAATTTAAAGCAAGTTTTGTAAGTAAATCTTTATTATCAATAAATTTTCTATCTCCAATTTTAAGATCTAATGACTTTAAAAACTCAACTTTTACAAAATTATCTTTTTGAACGACCTCACTTATTTTCTCATTTTCTGATGATTTAACCCAATCAGCAAAACCTTGTATGGGTGATAGAGTTCCAAAATATTTTACATCAGGTAACTCTTCTTGTAATTCATATACAACTCTTTTGATTAAAAAATTACCTAATGTTACTCTTGAAAGTCCCTCTTGACAGTTACTAATTGAATAAAAAGTAGCTGTATCATAATCTTCTTTTTTTCCATCATTAGGTCTTGTCAATTCTTGTATCGATTTAGCTAGTCCTTTAGTTAATGCAATCTCAACGAAAATTATCGGCTCATCTTCTAATGCTGGATGAAAATATGCAAAAAATCTTCTATTTTCACCTAATCTAATCTTCAATTCATTCATATCTTTCATCGAATGAACTTTTTCATATTTTAGTAATTTTTCTAATATTGCAGCTTTTGTGTCCCAAGTTATTTTTCTTAATTTTAAAAATCCAGGATTGAACCAATTTTTAAAAATATCAATCAAATCATAATCTAATTCTTTTAATTCAGGATTTTTTAATAAAAACATTTGTAGATCTTCTCTCAAAGAAACAATCTCAGCAGTTCCATTTGGTGCCATGTTTAGTCTAACAAACAATTCTTTTCTAATTCCTGATGTAATTCTTGATAAATTTAAAATTGATCTACTGTTTTTATTTTCAGTATAGTCTTTAATAGCTTTATCAATATTTGCTGTATCAGGTTTGTATTTTTCATTTACATGAAGTAAGAATTTTAATTTATCTTCATTAGATAAATTATGATATCGAAACAAAATATCTCTTGCTAATGTAATTCCAAATGCTGCTCCCTTTGATGAAAGCAAATCATCACATAACTCGATCAGATCCCTCTTCTTTGAGAATTTTCTTAAAGAATTTTTCTCTAAAATTTTTTGACCAGCATCAGCAATCGTCTCGAATATTCTTTTTATATTTAGCATGGTATTTTTTATATATTAAAAACCTAAACTTTTTCCCATTATTTTGTCAGGCAACCAGGTCACAATCTCAGGAAAAACACACAAAATAAATATAGCTAAGGCCATAATTATCATAAATGGTATGGATCCCTTTAAGATTTCTGACAAACTAACATCTGGTGTTATACCTTTGATTATATAAAGGTTTAATCCAACGGGTGGAGTAATAAGGCCAATTTCCATATTAATTGTAAATACAATTGCAAACCAATACGGATCAAATCCAAGTTGAGTTATAACTGGCAATAATATTGCTGAAGTCATAACAATTACGGCAACTGGAGGTAAAAAGAAACCTGCAATCAACAGAAATATATTTATTAAAATAAATACTACCCATTTATTAGAACTCATCTCTACCATGCTTTGAGCTAATGATTGAGTTACGTAAAGTTGTGATAATGTAAATGCAAATAGATAAGATGCTGCGATGATAAACATTATCATCACACTTTCTTTCATGGATACTTTAACAATATTCCATATTTTTTTTGGTTGATAAATTTTGTAGACAACTGCAATCAAAACAAAAACTAAAAAAGCTCCAACTCCTGAAGCTTCTGATGGAGTGGCAACACCTCCGTATAAAACATATAAAACACCAGCTATGATTGCTAAGAAAGGAAGTATCCTTGGTAAAACTTCAATTTTTTCTTTGAAAGTTGGGGGTGTTCTATTCTTTAGAGCTTTGGCAGAGTCTTTATCTATAAAATAACTGTGTATCAGTGCCCAGATAGCAAACATACCTGCAAGCATAAATCCTGGTATCAATCCGCTTAAGAATAATCTTCCAATGGATGTTCCAGTCGCAATTCCATAAACTATTAGAACAATGCTTGGAGGAATTAAAACTCCTAATGTTCCGCCAGCTGCAATAGTTCCAGTTGCAATTTGATCAGAATATCCTCGTTTTCTCATTTCAGGAATTCCCATGGTGCCAATTGCAGCACAAGTCGCAGGACTTGATCCACTTAGTGCAGCAAAAATTGAACAAGCTCCTATATTAGAAATAACTAAACCTCCAGGTACTCTCCATAACCATCTGTCCAATCCTGTATATAAATCTTTTCCTGCTGGAGAATTTGCTACTGCCATTCCCATTAAAATAAACATTGGTATTGAAAGTAGAACAAACGAATTTAATCCTGCATAGAAAGTTTCAGCAAAAACATCTAGCATTTGGAAACCTTCAAAAGCAACTAAAAGAGTTATTGATACAAAGCTTAAACCAAAGGCAATTGGTATTCCCGAAAATAAAACTATCAAGGTAAAAACAGCAACGATTATTGCAATTATTAATGGATCCATTAGTTAGTATCCTTTTCGTCTGCAAGCTTAATTATCTCTGCTATATATTGTAAAATCATTAACGCAGCCCCTATCATCATTGAAGAATATGGTACCCACAAAGGAGGGTCCCAAACTGTTCCTGTTGAATAATTTTTAGTAAACGCTTCCTCAACCATTAAAAAACCAAAGTAAAATAAAATTAAAAAGAATAATAAACTGACTAATGAGGTAAAAATTTTAAGTCTTAAAATATTTTTTTTTGATAAAAAATCGTAAATCCACTCCATGCTAACATGAGCTTTTTCACTTAAAACGTAAGCACTACCTATAAATGTTGAAGCAACTAGAAGCATTGTGACAAGTTCTGTTTGCCACGTTATTGCTCTTTGAAAAAAGTATCTTTCAAAAACTAATTCTACAATAACAAGAATTGATAAAAGTAAAGCTAATACAGCAAAAGCACCACAAGCTCTTGCAATATAATCACAGAATTTTAAGTATTTTTCTTTCATAAAAAAACCCCTACTTATAGAGAATAAATAGGGGTTCTTTATATATTATTTTATTTAACTGCTAAAGCCATTTCCATTAGCTTATCGCCACCTGGAACTTTTTCAGCAAAAGCTTTGTGAGATGATTTTATTGCAATATCAACCCAAGCAGCATGATCATCAGCATCCATATACACTAATTTAACACCTGCAGCTTTGTATGCTTCTTCAAACTTTTTATCTAAGTTTTCTACTTGAGCTGTCATATATTTCTCAGCAACTTTTCCAGCTTTCATTAAAGCCACTTGTTGGCTTGAATTTAAAGCATTGTAGCTTTTCTTAGACATTAAAATTGGCTCATACATAAACCATAAACCAAATTTCCCTGGAGGAGTTGCACATTTTACTTGTTCGTAAATTTTGTAACTTACAAAACTTCCTGAGCTAGTATTTGCACCTGTTAATACACCAGTTTGTAATCCAGTGTAAATTTCAGATGATGGCATACTTTGAATACCTGCACCAGCAGCCTCTAACATTTGATTGAAAGCTTTTCCTGCAGCTCTCATCACTTGTCCTTTAGCATCTTTTGGATTTTTGATACATTTAGTTTTTGATGCAAAACCACCACCTAGCCATGCATCAGATAATACTACAACACCAGCATCACTGATTATTTTTTTAATCTCTGTCATCATTGGACCTTTATTAAATCTCAATGCATGATCATGATTTTTTACAGTTCCTGGCATTAATGTAGCATCAAACTCTGGATGGAATTTTGATGCATAAGCTAATGGGAAAGCGGAAATATCTAATTGACCTGTAGTCATAGGTTTCCACTGTTCTTTAGGCTTATAAAGTGACTTAGCTGGATAAATTCTAATTTCTAAATCAACGTTTGCTTTTTTCACTTCATCAGCAATAATTTGTACCATTTCATGACGTGGGTCAAAAGAGCCATCAGCTCTAGGTGTTCCTGGCCATTGGTGACTTGCTTTTAATGTAACTGCATATGCAGAACCTACTATTGAAAAAGCTAAAATTATTGAAGACAAATATAATGTTATTTTTCTTAACATAGTTTTCCCCTTTTTATTTATAATGATGATATTAAATTGAACTTGAAAGGAAGAGTCAATATAAGGAAATGACATACTTATTATTATGGATGGTCCATTAAAAAATTTATTAGTTGTTGATCTTACTAGGGTTTTAGTGGGTCCATATTGTACAATGATCTTGTCTGATCTCGGTGCACGTGTAATAAAAATAGAGGCACCAGAAATTGGTGATGACTCAAGAAAATTTGGACCTTTTGTTAAAGATTATTCAGCATATTTTATGTCACTCAATAGAGGAAAAGAAAGTATTGCACTTAATTTAAAAAATGAAGATGACAAAAAAATCTTCGATAAAATTTTAGCTAAAGCAGATATTTTAGTAGAAAATTTTAAGCCAGGTACTTTGGAAAAATGGGGATATGGTTGGAAAGATGTAAGTAAAAAATATCCAAAATTAATATACGCATCTGCATCTGGTTTTGGTCAGACTGGACCTTTAAAAGAATTACCCGCTTATGACATGGTAGTTCAAGGAATGGGTGGACTGATGAGTGTTACAGGTCATCCAAATAGCGAGCCAACTAGAGTTGGAACATCAATTGGTGATATTACAGCAGGCCTTTTTACTGCAATTGGAATTAATGCAGCTTTGTATGATAGACAAAAAACAGGCAAGGGAATGTTTATAGATGTTTCTATGCTAGACTGCCAAATTGCAATTTTAGAAAATGCAATTGCAAGATATTTATCAAAAAATGAAATACCAAAACCAATGGGATCAAGACATCCCTCTATAGCGCCATTTGAAGCTTTTAAAACAAAAGATAGTTACATTATTATTGCTGCAGGTAATGATAAATTGTACGAAAAACTATGTAATGTTTTAGAAATACCAGAGATGATTACCGATAAAAGATTTAATACTAATTCACTTAGATGTGAAAACATGAATGAGTTAAAAGAAATTTTTGAAAATCAACTTAAAAATAAGAATACTTCAGATTGGGTAAGACAAATGGAAGAATTGAAAATACCATGTGGACCAATTTTTAATATTAAAGAAGCAGTAGAGAACCCTCAAGTCGAAGCAAGAAATATGATAGTTAACGCTTATCATAAAGTTGTTGGAGATTTTAGAACAGCAGGTAACCCTATAAAAATGTCTTCTTATGAAGATAAAAAATCAAGAGGAGATATACCTGACTTAGATGAACACAGGGAAAAAATTTTAAAAGAATTTACTTAATTAACTGTTAGTCTCTTCTTCACTAGAGACTTCCGAAGCTTGTTCCTCAGCTTCAGAAACTTGATCTAAAGAAACATCACCTTCATCTTCAGCATCGTCGTTACTTTCTACACTAACATCTGGTTGTGCAGACGGAGACAGTTCAGCAAGGTCATCTTTTGAAACTTGGATTTTTTCTGGAATTTTTCTTGCTCTTTTAGAAGGTAATATTGGTACACCACTTTTTGAAATTTCACCTTTGTAAAGGTTTTCAAAATCATCACCAATATCTTCATCTTCTTCAGCAGTGTCATCTACTTGCTCTACATGTTTTCTTAATTTGTAGACTGCTGCATCTGTCAAATCTGGAACTTTAATTGTTTCTTCTGCAATTTCTCTCAATGCAATTACTGTGTGCTTATCATTGTCTCTATCTAAAGTAGGTTCTATACCTGAATTTAATTGTGTGGCTCTTTCTTTTGCAACCAACACCAATTCGTACGGGCTATCTACTTTATCAATACAATCTTCAACGGTAACTCTTGCCATGCGCGATTATTTATACTTCGAATGAAATAAAATCAAGTGATTTTATATTGTTACAGGATTTAATTTCTTTCTAGTAAAAAATAAGAGAACAAATGATAAGAATATATAAATTGCTGAAATTATAGCTATTTTCTCTATAGAAAATCCAATATCAATTAAAACACCAAATAAAGCTGTACCAAAAGCTGTTGAAAATACCATTAAGGCTGTTGTAAGAGCTTTAATTGAACCAATATGCTTAACTCCATAAATTTCAGCCCAAGTAGAAGATCCTAATACGTTTGCTAATCCATTAGAAATACCAATTAAACCAAGAAATACAAAAGCAGTTATTGGGGCATCAAAATTAATTATAACAAATGTAGATAAAAAAAGTGGAATGTTCATAAAAATCAATAATTTTCGGCTTGTAAATTTGTCAATTAAAATTCCAGATATTAAAAGAGTTAAAACTGAGAATACCGAATAAGACATGAAAGATTGTGCGATTACAAAAGGTCCCCAATTTTTTGAGGTTGTTATAAAAGATTGATATACAAATACACCAGTTGCTATCCATGGCATTGCAAGCATATTCATGCTGACAACATAAAACTTAAAATCTTTAACGACTTCTATACGCTTCCATTGTTTGATATTTTCTTCTTTAAATTCCTGATCATCTGTTTGTTCCCTTGTGTCTAATTTAACAGACCTAACTAAAATATATGATGCTAAAGGTAAAAAAATTAAAATAACCAAGGAAATTATCATCCATATATTTTGCCAAGTAGTTAATGATAATAAAAAAACTATCAATACCGGTAAGATAAATTCTGATGATGATAATCCAAACCAACATATACTCAGCGCTTTCCCTCTAGATTTAGTAAAATATCTTGAAACTGTTGTTGTTGCAGTATGAGACATCATTCCTTGACCTGAAAATCTCATTAAAAAGACTGCTATAAATAAAATAATAACTGAAGAAACTTTTGAAAAGAAAAAGCATGAGAATGATAATAATAAAGTTACATAAATTGAAAATCTAAAAATATTTATATCGTCTATCTTTTTTCCTAACCAAATTAATAATAAACTACTACAAAGTGTTGCGGCAGCATATATAGAGCCAAATTGTCCATGAGTAATAGAAAGTGTTTCTCTTATACTGGTATTAAATATTCCAAGAAAAAAACTCTGTCCAAAGCTTGAAAAAAATGTAAATATAAATCCAAATACAATTACTTTTAAACTTAAATTTTTAAACATAAAAAAATATGACTTCTAAAGTTGCTTTCATAGGTCTTGGTGTAATGGGTTATCCAATGGCAGGATATATATCAAAAGCAGGACATAATGTAACTGTTTTTAACAGAACAAAATCAAAAGCAGAAAGGTGGATTGGTGAATACAAAGGTAATATGGCTGATACACCATCTGAAGCTGCTAAAGATGCTGATTTTATTTTTACCTGTGTTGGGAATGACGATGATTTAAGACAAGTCACTTTAGGCGATAATGGATTATTTCATAATGCTAAAGAAGGATGTGTATACATAGATAATTCAACAGTGTCTGCTGAAATTTCTAGAGAACTTTATAAAGCCGCAAAAGATAAAGGATTTGGTTTTTTAGATGCTCCTATTTCTGGAGGACAATCAGGTGCTGAAGGTGGGATTTTAACTGTCATGGTTGGTGGAGATGATGGTGATTTTAAAAATGCAGAGCCAATAATTGATTGTTATAGTAAAAAAATAACTTTGATTGGACCATCAGGCAGTGGACAATTAACTAAGATGGTTAATCAAATGTGTATAGGAGGTTTAGTTCAAGGTTTATCTGAAGCGGTAAATTTTGGAATTAATGCAGGTTTAGATATGGATAAAGTTATGGAAACTATTTCAAAAGGTGCTGCTCAATCTTGGCAAATGGAGAATAGATATAAAACTATGGTAGCTGATAAATTTGATTATGGATTTGCTGTAGATTGGATGAGAAAAGATTTAAAAATTTGTATTGAAGAAGCAAAAAGAAATGGTTCACCTGTACCAGTAACTGAAATTGTTGATGGTTATTATGCTGAAGTTCAAAAAATGGGTGGAAACCGTTGGGATAGCTCAAGTTTAATAGCTAGATTAAAAAAGAAAAAGTAATTGTGTCTACCGCTGTTCCCTACTACGAGGATTTTTCCGAAATAAAAAAGAAAATTTGGTTAATGTTAAATGATGCGGTTACTAATAGATCTTCTCCTTTTAGAATACCTGTATTTTCATGTGGAAATGAAGACAATATTGAAAGTAGAATTGTTGTTCTTAGAAAATCAGATGAACAAAATAATATAGTACAATTCCACAGTGATATTAGATCTGATAAAATTAAAATATTAGAAAAAAATCCTAATTCATCTATGTTATTTTACGATAAAGAAGAAAAAATTCAGGTGAGATTAAAAGTTGAAGCAATAATTAATCACGATAATGATATAACAAAACAATCTTGGGAAAAAACTCAACATATAAGTCGTAAATGTTACTTAGTAGATAATGGACCAGGTACAGAGTCTAATATTCCAACATCTGGTTTAAAACCTGAATTAGATAATTTTGATTATACAAAAGAACAAAGCGAAGAAGGATATAAAAACTTTACTGTTATACAGTGTAAAATTAAATCTATTGAGTGGTTATATTTAGCTGCAAAAGGTCATAGAAGAGCTAGATTTGACATTGATAATAGTAAAGATACTTGGTTGGTACCTTAATGAAAAAATATGAAGCTATGGTTTTGTCATGTATGGATCCAAGGTTTCAGCCAAAAGTTTTTAATTATTTAAAGAAAAAAAAATTAACTGGAAAATATAGCTCATTTACTATAGCTGGAGCAGCCATTGGTATAACTTCTAAAAAATTTAAAAAATGGCAATCAACATTTTTGGATAATTTATCAACTTCAATAAAGTTGCATAATATTAATAAATTAATAGTAATTAATCACGAAGATTGTGGTGCAGCTAAAATAGTAAATGGAAAGAAAATATTTAATTCAACTATTGAAAAGAAAATTCACAAGGATTCTTTTAAAAAAATTAAGTTAACTTTAAGTAAAAAATTCCCTAAATTAAAATTATCTTTTAAAATATTAACATTAAGAGATTAGATTATTTAATGACCTTTTGGATCTCTATTATACTCTCTATTAGCTTGTTCGTTATTAAATAATTTCATAACCCCAGTGCCGTTTCTATCCCAATAAGTAAACTTACATCCAGATCCACCACTCCTGTAGTTCCACTTACCTTTTTTAAGATCGCTCAATTGTTTTTCTCTAAGTTTAACAAGTTTTTTATGATTATATTTTCCCCATTCATTTAGACATATTAGCTTAAAAGGATCGTAAGGATCTTTTGATGTTGGGGTTAAATAAACACTATCCTCTCCTTTTGGACAACCTTCAACATCATGAACATAAGCTTTTCCAAAAAACATATGTTTTGCATCAGTATCTTGGCCGCTTGAAAAATGAGCTTTTTTATTCATACCTGGGACACAAGCAAAACCTCCTCCCATCGCATGATGCACTTCATGAAGAGCTGTTTTAACCATATTATTTATATTTTTATTATGTTTATTTTTAAGAAACATTGATGCCATTCCAACACCACCTTCTCCACCATCAACACTCGTTACATCAGCAAAGGTAAAATAAACTTTTTTTGGATTATTAAATCCATTTAACCAGAGGTAAGCACGATAATTATTATTTATATGTTTATGAAGTTCTTTTCTTTTTTTATCTAACCTTATAAAGGTAACATCTAATTTTCCATCTTTTCGATAATCGTATTTATATTTTTTTACACCTGAAGATCCTTTTGTTTTTTTACTAAACTTTTCAACAAGAGCGTTCATTTTGTTAGCGTATTCTTCAATTTTACCATTTATATCTAGCTCACGATCTTTATCACTGGCTGTCAGCATGTATATGAAATGAATTTGATAATCATCAGTTACATCTGGTTGATCCTCAAAAAATCTACCTGGTTTTTCATCTGATGCGAATAATGATGAACTAAATAATGTAATTAATAATGCAAATAATATTTTTCTCATAATCCCCTTATTATTATATTAGTTCCTTCAGAATTATCTAATCTTATTTGTTTAATTGGTTTGTATTCTTCTGAATTATACCACTCTAGTGCTCTCTCATAACTTGGAAATTTTAAAACTATTATTCTTGGAAATTTAGTTTCACCATCAAATATTTGATATTCACCATTTCTAACTAAGAATTCTCCATCAAATTTTTTTACAATTGGATTAACTTTTTCAATATACTCTTTATAATTTTCTGGATTGGTTACTCTTAATTGTGCAATTACATATCCTGCTGACATATTAGAATATTGATTTTGAATATCGTTTCCAATTGTCTTGATAATGTTTGGCGTTTTCTGCAATTTTCTTAATTTCTTCTTCTGTAACTTCTCTAATTCTTCTTCCTGGTGCTCCAACTACTAGTGAGTTATCTGGGATTTCTTTATTCTCTGTGATTAAAGCTTTTGCTCCAATGATACAATTATTTCCAATTTTTGCGTTATTTAAAATAACTGCCCCTATTCCTATAAGACTATTATTACCAATAGTACATCCATGTAGCATTACTAAATGCCCTATAGTAACATCTTTTCCAATTTTTAAAGGACAGCCTGGATCAGTGTGAAGAACACTACCATCTTGAACATTTGATCCCTCTCCAATGTGAATGTTTTCGTTATCACCCCTAATAACAGCATTAAACCAAACACTAGAATTATTTTCTAATGTAACATCGCCAATTACAGTTGCATTTGAGGCCACCCAATTTTCGCCAGAGTTTTTTGGTTTTTTATCTTCCAAATCGTAAAACATAATTTATATATTAACACACTATGCCAATTAAAACACCAATATGTGATTTTGGAAAAAAAGCAGAAGATTTCCAATTAAAATCCACTGAAAATAAAATGATATCATTAAATGATATGAAAGGTGAAAATGGAACATTAGTCATGTTCATTTGTAATCACTGTCCTTATGTTAAAGCTATAATTAAAGATGTAGTTGAAGACTGTAATAAATTAAATGATTTAGGAATTAAATCTGTGGCCATATGCTCTAATGATCCAATTAACTATCCAGAAGATTCATTTGAAAACATGATAGAATTTGCAAGAAAACATAAATTTAATTTTCCTTATCTAATTGATGAAACTCAAGATATTGCAAGAAAATATGATGCTGTTTGTACACCTGATTTTTTTGGTTACGATAAAGATTTTGGTCTCCAATACAGAGGAAGAATAAGAGAATTAAGAGAATTAAAACCCATAAGATCAGGAGATAGCGATTTGTTTATAGCAATGAAGCAAGTATCTGAAACTGGTAAAGGTCCAGAAGAACAATTTCCAAGTATGGGTTGTGGTATTAAGTGGTCATCTAATTAATGTATTTAATAATAACTAGAACTTTTCCACCCGACGTTGGTGGCATGCAAAATCTGATGTGGGGACTGGCTAGATCGTTGTCTAAACTTGATTTAGTTAAAGTATTTGCTGATTATCATGAAGATCATAAAAAATTTGATGATAAAGTTTCTTTCACAATTGAAAGAGTTAGTGGAGTAAAGCTTTTAAGAAAATATAGAAAATCATTGTTGATTAACGAATATTTAAAGGAAAATAAGAATGTCAATTGTATAATAGCAGATCATTGGAAAAGTTTAGAACTTATAAAGTCACCAAAGAAAAAAATTTGTTTAATTCATTCAAAAGAAATTAATCACCCAAAAGGTTCAAGATTAAATAAAAAAGTACTCGAAGTTTTAAATAATGTAGATCATGTTGTTGCAAATTCAAATTTTACAAAAAATTTAGCTATTAATCTCGGTGTTGAGGAAAGAAGACTAATAGTGATTAATCCTGGTGTAGATCCAGTTGAAGAAATTCCAAAAGATGATCTTAAACAGGCTGATGAAATGCTTAAAGGAAAAAAACAAAGACTAATTACAGTTTCTAGATTTGATAAAAGAAAAAATCATGAAAAAGTCATTATGGCAATCAGAAATCTAAAAGAAAAATACCCTGATATTACTTATACATGTATTGGATATGGTGATGAAGAAGAGAATTTAAAAAAATTAGTCATAGAATTAAAACTTGATAATTATGTAGTATTTTTAAGTGATATTTCAAACGAACTTAAAAATGCGTTGGTTGCAAAATCTAATATTTTTATTATGCCTTCAATAATTTATAAATCTTCAGTGGAAGGTTTTGGTATTTCTTTTATAGAAGCAGCTCAATACGGAATTCCTTCAATTGGTGGAAAAGACGGTGGAGCGTCAGATGCCATAATTCATGATAAAACAGGATTAATATGTGATGGAAATAATCTTGATGATATTTATACAAGTATAGATAATTTATTAGAAAAAAGTAAATATTTAAATCTAGGCAAAGAAGCCAAAATTCATTCAGAAAATTTTCACTGGGACAAGATAATTGAAAGCTATAAGAGAATCTTATAAGGTTTTTTAAATGATCGAAAAATTTAACGGAATAATTTATCTAGTTATTTTCATTCTGCACTTTATTGTTTATGCAGTTTACGCTTTTAGAACTGTTATAGGTACTAAATCATTTTTAGATAAATATAATATAGATCATTCAGCAGCTGTTATGGTTAGATTTTTTGGAGCACCATTTATAGCCTCAGTATTAGTTGCTATATATATTATGTTCATTAAAAGTGATGGATTAACTGGCACCTGGGGTTTCTTCACATTAATTTTTGCTCAAAATATATTTTATTTTTTTGTAGGGGTTTATACAATTTATATAAATAAACTTGGCCATAACGAAAAAACAAATAGTGAAGGAGTTATAGCTTCTGGGATTTTAACGATATTAAGCGCGGCACTATGTTATGGTTTGGCTGATAAAATATACGTTTAGTTTTTTTTTCTAAAAGTTGAAAATATTTGCCAGCCAACAATAATAGTTGTTACCAATAAGATAATAAGTGTTATTGGTCTTTCCCACAGAAAACTAGGAGACCCATCACTGATCAACAACGATCTTCTTAATGTTTCCTCCATAAGTCCTCCTAAAACAAAAGCTAAAATTAAGGGTGGCATTGGAAAATCATAAAGCCGAAGGAATGTTGCAACTAACGCAATTCCAATCATCAAAAAAATATCAAAATTATTAAAAGACATTAAATAAATTCCTGTAACGGAGAAAAATAATATCAATGGAATTAAAAAGTTTCTAGGAACAGCTAAAATTCTAGCAATATATGGAATTAAAGGAAGGTTAAGTATTAGTAGTATTACCATTCCGATATACATAGACATTATAACTGACCAAAAAATTTCAGGATTAGTTTGATAAAGTCTTGGACCAGGTTGAATACCAAATCCTAACAGCGCTCCTAACATTACAGCAGTAGTACCACTTCCTGGAATTCCTAAAGTTAATAATGGAACAAATGATCCAGAACACGCAGCATTATTCGCTGTTTCTGGAGCAGAAAGACCATGTACACTTCCTTTTCCAAATTTCTTTTTCTCTTCTTCGTTAACGTAATTTCTTTCCATTCCATAAGCTAAAAAAGAGGCAATCGTTGCACCAGCGCCAGGTAAAACTCCAATTAAAAAACCTAATATTGATGATCTTGGTATTGTTTTTGCCATTTTAATTGTTTCTTCTTTATTCACTTTAATTGAACCTAGTTCGGTTAAAGAAATTTGTTTAGCGGCTCTATTTGGATCTTTTCCTCTAAATATTATTGTTAAAGCCTCACTCATTGCAAAAGTTGCCATTACTATAAGCACAAAACTTATTCCATCAGTTAAATTCATATTATTAAAAGTAAATCTTGTAATATCTGATAAAGAGTCTTGACCTACAGTTGCAAGCATTAATCCTAAAATAACCATCATCATTGCTTTTAAAAATTGGCCTTTTGATGAAAAAGCTGAAATTGCTGTTAACCCTAAAATCATTAGAGCAAAATAATCAGGGGACTGAAAAGATAAACTTACTTTAGATAAACTTGGTGCCGCTATAAGTAAAAATATTGCAGAAATAGTTCCACCAGCAAATGAACTATAAGCAGCAATAGCTAGCGCTTTTCCAGCTTTACCCTGTTGTGCCATTGGATAGCCATCAAAGGCAGTTGCAACAGTTCCTGGTACACCTGGAGCATTTAATAATATTGATGATGTTGAGCCACCAAAGACAGCACCATAATAAACTCCTGCCATTAAAATTAAACCTGTTGATGGATCAAAGCCATAAGTTATAGGTATCATCAAAGCAATTGCAGTCATCGGACCTAACCCTGGCAACATTCCAATTATGGTCCCTGCAAAACAACCGACCATTACCATAAGTATGTTTGTAAAAGATAAAGCTGTAGATAAACCTATTAGTATTCCCTCAATCATCCTATAATTCCTAAATATTGAAGAAGTGGATCTCTTAAATAAATATTTAAAACTCCATGTAGCAGATACATAAATATAGCAACAAATGGAAAGGATAATGTAAACATCCAAATCCAACGTCTTTCACCCAGTAAATAATAAGAAGATATTAAAAATAATGAAGTTGATAAGAAATAACCTATTTTTAAAATCACAGCGCCATAAATTACTGAAACTATGATTAAGTAAATTATACTTTTATAATCTAGAACTTTGTGATCAACAATAACTGTAGTTTTTTCAGGTAAAATTATTTTTAACGAAGATAAAAAGATACCAGCATAACCTAAATAAATTGGAAACGTTCTAGCATTAAAAGGTGCATTTTCATCAAATGCAAATACTTGAATATTATAAGCTGAATATAAGTAAAGAACTGATAAAACTAAAAAGAGCAGTGAGATAAATTTAGTTGGACTAATTCTCACTGCTCTAATTTAAATAATCTCGAAAGATTATATTACTCCTAATTTTTTCATAAGAGCTGTCATTTCAACAGTTTGTTTCTCTAAGAAAGCATCAAATTTAGAACCTGGGTTATATATATTTACCCATGCATTTCTTTTTCTAACCGCTTCCCACTCTGGTGTTTTTTGAACATCGCCAAGCATTTTAGAGATTTTATTGTAGTCACTCATACTCATGCTTTTTGGTGCAAAGAAACCTCTCCAGTTAACAAATTGCACGTCATAACCTTGCTCTTTTAAAGTTGGTGCATCAGGTGCATCACCTACTCTACTTGGCGCAGTAATACCAATAATTCTAACTTGGTCTCTTGCTCCCATTACTTCTCCCAAACCAGTTGAAAGAATTTGAGTTTCACCAGATAAAAGTCCAGCTAAAGCTTTTCCACCTGCATCATAAGGAACGTAAATCACATCATTTGGATTTGCTCCAGCAGCTTGAAATGCTAATGCTCCAATTAAATGGTCCATACTTCCTCTTACAGATCCACCAGCCATTTTAATTGATTTTGGATCTTTTTTGTATTGATCTACAGCATCTTTAAAATTTTTAATTGGTGAATTTTTAGCAACTACTATTGCACCATAATCTCCAATTACTCCTGCAATCGGTTTAACATCTTTGTAAGATAAAGTTCCACTACCTTTAACATATCCTTTATGTCTTGTGATTGATCTTAAAACCAAAGGTGTTGATTGAACTAAAACAGTATCTTTTGGGGCATTATTTATTAAGTAAGCTAAAGCCTTACCACCTCCACCACCTGACATATTTTCAAATGATGCGCTTTTTAAAAAGCCAGCTTTAGTCAATGCTTCTCCAGTACCTCTAGCAGTTCCATCCCAACCACCACCAGCACCACCACCGATTAAGAAGTGTAACTTATCAACCGCAAATGAGCTTGTAGATGAAAAAAGAAGAGCTGCAGAAAATAAAACTGAAATAAAAGTTTTAATTAGTTTCATTATTTCCTCTCTTATTATAATTATAATTATACTGATTAAACATATATTAAGATTTAGTGTCAATGAAGAATAATGATAAACTTTGTAAGAGATATACCAATAAACAAAAAAGAATTTAAATTATTGATTTCACCGAAATTTTTTCTTGTAATTCTAGTATCGATACCAAGTGCAATTATCGCTGATTATTTTAATGTACCACTTGCTTGGATGATCGGACCTATGATTATAACTTCAATAGCCGCATTAGCTGGTCTTAAAATAATTATGCCTCGTTTAGCTTTAAGCTCAGTTTTAATAATTCTGGGTCTTTATATAGGAAATTATATTGATCAAAATTTATTTAATCAAATGTTAGATTGGATATGGACAACTTTGATAATGCTTATTTATATAATAATAAGTATTTATGTAGTTTCAAAATATCTACAGAAATTTTCAGGATATCAAAAAAAAGCATCAATATTTTCTGCAGCACCCGGAGCATTAGGTCCATTAATAATTTTAGCTGAATATGAAAAATCAGATTTGTCCCAAGTTGCTACATCTCATTTAATTAGATTAATTATTATTATTACAGTTTTTCCATTTATAATTGTGAGTTCGTCTAATCAAGAGGCTTTAATTATTAATGATTATAATTATATGGCTCAGGATCATTTCAATTTAGCTTTATTAATTGTTGGGTCATTAATTTTAATATTTATATTTGATAAGATTAAAGTTCCTGCTGCTTTACTATCGGGGACTTTAGTGGCAAGCGGAATTTTACAAATAACAGAAATTGCTTCTTATAAGTTACCAGAAACAACCATCAACTTTTGTTTGTTAGTTTTGGGGGCATCCGTTGGGTGCAGATTTGCAAACAAAACTATAAAAGAAATTGCAAATAACTCTCTTCATAGCATAGTTGCTACAGTCATTTTAGTAATACTTGGTTTATTAGCAGCATACTTTGCAAATTTTTTTGTAGAGAATAGTCTTATGACTTTGATATTAGCTTTTTGTCCTGGAGGTATTTATGAAGTTGCAGTTATTGCTATTGCATTTGATTTAGAGCCAGATTTTGTGGCCTTTCATCATATCATTAGACTTTTGTTTATTCTATTTACTGTTCCTGTTTTTTTAAAAGTAATTGAAAAGTTTAAGAAATAGACGATTTTAGTTTTTCAAAAACATTTTCTGGAGATAGTTTGCTTAAATCTGAAACCTGGATTGCTTTAAAATATTCAGTTTCAATGCTAACTTTTTCTGCAGTCGTATGAGATCCAAATAATACTAAACCTTTCTTATTTAAATGAGCAGCCATATGAGCTGGTCCTGTATCATTTGAAACAACAAATGAACTTTCTTTAATAAGAGAAGCTAATTTACAAATATTGACTGCAACTCCATTGTCTAAAATGCATACTGCATCAAATTCACTTGCTAACTTTATTTCATTTGGTCCTGGTGCAACTATAATTTGAAATTCATTAGAATATTGTGAATTTATTTTCTCAATTAAATTATTAAAGTAAGGCCATCTTTTGATAGTTAAGCCTGGAGATGAAAATGGAAATAAAATAATATATTTTTTTAAATTATATTTAGTTTTTAAATCACTTATATCTTCACAACTCCAGGAAAAATCAGGTTTCAACACATTTTTAGTGCTTATACCTGATGATTTTAACTGATGATCAAATCTTTTTAAAACTCCATCTTGATCAAACTGTTTTTTACTAATTCCTTCAGGTAAAGTTGTTTCTGTGGAGGACCAAATATCTAATCCCGATTTAGGAAAAAGAATTTTTTTATAAAAATTTGTTCGATTAGAATTTTGAAGATCATATACTTTTGTAAATTTATATTTTTTTAATCTTCTCATTAATAAATACAAATAAATTAAGTTAAATCTAGAAAGTCTTTTATCTAAAATTATATCTTTAAAATTATGATTTTTTTTAAATAAATTTATAAAAGGCTTAGTTGTTAATAAGTATAAATTATCAGATCTGTGATTGTCAGATATGTCTTGAATTGCACCACTTGCTTGAGCTATATCTCCTAAAGATCCATGTTTAATTACAAGAATGTTAGACATATTTTTAACAACTTAACATAATATAAATTTATATGAATAAAATTTTAGTAGAAGTTTCAGTTGGTGAATTGTTAGATAAAATTTCGATTTTAGAAATTAAATCTGAAAAAATTAAAGATCCTGAGAAACTAAATTATATAAAAGATGAGTATAAAATTTTAAAAGATCAATTAAATACAAATATTAAAGATTACAGTGAAATTATAAGTTTATATAACTCGCTAAAAGAAATAAATTCAAAACTTTGGGTAATAGAAGATGATAAGAGACTTTGTGAAAAAAATTCGGAGTTTGGAGAAAAATTCATTAAATTATCAAGGGATGTTCACTTCCTAAACGATGAGAGAGCAAAATTAAAATTAGAAATAAACAATAAAACTGGTTCTAAAATTAAAGAGATTAAAGAGTATACCAAATATTAATATTACTAATTAATTTTTTAACTTAAATTAAACTAAACTTGGTATTATTTTTCTTAAATCCATGGAATGTTTTGGATTAATTTTTGAATATATCACTCCTTTCCCAAATTTTTTTAATGCTAATACTTTTCCATCTGGTGAAATAATTGCTGTATGACCAAATGTTTCTCTTTTAGGAGTATTTTTACCAGTTTGAGCTGGTGCAAAAATATAACAAAAATTTTCAATAGCTCTTGCTCTTAAAAGTGTTATCCAATGTTTTTGTCCCGTAAACTTTGTGAAAGCTGATGGAACAGCTATAAAGCTTAAATTTTTTTTTGATAAATTCCTATAAAGTTCAGGAAATCTCAGATCAAAACAGATTGTAAAACCTATTTTGCCCCAAGGTAAATTGGCAGTGACTAATTTATTTCCTGCTTTAAAAGTTTTACTTTCTTTATGTTGCTCTTTATTTGGAATTTTAACATCGAACATATTAATTTTATCATAAAATTTTACAATTTTTCCATTCGGTCCAACTAATATCGATCTATTTCTGAGTTTGTTTTTAACCTTAACGCAAATTGATCCAAGTAAAATCCATTTCTTATATTTTTTTGATACTTCTTTAATTTTCTTCAAAATTGGATCTTTATTCATTTCAAATGAATATTTAAAAAGTGTTTCTCTACTACTAGACATCAAAGAAGAAGTTTCAGGTGTAATAATTAAATCAGATTTATTTTTTATAGCTTGATATACATATTTAATAATATCTTTAAAATTACTATCATAATTTTCTCCACTTGATAATTGTATGCATGCTATTTTCATGTTTGAAATCCATATTTTTTTTCTAAATATTTAATTACATTATGAATTATAAAAGTCATAAACAAGTAAATACCTCCTGCCACAATAAATACTTCAACAGGCTTAAATGTTGTTGAGATTATATACTTAGCAACACCTGTTAAGTCCATAAGTGTGACTGTGCTTGCTAGAGATGTTCCTTTAAGCATTAAAATAATTTCATTACCATAAGCTGGTAAAGATTGTTTAATTGCAATAGGAATTTGTATTTTTGTAAAAATAATTTTAGAAGGTATTCCTAGGCTTCTTCCAGCTTCTAAATATCCTAGTTTTATAGTTTGAAAAGCTGATCTCAATATTTCTGATGTATAAGCGCCAGTATTTAACGAAAATGCTATTATCGCACACCAATAAGGTTCTTTTAATATTACCCACAAAAAAGTTGTTCTTAAATATTCAATTTGACCTAAACCAAAATAAATTATGAATATTTGAACCAATAGAGGTGTCCCTCTAAAAATATAAGAATATCCATAAGCAAATTTATTAATTATTTTATTATTATTCATTCTCATGATTGCAAATCCTAATCCAATAAAAAGTCCTAGAATAAGGGATGAAGATAATAGTTTAAGGGTAATCAAAGTAGCATTTAGCAACTTTGGAAAACTATTTACCATTAATTCAAAATCCATTAATAACCTTTGCTATATTTTATTTCTAATCTGTTTAATAATTGCATACTTAAAAATGTGAGAATTAAGTATAAAACTGCCGCAAATGAGTAAAAAAATAATGGATCTCTAGTCGAGCCAGCTGCAATATAGGATTGTCTCATTATTTCAACTAGACCAGTTACTGATATGAGAGATGTATCTTTTAATGTAATTTGCCAAACATTGCTTAAGTTTGGTATTGCTAGTCTTAGCATTTGAGGCAAAATAATTTTAAAGAAGTATATATTTTTATTAAAACCTAAAACTTTTGCAGCTTCGAACTGACCCTTATCAATTGATTGTAAGGCCCCTCTAAAAACTTCAGTCGAGTATGCTCCCGATATTATCCCTATCGAAAATGAACCAGTTAAAAAAGCATTAATTTCGATGTAATCATTGTATCCAAATATAGAAGCAACAAACATAATTGCTCCACTTCCACCAAAGAAAAATAAATAAATTACAAGAAGTTCAGGCACACCTCTAATAACTGTGGTGTAAGCATTGCCTATAGAGTTAAGAAATTTATTATTAGATAATTTTAATGGAGTAAATAAAGCGGCAAATATAAAACCAATTACCATTGCGGTTATTGAAACCGCAATTGTCATTAAGGTTGCAAAGAATAACTCGTCTCCCCAACCCTTATCACCAAAATACAGAAGTTCCATAATATAGGTGGCTAATTATAGCCACCCATAAATAATTTATTACATAGAAGCGTCAAAACCAAAATGTTTTATAGCAAGCTTACTAATAATGCCGTCATCTCTAGCTTTATCAATTGCTGCATTAAAATCATTTAAAAGTTTAGAGTCACCTTTTCTAATACCTACACCAACTCCATTACCGAAATCTCCACCTGCAAATGTTGGTCCAGTCAATACAACTCCTTTACCAGATTTTTCTGCATAGTCAGTAAAAGCAACGGCTGCCGCTAAAGCTGCATCTATTCTACCAGCAGATAAATCTAAGTTTACTTCATCTTGAGTTTTGTAAGTTCTAATTTTTACATTACCCATTAAACCTGACTCTAAAAAGTTCTGGTGGATTGTTGCTGTTTGCACACCAATAGTTTTACCTTTGAATGCTTTAGTCAAAACATCTAGTGTTGCTTGTTCATCAGCACTTACGTCAGATAAATTTATAGCTGACATTGTTTTAAGACCTTCGTTTTTTGATCCTTTCATAACAGCTAATGATGCAACTTCATCAGCATAACCTTGAGAAAAGTTTATTGTTTTCATTCTCTCACCAGTTATTGACATTCCAGCCATTATAGCATCAAATTTCCTTGAAACTAAAGCTGGTATCATTCCGTCCCAGTCTTGCTCTACAATAGTGCAATCATGTTTCATTATTTTACATAATTCATTTGCTAATTCGACTTCAAAACCAATCAAATTTCCTGCTGAGTCTTTAGAATTCCAAGGCGGATATGCACCTTCTGTTCCAATTTTAATTTGATCTGCAATTGAAGAAATTGTTAGAAATGATGATATTAAAATACCTAATCCCAATACTTTAAATTTTTTCATTTTTTCCTCCTAAAATTTAAGAAGATTATTTCATAAATTTATTGATTTAAAAAGAAAAATTAATGATTTATTGATGAGGAAAAATTCCATGAACAATCAAAACTCGGTATGTAAACTCTTGAAAGTTTTGTATTTCCAAAATTTTTGTTAAAAACATTTAACCAATTTTCGACTTGTTTTGGTTTTTTATCTTGGCTTCCAACTTGAGCAGTAATTACACCTTTGGGTTTTAATATTCTTTCTAAAGATGACATATTTTTTGCAGCCAAATCTATACAAAATTGATCATCGTTAAGATCAACAAAGATTTGATCATATGTATTATCTTTGACCGATTTTATGCTCTCAAATGCATCACCCCAAACACATTTAACTGAATTTTTTTCTGTAGCCTTTTCTCCTATCTTGCTTAAATGTTTATCACACACATCAACAACCTCGTGATCTAATTCATACCAATCTATAAATCCAAAATTTTGTGAAATACATTCTCTTGCTACACCACCATCACCTCCACCAATAATTGCGGCTTTCTCTTTGTTTGAATTTAAATTAAGACCAGAATTTACAAAGGTTGAGCTATATAAATGTTCATCACTCTCAGCAACTTGTATCTCATTATCAATAAATAAAGCTTTTCCAAACTGTTCTAAATCTAATATTTCAATATATTGCCCTGCTTTGGATTTAAAATTTTCTAATACTTTATTTACAACATAAGATTTTTTTAATCCTGGTGAACTATAGTTATCATGATATAGATCAATCGTATCTCTGTTAAATTCCTTAATAATAATTTGTTTGTGTTCTATTTCTTCTTTAATTACTTTAAGAGCAACTGATGGTGAAACTTTACCACAAGTAAAAAAATCAAAGCTTATAATTTCATTTTCCGGGAAAGTGTGAAAGCTTATATGGCTTTCTGCTAACAGAGCTACCAATGTAAAACCTTGGGGCTCAAATTTATATTTTGATATTTTTAAAACTGTTACTTTTGCTAATTTTGCAATTTTATAAACCAACTTTTCGTAAAAAGATGGATCATATTCTTTTTTGGTCCCAATGATGTCTAGAGTTATGTGTTCACCTACTTTAGTCATGAAACTAACCTCTTTTATAATTTTTAGCCTTAGCCAAAACTTTTTGTATTTTCTTTACACTAAGAATCTTTGGCTTTCCAAGTTTTAAAGCGGTTATATACTGTAAAGAAAGATTTTCAACCTCTTCAGCCAATTCAAAAGCTTTAGGCAAGTCACTGTCGTATACAATCTGACCGTGATTAGAAATTAGGCAAGCCTTTCTGTTTTTTAAAGCTTTTAATATATTTTTGGAAAGCTCTCTTGTTCCAAAAGTTGCGTATTTGGCGCATTTGATATCATGACCTCCTGCTAAAGCTACCATGTAATGAAATGCTGGTATCTTTTTATTATGAACCGATATAGCTGTTGCATTAGTAGAATGAGCATGAACAATGGCTCTAGCATCTTTTTTTCTCAAATAAATATCTTGATGAAATCTCCATTCTGATGAAGGTTTTTGTTTTTTGTTAAATGTTCCATCAAGTTTAACGTAAACAATATCTTTAGTTTTTAATGAGGAATACTTCAATCCTGAAGGGGTAATATAAAATCCATTTTCAACTCTTACTGAAATATTACCAGATCTTAGAGTAGATAATCCAATTTTATTTAACTTTTTTGAGTATTTTATTATATTTTTTTTTATAGCTCTCATTAAATAAATGCTTGATTTTAATTTTGATAAAGATCAAACTATATTAAAAAAAAAATGTCAGATACAATAAAATATTTTCTTGATGAAAGCAAAATGCCTAAAACTTGGTATAATATTGCTGCTGATTTACCAAAACCAATGGAACCACCTCTTCATCCGGGTACTTTAAAACCTATTGGCCCTGATGATTTAGCTCCGTTGTTTCCTATGGCTTTAATTGGTCAAGAAGTTTCTCAAGATAGAGAAATAGAAATTCCTGATCCAGTAAGACAAATTTATAAACAGTGGAGACCATCTCCATTATACCGAGCAAGAAAATTAGAAAAGCATTTAGATACACCAGCAAAAATTTATTATAAATATGAAGGTGTTAGTCCATCTGGCAGTCACAAACCAAACACTGCAGTAGCGCAAGCTTTCTATAACAAAGAAGAAGGTACTAAAAAAATAACTACTGAGACTGGCGCCGGACAGTGGGGAACTTCATTAGCTTTTGCATGTAAATTATTTGGAATTGAATTAGACGTCTACATGGTGAAAGTAAGTTTTGAACAAAAACCTTATAGAAAACTTGTTATGCAAACATACGGAGCAAGATGTGTTGCTAGTCCATCTAATGAAACAGATAGTGGGAAGGCAATTTTAGCTAAAAATCCAGATAACACTGGTAGTTTAGGTATTGCAATATCTGAAGCAGTTGAAATGGCAGCAAAAAACCCAGATACAAAATATGCATTAGGGAGTGTATTAAATCACGTCTTAATGCACCAAACTATTGTTGGTAATGAAGCATTGTTACAAATGGAAATGGCTGACGATTATCCTGACATTTTAGTTGGTTGCACAGGTGGAGGAAGTAATTTTTCAGGTTTAGCAAATCCATTTTTAGGTAAAAATTTTAGAGAAGGTAAAAAAACAAGAGTGATTGCTTGTGAACCTAAGTCATGCCCTACTTTAACTGAGGGTAAATATGTATATGATTTTGGTGATACTGGTAAATTAACACCATTAGTGAAAATGCATACACTTGGGTCTCAATTTATTCCGCCAGCAACACACTCTGGAGGTTTAAGATATCATGGTATGGCTCCTTTAGTTAGTCATTTAAAAGAAATAAATGCTCTTGAAGCTAAAGCTTATGGTCAAAAAGAATGTTTTGAAGCTGGTGTTAATTTTGCTAGAACAGAGGGAATTGTTCCAGCACCAGAGGCTACTCACGCTGTTAAGGGAGCTATAGATGCTGCTTTGGAATGTAAGAAAAATGGAGAGTCTAAAACAATTTTATTCAACTTATGTGGTCATGGTCATTTTGATATGAAAGCATACGGAGATTACTTCGAGGGAAATTTAGCAGAAGATAAATTTGATAAAGGAAGTATGGATAAGGCTCTTGAGGAATTGCCGAAAATCGCATAATTATTTTGAACCTCATAACACCATTTAGAGGAATAAGACCACAGGTTAAGTTTGCTAAAAAAATCTCATCACCAAATATAAGTTACTTAAATAATTTTAAATTTAGCAAAGACAAAAACTTTCTTAATATTTTAAATAATCCAAATATATCTTACGCAAATAAAATACTTAAAAAATTAAAGAAAAACAAAATCATATTTCAAGATAAAAAAAATAACTATTATCTTTACAGAATTACATTTCAAAAAAAATGCTTGTTAGGAATAGTAGGTAAAATAAATTTAAAAAATTATGACGACAAAAAGATTTTAGGACATGAAGAGACATTTCCTGATAGAATAAGGAAAAGAAAACAGCAATTAATAAGATTTAACACACAAATTAGTCCAATATATACTACATATAAATTAAATAAATTATCTTTATCAAAGTTAAGAAAACTTTTTAAATCAAAACCTAATTATAAATTTATTTCAAATGATAAATGTAGACATGAATTATGGGTAATTGAAGATAAAGATAAACAGTTTAAAGTACAAAAATATTTAAATAAAATTAACAAAATATACATTTGTGATGGACATCATAGACTTCAAGCGATGTTAAAAAGTAAAGAAAAAATTTCACCTATGATTGTAGCTTTTCCAGATAAGCAAGTTGAAATATTAGATTACAACAGAGTTGTAAAATCAAATTTAAGTTTTAAACAAATACATAATATAATTTCAAAATCTTTTTCTGTTAAAATAAAGAAAACTAAAAAACTAAAAAAAAATGAAATTGGAATGTATATAAATAATACATGGTATATTATTAAATACCTAAAAAAATCTAAAGATTTAAATATTACTATTCTTAAAAAATTTATTATCGATAAAATTTTAAAAAATAAAAAAAATATAAATTATGTATCTGGTATTAAAGGAGATGATATATTAAAAAAACTTGTTAATTCAGGCAAATTTAATGTTGCATTTAAATTAAATCCTACAAATCTTTTACAAGTAATGTCATTTGCTGAGAAGAAAAAGTATATGCCTCAAAAATCCACTTGGTTTCATCCAAAACCACTTGATGGTTTAATATTGTCAAAAGTTATTTCTTAAATAAGTTTTCTAATCCTTCAGTTGAAGCATTACAAACTCCTTTTTCAGTTATTAACGCAGTTACATATTTAGCAGGTGTTACATCAAAGGCTAAATTTAATGATTTACTTTTTTCAGGATATATTAAAACTTTATCAACTATATTATCTTTGTTAATTCCATCCACATGAGAAAGTTCTCTTGGATCTCTTTCTTCTATTGGAATATCTTTTGAGTTTTTTAAATTCCAATCTATTGTCGAACTAGGTAGAGCAACATAAAAGGGCACTTTATTATCATGTGCTGCAAGAGCTTTTAAATATGTTCCAATTTTATTACACACATCTCCGTTAGATAATGTTCTATCTGTTCCAACAATACACATATCAACCTGTCCCCTCTGCATTAAAATTCCACCAGTATTATCTGCTATAATTGTATTTGAAATTTCCTCTTCATTAAGTTCATATGATGTAAGGTTCGCACCTTGATTTCTTGGTCTAGTCTCATCTACCCAAACATGTATTGGTATTCCTTTTTTATGTGCATGATAAATAGGCGAAGTTGCTGTTCCCCAATCTATAGTAGCTAACCAACCAGCATTACAATGTGTTAGAATATTTACGGTATCTTTCTTTTTATTATATATGTCTTCAATAATATTTAGTCCATTTTTACCAATACTTTCACAAAAGCCCTCGTCTTCTTTACAAATTTCTTTAGCTTCATTGAGTGCAACATTAAATAAATCTCCAGTTTCAACAAATGACAATTTGTTATTCATTCTATGAACTGCCCACTGAAGATTTATTGCTGTTGGTCTAGATGCAACTAATTCTTCTGAACTTTTTTTTATAAAATCTAAACTATTATTTTCTTTTATAGCTAGAACTAATCCAAATGCAGCTGTACCTCCGATTAATGGAGCACCTCTCACTTCCATTGTTTTTATAGCATTTATCGCGTCTTTAACTGAACTTAATTCTTTTATTATAAATTTATGTGGAAGCTTTGTTTGATCTATTATTTTTACAACTTGTTTTTCTTCATCAAACCAGATTGTTTTATATTCAACACCATTAATTTTCATTATTTTCAATTATTAAGTACCCTACCTGCAATTGTTTTTAATTTATCTTTAGTTTTTTGAGTTCTTTTTTCTGGAGCCGTAATTATTGCTACATCTAAACAATTATTAGTTGGATCATTTGGATCAATATGATTTTGAAAGTTCTCTATCAAGTTTTTAATCATATTTTTTGCTTTCGCTGCATTATCCAAAAGTACTTTTATAACTTGTTGAACGTCAACATTTTCATGATCTGGATGCCAGCAATCATAGTCTGTTACCATAGAAACCGAAGCATATCTGATTTCAGCTTCTCTTGCTAGTTTAGCCTCTGGCATATTTGTCATTCCAATAACATCCGCTTTCCATGATCTATATAGATTTGACTCTGCTAATGTAGAGAATTGTGGACCTTCCATTACAACATAAGTTCCACCCATTTGAAATGGAATATTTTCTTTTTTAATAGCATCTTCACAAGCTTTCATCAGACCAATTGAAGTTGGGTGGGCCATTGATACATGAGCTACAATTTCATCATCAAAAAAGGTTTTATTCCGAGCAAAAGTTCTATCTATAAACTGATCAACAATTACAAATTTTCCTGGAGGCAAATCTTCCTTTAAAGATCCTACGGCTGAAACAGAAACTATATCAGTAATACCAAGTTGTTTAAGAGCATCAATGTTAGCTCTAAAATTTATTTTTGATGGGGATATGAAATGTCCTTTTCCATGTCTTGGCAGAAAATAAATCTCTTTATTATTATAATTTGCCTTTAATATTAAGTCCGAGGGTTTTCCCCACGGAGTATTTAAATCAAGAGTTTCTCTATCTTTAAACTCTTCAACGTCATATAAACCACTCCCACCTATAATTGCTAATTTATTATTTGCCATATATTTATTTAGATTATATTTAAGATTAATGGATTTAAAAGAACATATTAGGTCAATTCAAGATTACCCTAAAAAAGGAATTTTATTTAGAGATATTACAACACTTATAAAAGATGAAAAAGCATTCAAAGAATGTATTAATCAAATAGTGGAAAGATCAAAAAAATTCAAATTTGATAAAATAGCAGCTGTAGAATCTAGAGGGTTTGTTTTTGCTTCAGCAATTTCATATATTTTAGACAAGCCCTTTATAATGCTAAGAAAAAAAAATAAACTTCCTGCTGAAGTCCATTCTGTTGATTTTGAATTAGAATACGGAACAGCAACTATTGAAGTACATAAAGATTCATTTGATGAAAATGAAAATATATTAATTATTGATGATTTAATTGCAACTGGAGGCACAGCAGAAGCTGCAGCAAAACTGATTGAAATTTCTAAAAGTAATGTAGCTGGATTTATATTTGTAATTAATTTATTTGATCTCGGTGGAACAGATAATCTTTTAAAAAAAGGTTATAAAGTAGAAAACTTATTAGATTTTCCAGGCCACTGATGGTAGCGGGAAGTGGGATCGAACCACTGACCTCGGGCTTATGAGTCCCGCGCTCTAACCAACTGAGCTACCCCGCCGTAAATAATTGTTGGTTTATACTACTTTTATTTTTTGATGCAAACAAGATTTATGTAATTTCTGATCTGAGTGTGATCTAATTGTGATCGTTTTTTCAAAGATAAAATTTGGTTTCTGTCCCGCGTCTAGTATTAAAAGCTTTTACATTTTTTGAATTCATTTTCAGCCTCAGAACCAGTCAGTTTTAATCTTTCTACGTGCTCTCTACAAGATACTGACTCGTATGTTTGGGCTAATATCACCAGTAAAATTAAAATAAAAATTATCCCTAAAAGTTTTTTCATTTATCTTTTTCTACATTATCCATAACTTTTTTTCTTGTTTTTCCAATTACTAGAGAATCGTACCATACAACCATATTCTCAGTTATGTCTCCAAATTTTTCTTTAATATCATCTTGTAATGCTCTTTTATTATTTTCTGCTACTGCTCCAATTTTTAAATAACATTTTGTTGTTGGTCTATCTTTAGGATGAGATGAATATAATGGTCCTTCAAATTTATATGTAGGTTTTTCAGATCCATCGATAAAAATTTCAATTAATCCTTTTTTGTCTGACCTATTTATCATGTGAACTAAAATACTAGTCCATTCAGTTGCTCCAAGATTATTAGTTATTTTTCCCTCAAAATTTTTTAATTTAGCCCAAATTGATTTTTGGTTATAATTCCCTGTAGATGAATTTAGAATGCCGGCTTGTTGTAAGTTAACCCATAAATAGTTATCTCTGAACGTCAAAAAAAATGTTGGGTATCCACCGCCTCTACCAGGTATCTTGGCATAACACTGACTTATATGTTTTTTTCTACTATCAAAAAAATTTTGCATTGGTCTTACAGCATAATGGATCCATTTCTCAGTTCCTTTACTAAAAGTTGGCTTATTTTTATCTCTAACTTCAGATCTAGTTACACCTCCAGAATGATTGCAATCATTATGTCCGTAGTAATCTTTAACACAATTCGAATAGTCAATTACAATTTGATAAAACTCTTTACCTTTAAATGCTGACTCCGGAGAACCTTTGACAACAGCCATCTCACCTTTACCAAGATAGCCTATAGATTCTTTAAACGATAGACCTTTCATTTTTAACATGCTTGGTTTTATCTTTACATTAGTGTTCTTTGTAAATTCTTGAGCTATTTTTTCATATCTAGCCTTTGTTTGTTCTGCAGCAAATGTATTAAGATTAAATATTAATTTCAGAAAAATTATAGCTAATATTTTTGTGATCAGCTTTTTTTTCATATAAAAAGATATTATCAGTGTGATCTATTTGTGATCAATATTTTATTAATTATAAATAATGATTGTGTTTCAAGGCTATTTAACAATGGACCTCGGGCTTATGAGTCCCGCGCTCTAACCAACTGAGCTACCCCGCCGTAAATAATTGTTGGTTTATACTACTTTTATTTTTTGTTGCAAACAAGATTTCACTTGTTCTTTTTCTTATCTTTTTTAATTTTTCTTTTTTCCTTCAAAGAAAGTTTAGCTTTTTTCATTACACTAGAGTCTTTGAATGATTTTCCACTATATCTTTTAGACATTAATTGATCTTTTCAAAAAACTTATCTTTTAGTTGATAAGTAAAAGGATATTCTTTCCCAATTGGTTGGAATTTAGTCTTGATTACTATTACGTTTTGCTTATCAAGTTTAAATTTCCATGTTAATTTAATATCACCTGAAAATACTCTTAACTTACCTAAGTTTGTAAATCTCCATCCATCTTCTGAAATAACTTTTCCAGCTTGGTATCTTTTGTAATTCTTTTCGTCAAATATATAGGTTACAACACCTTGATTTCTTTCATCTTCCAAAGTTATTGCATAATTATTCAAAAATTCTGCTGTTTGAGATTTATTTAAACTTTTCTTAGTTAAAGATTTCAAAAAGTCAGTGGTTTTATCAATTGTTTGATCTATTTTATCTTTAGCTAACGAAATAGATGATAAAAAAACAGAAATAAAAACAATACTAAATATTTTTTTAAACATTATTTTAATTTAATAAATTTATAGTAAATAAAAAAGTAAATATTGAAGCAAATGTTGAAATAAATATTGCTTTAATAATATTTTCTGGACTTACATTATATGCAGAGCACATAACAATTGAGGTGGCTCCACAAGGGCCAACACTCACCAACAAAGCTCCAGCAAAATTTATTGGATTTGATAAGCTAAAGATTGTGTACCCTAAAAATAGCAAAATCAATGGTGATATAATAAGTTTTAATATTGAAATAGTGATTGTTAATTTATTAAAAACTTTTTTTGAGTAAAAAGAGAGAATAATACCGATTGCAAATAGACCAACTGGCATAACACATGCTGCCAATCTTTGAAGAATATACTCAAACGGTGTTTCGTCTATATTGATTTTTGAAATTCTTATTATCAATCCAATTAATATTGCTAATATCATCGGGTTTAATATTAAATTTCTTAAAAAATGAAATAATTTAATTTTTTTTTTTACTGTAAGTTCTAAAAAGAAACTAACTATGGATAATAACACAACGCTATCCATTAAAATAATGCCTGATATTTGAGTTATAGTACTTCCAGCAAAGAATATTTCAGCAATAGGTAAAACTAATATTACGTGATTGGATAAAGCAACTGTTAGAGCCCAAATAATAGATTCTTGTATTGATCTTTTGAAAGTATTTTTGGTTAATAAGAAAGCAAATATTCCACTTGTTAATTGCATAAAAAAATATGATGAAATTTGAGATACATCTATTTCACCAACATCACTTTGTGCAACTAGTTTTATGATTAAAGCTGGTACTGCTATATAAAATGAAAATAAATTAAATATTTTAGCCTTTTGTAAATCAAATATTTTAATATATCCCAAAATATAACCAATAAGAGTAATTCCTATAAATGGTGTTAACCCTAGAAATACCTGGAACATTATTGGACAGTAATTCTATGCATAATTCTATCTCCTTTAAAAGCAGTTGCTTGATGAAGCATAGATCTATTATCCCAAATGGCTAGTTGGTTCTTTTCCCACTCTAAAGAATATTGAAAACTTTTTTTTAATTGGTGTTTAAATAAATAAGCTTTTAATTTTTTGTCAATTTTACTGTTATTAAAACGAATAAAATGTCCTGGACTACAATATAAAGTGTATTTACTGTTTATTTTTCTAATTAATTTATGCTTTGAAATAAGTTCTTTCGCTTTTTTCCCTTTTTCTTTCTCTCTTTCCAATCTCGTTACAGAAATAGGTCCTTCTGATGAAAATATACATTTTTCGTTTTTAAACTTTCTTTTAAAGTTAGCTGGTAATTTTTCATAAGCTAAATATTGTGAACAAAAATCTGTGTTTGCCTGACCTTTTTTTGGAACTAATTTAGAAAGCAACATAGTAAACCTAGGTGGTTTTTTAGTATAAATTGAATCAGTATGAAATTGCTCACCAAAACTAGGGCCTTTGTCAGTCGATTTTCTTTGAACAACAGTTATTTGAGGATATTTTTTATTCAATCCTTTAAGTCTTGGATAGTTTGCTAGTTTTCCAAATTTTTTTGCAAATTTTACATAATAATCAGAGCTTAATTTTTGGTTTCTAAAATAAATCATTCCATATTTCGATAAGGCAGATTTAATTTTTTTTAATGTAGAATTATTAATTTTATTTAAATCACAAACTAATTCTGCGCCTATATTTTTTTTATTAGGAATAATTTTAAGCATTTTTTAAAAAGAAACTTTTTAATTGTTTAATAGTTTCTTTGGGATTTTGCTCTGGTATAAAATGTCCAGATTTAACAGCAACTCCAACAACTTTTTTATTTGAATATTTTTGCCAAATTTTAATTGGTTTAAATTGTTTGCCTATAACTCCATTTTTTCCCCATAAAACTTGAACAGGGATATTTAATTTTTTCTTTCGGTCGTATCTGTCATGATCAAGATCAATAGTAGCAGATGCTCTATAATCCTCGCATGATCCGTGTATTCTATTTGGTTGTTTAAAGCACTTTAGATAACCCTCTTCAACTTTTCCAAATTTATGATTACCAGACCATTTATCTAAGCAATTCTTCATCCATTTTTTTGGATCACTCATTATCATTCTTTCAGGTAACCATTTTGGCTGAATTAAAAAAAACCAATGGAAGTATGCTTTTGCAAAATGTCTAGTTGTTAGTTCATACATATCTAATGTTGGACAAATATCTAATACACTAATAGCAAGCACGTTTTTTCTGTGGTCTCTTGCCAATCTATGAGCAACTCTTCCACCTCTATCATGACCTGCAACAAAAAAATTTGCATATCCTAATTTTACCATCATTTGTTTCATGTCATTTGCCATTTCTCTTTTTGAATAATTAAAATGTTTACTATCAGATTGTGGAGCTAAACTATTTCCATAACCTCTTAGGTCTGCTGCAACAACTGTAAAGTATTTCGACAACTCGGGAGCTGTTTTGTGCCACATTAAATGTGTTTGTGGATAACCATGAAGTAATAATAAAGGAGGACCATCTCCTTTAACTCTGCAAAAGACTTTTCCCTTTTTAACATTGACGTATTTACTTTTAAAACCTTCAAACATTTATTTATTTTAATTTATATATTAATAATTCAATCAGTAATTTTAAAATTGTTAAAATACAACGTTAATAAGTTCAATTATTAAATTGAATTATCATTCATTGAATGTATACCTTCATTTTTGTGAGAATTGAAGAAGAGCTAAAACTAGATTATTCCGACGTACTTTTTAGACCTAAAAGAAGCACTCTTAAAAGTAGAAAAGATGTTAATTTAAAACGAACTTACCGTTTTAAATACAGTAAAAATGAATGGTCTGGGATTCCTATAATGGCAGCTAATATGGATGGTGTAGGCGTGCTTGGTGTTGCTGAAAAATTATCTGAATACGGAATGATTACATGCTTAACAAAACAGCATGATGTTAAAAAAATCAAACAATTTAAAAAGATTAAATCAATATATCCAAATGTAGCTTTAAGTATTGGAACAAAAAAAGAAGATTTTCAAAATTTAGATAAAGTTTTAAAAGAATTTAGTTTCATTAAATTCATTTGTATTGATGTTGCAAACGGTTATTCAGAGCATTTTAGTAAATTTTTAAAATCTGTAAGAGATAAATATCCAACAAAAACAATTATAGCAGGTAATGTTGTTACTGCTGATATGACTCAAGAATTAATTTTATCAGGTGCAGATATTGTTAAAGTTGGAATTGGACCCGGAAGCGTCTGTACTACACGAATACAAACTGGAGTTGGCTATCCACAGTTAAGTGCAGTTATAGAATGTGCTGATGCTGCTCATGGATTAGGTGCACATATAATTGCAGATGGTGGATGTACATGTCCAGGTGATGTTGCTAAAGCATTTGGCGGTGGAGCTGATTTTGTTATGCTTGGAGGAATGTTTGCGGGTCACGATGAAGGTAAAGGAAGATTAGTAAAATCTAACGGTTCAAAGTATATAGAATTTTATGGATCAAGTTCTGAAACAGCTAACAAAAAACATTATGGTGGTTTATCTGATTATAGAAGCAGTGAAGGTAGAACAGTAAGAGTTAGGTATCGTGGTAAAATTAATGATACAATTTTAAATATTTTAGGTGGTGTAAGAAGTAGTTGCACATATGTTGGAGCACCCTCATTAAAACAATTAAGTAAATGTACAACTTTTGTAAGAGTTACAAAGCAATTTAACGATACATTTGTAAAATAAATGAAAGAGTATTCTATAGCGTCAATTGCTGGCGACGGTATTGGTAAAGAAGTTGTACCTGAGGCACAAAAAATATTAAAAGAAATTTCTCAACAACATCAATTTAAATTAAATATAGAAGATTATGATTTTGCATCATGTGATTATTACGAAAAACATGGAAAAATGATGCCAAATGATTGGAAAGATAAATTAATTAAACATGATGCAATTTTCTTTGGTGCAGTTGGGATGCCAGATAAATATCCAGATCATATTACACTTTGGGGTTCATTATTAAAATTTAGACGAGAATTTGATCAATTTATTAATTTAAGACCAGTAAAACTTTTTGACGGTGTAAATGCACCATTAGCTAATAAAAAGCCAGGTGATATTGATATGATAATTGTTAGAGAAAATACTGAAGGAGAATATTCATCAGTTGGTGGAAGAATGTATCAAGGAACTGATAGAGAAGTTGTTATCCAAGAAACAGTAATGTCAAAATATGGAATAGATAGAGTTCAAAAATTTGCTTTTGAATTAGCTAAAAAAAGAAAAAGAAAAAAATTAACAAGTGCAACAAAATCAAATGGAATATCAATTACAATGCCTTATTGGGATGAAAGATTTAATGAGAACAAAAAGAAATATTCTGATGTGGAAACTGATCAGTACCATATTGATATATTAGCTGCTAGATTTGTTCTAAGTCCTGAACGTTTTGATGTGATAGTCGCATCAAACCTTTTTGGAGATATTTTATCAGATCTAGGTCCGGCTTGTACTGGAACTATTGGAATTGCTCCTTCTGGAAATATAAATCCAACAAATAAATATCCATCTTTGTTTGAACCCGTTCATGGATCAGCGCCAGATATTGCGGGTCAAGGTATAGCTAATCCGGTGGGACAAATTTGGTCAGCTGCAATGATGTTAGATTACTTAGGTGAAAAAGAAGCTTCTAATAGAATAGTAAAATCAATTGAATTAACTCTTAAAGATAAAGATAGTCGAACAAAAGATCTTCAAGGCTCTAGTGATACAGAACAGTGTTCAAAAAAA
>CACNYF010000002.1 GCA_902624535.1 uncultured Pelagibacteraceae bacterium | reverse complement strand
TAAAGAACACAGGATAATTCCAGATCCAATTTTCGATCCTCTAGACGAAAAAAATATTGCAAAACAATCAGCGATTTCTTTTGAAGTCAAAGAAGGAGATTATATACAAATAATTTGTCCTACTGGTAGACAATGTTCAGATTTTGTTGCTTTTGATACAGCTAAATTAGACAAAGGTATTGAGAAAGGTTTAGATTGGCAAACAACAAGGACTTTTATGGGTAATACATTTCCAGGACCAGGATTGTATTCAAAATTTTACGATACAGATCATGAACCTTTAGTAGAAGTAATAAGAGATACTGTTGGCAGACATGACACTTTTAATCTTGCTTGTACATCAAAGTATTACGAAGATGCTGGTTATTTTGGTCATCCAAATTGCTCGGATAACTTAAGTGGTGCCATGGAAGATTTTGGTGTTAATAGACAGAAAGGATGGCATGCAATAAATTTATTTTTTAATACTTCTGCGGGTGGGTTAAATACCGTTCTATCTGATGAATCGTTTGCAAGACCAGGGGATTATGTAATCTTAAGAGCTTTAAAAGATTTGACATGTGGCGCATCAGCTTGTCCAAGTGATATAGACCCGTGTAATTCATGGAACCCAACAGATATATTTGTTAGAACTTATGAAAAAAAAAGAGAATTTACAAAATCATTTGCTTTTAGAATGAAGCCAGACTCAGAATTAAAACTAACAAAAAATACAGGATTTCACGAGAGAACTTCTAGCTTAACAAGAAACTTTGTTGATGCTAGAGGATATTGGCTGCCAAACGATTATACTAAACACGGTGTAATAAATGAATATACAGCGTGTAGGGAGAAAGCAGTTCTAATTGATTTATCTTCATTAAGAAAATTTGAAATATTAGGTCCAGATGCAGAAGAATTGATGGACTTTACTTTGACAAGAAATGTTAAAAAATTGTCAGTTGGACAAATTGTTTATTCTTCGATGTGTTATGAAAATGGATCAATGTTTGATGATGGTACTTTATTAAAAATGAGTGATCATGGATTTAGATGGGTATGTGGTGATGAATATGCTGGTGAATGGTTAAAAGAGCAGGCAAAGAAAAAAAATTATAATGTGTTAGTAAAAAATTCTACCGATCAAATTAACAATATTTCATTACAAGGTCCAAATAGTAGGAAAATTTTAGAAAAGTTTATTTTTACTCCACCAACACAACCTACTATTTCAGAATTACAATGGTTTAGATTTACAATTTGTAGAGTTAAAGAGCTCAGTGGAATACCATTAATGGTTTCTAGAACTGGATACACAGGTGAGTTAGGATATGAAATATGGTGTCATCCCTCTGATGCACCAGCTGTTTGGGATGTGCTTATGGAAGCTGGCAAAGATGAAGGATTAATACCTGCTGGTTTCGGAGCGTTAGATTTATTAAGAATTGAAGCTGGTCTAATATTATTTGGTAATGAATTTGACGGCCAAGTCGACCCGTTTGAAGCAGGAGTGGGTTTTACAGTTCCTTTAAAAACAAAAACAGCAAATTTTATTGGCAAAGAGGCATTAATAAAAAGAAAAGAAAATCCTCAAAAAAAACTAGTTGGATTAGAACTTGTTGGTAAAGAAAAGGCTAATCATGGTGACTGTGTTCACATTGGAAGATCTCAAGTTGGTGTGGTTACAAGCGGATGTCTATCTCCTACTTTAAATAAAAATATCGCATTGTGTAGAATAGACGTAGGTCATTCAGAAATAGGCATTAATGTTGAGGTTGGTAAAATTGATGGACATCAAAAAAGGATACCTGCCAAAATTGTTGGTTTTCCACATTACGATCCTCAAAAAACACGTGTAAAATCTTAATGTCAAAATCATCAAAGGATTTGCTGGAATTTTGGGAAGATCAAATGAAACTGTCCCATACATCCAGTAACTACTTTTTTAGAAAATCTCCTTCACATTATCATATGATGTTGATTGTAATGAATTCGTATAAATTAAATGAAAATTTATCTGTCGAAGAACTTAAGACCAGACTTTTTAAAACGTCTAGGCCAAAATCTGCACTTATGATTAAGGAAGCTTGCGATAAAGAATTTTTTTACCTCGAAAAAACTGGAAATGATAACAGAAAAAAGCACGTTTTGCCCACACAGAATTTTGTTAGTGAATTTAACGAATATTTAAAAACACTGAAAAATTTGAGCTTTTAAATAAAATTCTCATTAATATTTAGAATTTATATAAATTATATATAAAAATTATTATATTTTTTCCTTTGCTAAAAAACTAAAGTTCTTACATGTCGATACCGACAAAAGCAAAAGTTGTAATAATTGGTGGAGGAATTCACGGATTAAGCACTGCTTGGAAACTTTCTGAAAAATATAAAAATCCTAACGATATAGTCGTTTTAGAAAAGAAAGATACTGCTGCAGGCGCAAGTGGAATTGCATGTGGAGTTGTTAGAAATAATTATTTTCAACCAGCAATGAGAGAATTAATGGCTCACTCCGTAAGTGTTTGGGAAAGTGATCCAGAAGCATTTAAATATAATGCTGTTGGTTATATGCAAATTTCTCCAGAGGTAATGCATAAAGATGTTGCAACAATATATGAACAACAAAAAGCTATAGGGTATGAGTCAGAATTTATAGAAGGTGAAAAAGATTGCATGAAATATATGCAAGGAATTTTTAGTGATTGGCAAGCAAAAGGTATTACTTCTGTCTTACATGAAAAAAAAGGTGGATATGCATTTAATAAAGACTCTATTAAAGCATTAGAGAAAAAAGCAAATTCAAACGGTGTAAAAGTTCATAAGGGAGTAAAGGTTACAGGATTCAAAAGAGGAAGCAACAGTAATGCGATAACTGGTGTGGTAACAGATAAAGGAACAATTGATTGTGACCAGGTAGTTATTGGAGCTGGACCGTGGGTAAGGGATTTTTGGAATATGTTAGAGTTGCCAAAAACAGCAAACATAAAAGATTCTACGAACGGAAAAATGCATGAAGTAGAAATGTGGAAATATTGGTTTTTACAAGAAGGTGTATTAGGTGTAGATGCGGATTATTTAAAAACAAATGAAGGTAAACCACCTCCAGTAATTCATGTTGATACAGATGCTCCACTTTATTCTGATAATGATGGCAAAATAATTACTGAAGACTTATGGGGTATTTATTATAAACCTGACATTGAAGGATTAGGAGTTCAAGGTGGTACATCTCCTTATATTGTTCAAAAACATTTTGATGAAGTAAATGTTGACCCATATGGAATAGACTCTCCTGAATATCAAACTACTGATAAATTTTCCGATATGTGGACTTCAGCTCTTGCTCATATTCAAAAACGTTTTGTTGGCAAATCTCATTTGTATAGAAAAGGACCGTCAGGAGGATTAGGTTGCTTAACCCCAGATTCATTTCCAATATTCGATAGATTTTTTGAAAACGTTTACATGATTGCAGATGCAAATCATGGTTATAAAATGATAGGTGTTGGACACCTAGTAGCACAAGAAATTTTAGGTCAAGAAAGTGAATTACTAAAACCGTTCAGGTTCGATAGATATGAAAAAGGGAAACTTCATCCGACATCGAACAGTCCGTTTCCTTGGAGTTAATTTATCTAAGTAGACAAACGATTTATTTTCAGTTACCTTTTTGATCTAGAAATTCAAAGGGGGAATAATGACGGATCTAGAAAAGCACGTAAACCAACCTGGTAGAGCTAAGCTAGTTAAGAGAGTTAGAGAAAAAATCAAAGAATTAGGAATTACCTACATATACTTCCAATTCATATCAGTTACAGGAAGAGTTGTTGGTAAAGGAATACCAGCGGACCACTGGGAGAGAACAGCTGAAAAAGGATTTCAACTAGTATACGGATCTACGGCAAATTTATTTTTAGATCGTCATAATAATTATATAGGTTATGGACCAGAGGCCATGGAACTTGTTGGTATACCTGATCCAGAAACTTTTGTTCAACTCCCTTGGGACAAAAGAATTGGAAGAGTATTTTGCACATGTTTTAGAAATAGAGAGGAAAGAAAAAATCCAGGAGGACATTTAACTTCTGACTGTAGAGGAAATTTAAAAATTTTCATGGATGAATTTAAAAAAAAACATGGATTAGAATTAAGAGTTGGAACTGAACCAGAAATGATGTGGTTAACTAAAAATCCTGATGGCACCCCAACAGGAAAGGGATTTTCTAAACCATTCTGTTATCATATTGATCAATTTGAGTCATTAAGACCAGTTTTTATGAAAGTTATAGAATATGCCAATGCAATGGGACTTGACATGATTCAAGGTGATCATGAAGATGCACCCGGTCAATTGGAATTAAATTGGACTTTTGACAATGTAATGAGAAATGCCGATAGACTTTCAACATACAGACAAATTTGTGCTCAAGTTGCAAGAGAACATGGTTTGATAGCATGCTTTATGACAAAACCATTTATGGGAGTATCTGCTAGTGGTTGTCACACTAATATGTCTTTATGGAAAGGTGGAAAAGTTTCAGTAAACAAACTTGGTCACAAATCATTGCCAGGTGTTGAAGAAGTTTTTAGTTATGTTTCGGGTGGTAAAAATACATTTATGCCAGATACTAAAGATCCACAACTACCAGGTAAAATAGGATTGCAATCAATTGCTGGAATAATGAAACACTTGCCAGCATTAACTGCTTTAGGATCATCTACTGTTAATTCATACAGAAGACTTTGGGATCAAGGTTTTTGGGCGCCTGTTTATGCAGATTGGGGATATCAAAATAGAACTTGTGGTTTAAGAGTTTCTGCTCCAGGTAGATTTGAATATAGATCTGTAGACTCAATGCATAACCCTTACTTACTAGGAGCTGCTTTATTAAAAGCATGTGATGAGGGAATTAGTAAAAAAATGAAGCCTGCTAAACCTGAGTCAAGAAACATATATGAAGCTCAAAAAGCTGGAAAAGATGTTAAAAAACTTCCATTAAGTTTAGGAGAAGCATTAGATAGATTGGCTGAGGATGAAGTGGTCAAATCAGCTATGCCTGATGAAATGTATAAAGTATTTGAATGGTACAAAAGAGATGAGTGGGAAAGATTTCTTGGAGCAACGACGCAATGGGATCTGGATACATATCTTGATTGTTTACCATAATATTAAAAAGGAAATTGTATGTGCGGAATTGCAGGTTTAATACATAGAGGTAACACTTCAAATGTTGGATATGAGTTGCAAGGTATGCTGCAAGCTCTAAAGCATAGAGGTGAAGATTCTACTGGTTACGCTCTTTATGGAAAAACCGATGGTGAAAATTTTATCATGCGATTTAAAGTTGGTGAAAATGTAGGCGAAGGTAGTACTTCAGTTATGGAAGATGTCTCGGTTTATGATGAACGTAAAAAGATTGTGGATAGCTACTTATCTGAATTAGGAGCAAAGATAATTAAAGAAGAAAGAATACTTCCATATTCATTAAGATACGAAATACAATACGATAAAGATCTAATGGAATTTTCGCAAAAAATTGAAAGCGTCCCTGGAGTAGAGATACTTTCGATGGGAAAATCTTTAGAGGTTATAAAAGATTTAGGTAATGCTGAAGCTGTTTGCAAAAGATATAATTTAGATAAATTAGTTGGAACGCATGCTATAGGGCATGCGAGAATGGCAACAGAGTCAGGGGTAGATATTAAATCTGCTCACCCATTTTGGGGATATCCATTTAGCGATGTATCAGTTGTTCACAATGGTCAATTAACAAATTATTGGAATAACAGAAGGGCGTTAGAAAATAAAGGCATGAGATTTATGTCAGAGTGTGACTCTGAGTTAATTGCAGTTTATCTAGCAGAAAAAATGAGAGCGGGAGCAACACTTGAGGAAGGCATGAAGGAGTCGTTAACAGGATTAGATGGTGTATTTACTTATTTTGTTGCAACAAAAGACTCTTTAGGAATGGCTAAAGATACTATGGCCGCAAAACCCTTAGTTTTATATGAGTCGGATGATTTAGTTGCAATGGGATCTGAGGAAATAGCTATAAGATCTGTTCTCCCACAAGAAATAGATACGTACGATCCTTTTGATGGAATGGTTAAAGTATGGCAAATTTAAAAACTTCAGATAAAAAAACAAAAGCACAAACTATGGGACTTCACTCTGAAGTTCTTACAGGTAAAACGCAGCAGAAATTTTTTAATCCTGATGAAGCTGAAAATTTTTATTATTTTGGAACATATGATGTTGATTTTAATAAAAGAACTGAAATTGATGTGAAAAATATGGAATGTAGAGAAGCAAATAAGAAAATCGACGATCTTATGAAAGAAGGATTTGGCACTATTGTAATACGAAATCCTCAAGGAAAACATAGCTTGGGTGTTGGAATCTTAAATAAATTAAATTTAATTTTCGAGGGAAGCTTGGGTTATTTTGGATGTGGCTCAATGGATGGTCCTATAGTTAGAATAAATGGTAGAGTTGGATGGTCTTGCGCAGAAAATATGATGGCTGGCAAAGTTGTTATAGAAAAAAACGCTGGCTCTTGTTTTGGTGCGGCAATTAGAGGTGGGGATTTAATATGCAAAGGAAGCGTAGGTGCAAGAACAGGTATAGATCAAAAAGGAGGAACTATAATTATAGGCGGAGATGCGGGTGCTTTTACAGGTTTTATGATGCAAAGAGGTAGAATTATAATTTTAGGGGATGTTGGTATAAATCTTGGAGACTCTATGTATGATGGGACAATTTTTGTAGGTGGAAAAATTGGATCTTTTGGTAGTGATGCAGTTGAATCTGAATTATTAGATTCTGATATAGATTGGTTAAAAAGAAAATTAAAAGTTGCGGAAATCGGAGAGAATTTTGACGTTTCAAAGATGACTAAAGTTGTTGCAGGAAAAAAACTTTGGAATTACGATGCTCTAGAGCCGACAGAGAAAAAAGGAGCAATATAGATGGCGAAGAAAAAAAATGGAAATGGAAAAAGCAACGGTCATTCAAATGGTCATTCGGATAACTCTAGCGAATTTTCAAAAAGAAATAAAAGCTTATTAGGATACAATGCAATATTTACTCCTGAAGTAATAGACGACATTCATATAAAAGCTCAACTTGGTAGATACCGAATGCGTGGTATGGCATTAATGAAAAAAATACCAACATTTGATGACTTAGTTTTCTTGCCTGGAACACTTACTAGATTTGTTATCGAAGGTTACAGAGAAAAATGTGAAACAAAAACTATTATTGGCCCTAGATGTGATAATCCAATTGAACTTGACATACCAGTTTATATTACAGGAATGAGTTTTGGTGCTCTTTCGTATGAGGCAAAAACAGCTTTAGCTAGAGGAGCAACTATGGCTGGAAGCGCAACATGCTCAGGCGAAGGTGGAATGATACCAGATGAAAGAAGGTATTCAGAAAAATGGTTTTACCAATGTATTCAATCAAGATACGGATTTAACCCACATCATGCACAATTAGCAGATGGGATAGAAGTTTTCATTGGACAAGGTCAAAAAGTAGGAATGGGTGGACATTTAATGGGTCAAAAAGTAACCGATCAAGTTGCAGAGATGAGATCATTACCAGCAGGTATAGATCAAAGATCTCCAGCTAGACACCCTGACTGGTTGGGTCCAGATGATTTAGCTTTAAAAGTTGAGGAGTTAAGAGAATTAACAAAGAATAAAGTTCCAATTCAATTAAAACTTGGAGCAGCAAAGGTTTATGATGATGTTAGAATGGCTGCAAAATGTGATCCAGACTCAATTTATTTAGATGGTATGGAAGGGTCAACCGGAGCAGGTCCTCACATTGCTGCGGCAAATACTGGTATACCTGGTATTGCTGGAATTAGAGAAGCAAGGAGAGCACTAGACGATGTTGGAAAAACTGGAAAAGTAACTTTAATTTATGCAGGTGGCGTTAGAGATGGTGCAGATATGGCAAAAGCTTTAGCACTTGGTGCTGATGCTATTGCAATTGGAACAGGTGCAATGGTTGCATTAAATTGTAACAAAGAAATACCAGAATCTAATTTTGAAAAAGAGATGGGTGTACCTGCCGGTCATTGCTATCACTGCCATACAGGTAGATGTCCTGTAGGAGTAGCAACTCAAGATCCAAAATTAAGAAAAAGATTAAATCCAGATGATGCTGCTCTTAGAGTATATAACTACCTTCACTCTATGACGCTTGAAGCTCAGCTTTTAGCAAGAGCATGCGGTAAAACAAATATTCATTCTTTGGAACCAGAAGATATGGCTGCACTTACTATGGAAGCCTCTGCCTTAGCTAAAGTTCCATTGGCTGGAACCAATCACACAGTCGGAGTAAAAGACTTCCATAAAATATAAAATATGGCAAAAGCAAAAAACAGTAAGAAAAGTAAATCAAAAGAGATTAAGGGACAATTAGGTAAAAAGAAAGCTACTGCTAGAGAGAAAATGATAGGCCAAACAATTGGCTATCGATATGATGTTAATTTACTACCTGATTATTCAAGGCTTACACCTTTTTTAAAGAAATATATTGAAGCAATGGGATGGGACGACCTTAATTGGCTTGAAGATGTTCATATGGGATATGAAGAAGATAGACCAGCCGTATTTGATAGAAATGCAAACGGTTGGGTTACAATTCCAAGTAAAATAAAATTGCCAAATAATCAACAGGACAGAGATATGATTGCTAGAGAGTTACTTGTTAAATTTCAAATGTCTCCGAATCATCCTTTAGTTGATTTAAAAAAAGCTTATTTAAAATTTTAATTTTCAATTTTTAGTTGATAAAATAAATATTTACCTTTTATTTTATTACTAAATTTATTTGTCAGTCACTCTAAAATTTCATAGAGTCTATTAACTATTAATAGGAGAGAGAAATATGACTGATCAATTGAGTGCTCTCACGACAATATTTACAGAGTTTTACTACTGGGTAACAGTGGTTCTTATGTTTTTGATCCACGTAGGATTCTGTATGTATGAAGTTGGAGCTTCTCGTTATAAACACCATCAACATACTCTTATGAAAAACACAATGTTAATACCTTTGGTAACTATTACTTGGTTTTTCTTTGGTTGGTGGATTTATTGGACATTTCCGACAGGACCCGGATTGGCTCCCTCAATTATGACCGAAAGTACTGGTCTAGTTCTTGGAGGAGGATTTGGTGGAAATGATCTCGCTAACCCTACCAATGCATTGATGGCTATAAATCTTAATGATCATATAATGGGTGTCTTTTGGGCAGCCTTCTTATTATTTTCATGGACTGCAGCTTCAATTGTATCTGGAGCAGTTATTGAGAGGATAACAACTTTTGCATTTGGAATACTTGCTATTGCAATTGGATCTGTTTTCTGGGTAATTGATGCATCATGGGGATGGCATTTTGATGGATGGATGTTAAAAATCTTAGGATATCACGATGCATATGCTTCAGGTGTAATTCACGCAATTGCTGGAGGTTTTGCTCTAGGTGTTCTAGTAGTTTTAGGACCAAGAATTGGTAAATTTTCATCAAGCGGAGAACCAAGAAATATAGGGCCAAGAAATCCTTGGTTAGTAACTGTCGGATTATTTTTAATCTATACAGGTTTTTGGGGTTTTTACGCAGCATGTAATGTACCAATATATGACCTTGGGCCAGAGTATGGTATGGAAGGTGTAACTTTCTTTACGGCAACTAACATCTACCTAACGCCTACAACACTTAGTGGAATAACGATGAACTTTTTAATGTCGTTATCTGGAGGCTTGTTGGCTGGATATGTAATATCAAAGGGAGATCCTTTCTGGACTTATTCATCAGGACTGGCAGGCATAATATGTGCATCTGCGGGTAATGATTTATATCATCCAATACAATCAATGATAATCGGTATGATCGGTGTAGTTATAGCTTACAAAATGCATTACTGGGTCGAGAGAAAATATAAAATCGACGATGCAGTTGGTGCAGTAGCTGTTCATGGTTATGCTGGATTTGTTGGTCTTGTAATATGTGGTTTTGTTTTAAATGGTTATCCTTCATCTGGATACAGTGTGGGAGCAATGTGGGACGGAACTAACTATGCAGCAATTAATCCTCTAGGAATGTTTATCGGAGCAATAATAATGTTTTTTGTTTTAGGTATGTTACCTGGATATATAATTGCGAAAGTTCTTAATGGAATAGGTAAATTAAGAATACCTAGAGAAGTAGAACTTGCAGGACTTGACTATACAATTATGGAGGAGGCTAAAGAAGACGAAAAAGCTGTAGCCTCGGCCAGTAGATAAAGGAGGTATGTAAATGGCAACAGTATCAAATTGGATAGATCATTTAAGTGCCTCTGAGGTACAAGGATCTGTCTATCCAGGAGTTGGTTCAGAAGGAGTGCTTGTAATAATAGCAATTCTTATTTGGGTTGGTTGGCATGTAATTTCATCTAAACAAGAAGATGGTAAGATGGATGAAATTGTCAGAAAAAGACCTAGTTCTAACGATTGGAAAAGCAACATAACAGACGGTTAAAACTTTAAAGAGGGCACATGAAATATTGTGCCCTCTTTTTTCAAATGGATAATTCTGAAAATAAAAATCAAGAGGAAAATAAAACACCAAGTAAAATGGCAAGACTTGCATGGCCAAAAGCAAAGTATGGTTTCTATGCCGCAATAATCATTATTGTATTAGTAAATCTCGTTTACTATAAAGATTTTTTATTATCTTTAATTTAATTAATTTTATGTGTGGAATTGTTGGAATATATCTAAAATCAAGAAAGTTTGAAAAAGATTTGGGTAAAATGTTATCTGGAATGTTGATTAATATGGAATCCAGAGGACCTGATAGTGCTGGTTTTGCAATTTATAAAAAAGAAAAAAAAGCAGAATTTAAATATTCAGTATGTATTAATAATTTAGTATTTGAAAAATTTAAAAAAGATATCTCAAAGCAAATTAAATTTACTTCAATATTAAAAAATTCAGATCACGTAATTTTAAGCTCAAAAGAAAAACCAAAAAAAGTATTAGCTATTTTAAACGAATTTAAGGGTGTTTCTTTAGTTGGTTACGGTAAATCTATTGAAATATTTAAGCAAATTGGAAATCCTAAAGAAGTAGTAAAAAAGTTTAATTTAGAAAATTTTAGTGGAACACATGGTATAGGTCACACAAGAATGGCTACTGAAAGTGCTATAACAACAGACGGATCTCACCCCTACTCTACTGGCTCTGATGAATGCTTAGTCCATAATGGATCATTATCAAATCATAATAATTTAAGAAGAGATTTAACAAAAAAAGGAGTAAGTTTTAAATCTGAAAATGATACAGAAGTTGCTGCAGGATATATTTCAAACCATTTATCAAATAAAAAAAATTTAAAAGAGACGCTTAAAAGTGGTTTGAGTGACTTAGATGGATTTTATACTTTTATAACAGGAACAAGAAAAGGATTTGCTATCGTTAGAGATGAAATTGCGTGTAAACCTGCAGTTGTTGCTGAAACTAAAGACTATGTTGCTATTGCATCTGAATTTCAAGCAATGGCTCATTTGCCTGGTGTTAATATGGCTAAAATTTTTGAGCCTGAACCTGGCATTGTCTATTCTTGGGGTAAATAATGAAATTAGATTTGAGAAAATTAAAACTTAGAAAAGTAAATGAAACATTGCAATCTATTGATCTAAAAAGAAATAATAAAAGTTATACAATTTTAAATCCAGAGGGAAATCATGCAATCTGCGCTGGATTAACAGACGATATAGATGTAACTGTAAAAGGTCATGTTGGATATTATTGTGGTGGAATGAATCAAAATGCAAATATTACAGTTGAAGGTAATGTTGGAACAGGCGTAGCCGAAAACATGATGTCAGGAAGAATTCATGTAAAAGGAAATGCTTCTCAATCTGCTGGAGCTACAGCACATGGAGGATTTTTAATTATTGATGGAGACGCAAGTTCCAGATGTGGAATCTCAATGAAAGGAATTGATATTGTTGTCAAAGGTTCTGTGGGTCACATGTCCGCTTTTATGGCCCAGTCTGGTAATTTAGTAGTTTGTGGTGATGCGGGTGAGGCATTAGGTGATAGTTTATATGAAACAGATATCTATATTAAGGGTAAGGTCAAATCTTTAGGAGCTGATTGTATAGAAAAAAAAATGGATAATAAACATTTAAAAAAATTAGATAAACTTTTAAAAAAAGCAAAGTTAGACAAGTTAAAACCTAAAGATTTTAAGAGATATGGTTCAGCTAGAAAACTTTATAACTTTAAAATAGATAATGTATCAAATTATTAAATATGAAAAAAAATAATAAAACATTTCCACGACAATCATGGACTTTTGATGAGTATACAAATTCTGAAATAAGAAGAGCAGCTGAAACAGGAATATATGATATAAGAGGAGGAGGATCTAAAAGGAGACTTCCTCATTTTGATGATCTTTTATTTTTAGGTGCATCAATGTCCAGATATCCTTTAGAAGGATATCGAGAAAAGTGCACAACCAATGTAACCTTAGGGACGAGGTATGCAAAAAAACCTTTAGAACTTGATATACCAATAACAATTGCAGGAATGAGTTTTGGCGCATTATCTGGATCCGCCAAAGAAGCATTAGGTCGAGGAGCTAGTATTGCAGGTACATCAACAACAACAGGTGATGGAGGCATGACTTCTGAAGAAAGAGGACAGTCAAAAAATTTAGTTTACCAACTTTTACCTTCTAGATATGGAATGAATCCTAATGATTTAAGAAAAGCAGATGCAATAGAAGTTGTCATTGGACAAGGTGCAAAACCTGGTGGAGGTGGAATGCTTTTAGGTCAAAAAATTAGTGATCGTGTTGCAGAAATGAGAACTTTACCAAAAGGAGTTGATCAACGTTCCGCATGTAGGCATCCAGACTGGACTGGACCTGATGATTTGAAGATCAAAATATTAGAATTAAGAGAAATTACCAAATGGAAAGTCCCAATATTTGTGAAAATTGCAGGAGCAAGACCTTATTATGATACCGCATTAGCAATTAAAGCTGGTGCAGATGTAGTTGTTTTAGATGGTATGCAAGGAGGAACTGCAGCAACACAAGAGGTTTTTATTGAAAATGTAGGTCAACCAACTTTGGGTTGTATAAGACCAGCTGTTGATGCTCTGCAAGACTTAGATATGCATAGAAAAGTTCAGTTAATTATATCTGGTGGGATCAGAAATGGAGCAGATGTAGCTAAAGCTTTGGCCCTTGGAGCTGATGCAGTTTCAATAGGTAGCGCAGCAATGATTGCTATTGGAGATAATGATCCTAAATGGGAAAAAGATTATAACAAACTTGGAACTACCGCTGGTGCATATGATGATTGGCATGAGGGAAATGATCCCGCAGGTATTTCAACACAAGATCCAAAATTAATGAAAAGATTAGATCCAATAAAAGCTGGAAAAAAACTTTCAAACTATTTAAAGGTAATGACATTAGAAGCTCAAACACTTGCAAGAGCATGTGGCAAAAACAGCTTACATAATTTAGAACCAGAAGATATGTGCGCTTTAACGGTTGAAGCTGCAGCGATGGCTAGAGTTCCTTTAGCTGGTACTTCTTGGATACCAGGTATAAATAATAAATAAATATTGATAGTAAGTAATTTAATTTATACTATATCTAATGCCTAAAAATTTATCTCAGATAGCTAGATCAAAAAAAATAAAATATTTTCTAATTAGTTTTGTTGATTTGTTTGGAGTATTGAGATCAAAATTAGTTCCAGCACAAGCAATTAATGAAATGCAAAAAAATGGAGCTGGTTTTGCTGGATTTGCAACATGGCTAGATATGTCACCAGCAGATAGTGATATGTTTGCAATACCAGATCCAAATAGTTTAATTCAATTACCATGGAATAAAGAGATTGGATGGTTAGCTTCAGATTTATATATGGATGGTGGACCCGTAGATGCATCTCCAAGAGTAATGTTGAAAAATCAGATAAAAAAATTAAGTGAAAAAAAACTTCAAATGAAGTCTGGTGTTGAGTGTGAATATTTTTTAATTTCTGAGGATGGATCGTCTATAGCAGATCCTAGAGATATCCAATCAAAACCTTGTTATGATCAATCAGCCTTGATGAGAAGATATGATTTAATTAAAGAGATATGTGACAGTATGATTGAGTTAGGGTGGAAACCATATCAAAATGACCATGAAGATGCCAATGGTCAATTTGAAATGAATTGGGATTACTCTGACAGCTTAATAACTGCTGATAGGCATGTTTTTTTTAAATTTATGGTAAAAAATTTAGCTGAAAAACATGGTCTAAGAGCTACATTTATGCCAAAACCATTCAACAATTTAACTGGTAATGGTTGTCATGCGCATGTTTCTGTTTGGGGTAAAGGAAAAAATCAATTTTTAGATAAAAATGACAGATTAGGTTTAAGCAAATTAGCTTACAATTTTCTAGGTGGAGTTATAAAGAATGCTCAACCTTTGTCAGCTTTTTTTAATCCGACTATTAACAGTTACAGAAGAATAAATGCTCCACCAACAAAATCAGGGGCTACTTGGTCTCCAAGCAGCATATCTTATACAGGAAATAATAGAACACATATGATTAGAATTCCTGACCCAGGAAGATTTGAACTTAGATTGATGGATGGATCAGCTAACCCATATTTATTACAAGCTGGAGTTCTTGCGGCTGGTTTGGAAGGTATAAATAAAAAAATAAATCCAGGTAAACCTTTATTTTGCAATATGTATACAGATTATAAAAAATACCCAAACTTGCCTAAACTTCCTAATAATGTTTCTGAGGCATTAAATATGTTAAATAGTAGCAAAGTCCTTAATAAAGCATTTGGAAAAAAAGTTATTGATAGTTATTTAAAATTAAAAAATAATGAAATAGATAATTTCAATAAACAAGAAGTCTTTGATAAGAAAAAACCAGTTACTAAATGGGAAAAAGATAACACCTTAGATTGTTAGAAATGAATTTTAATAATATTTCTAAATGGAAATATTCTAATTTTTTAAGTAATAAATCTTATAACTTTGATCGTAAAAAAATTCTGAAACTTATACCTTCAAAGCTACTATTAAATTCAAACAAAACGATATCAAATTGGAAGAATTATAAGAAAACACCACTATTAAAATTAGAGAAACTAAACAAAAATTTAAAACTTAATAATATTTTTTACAAAGATGAATCGAAAAGATTTCATTTAAAATCATTTAAAGCTTTAGGTGGAGCATATGCTGTAGAAAAAATAACTAAAGGGAAAAAAAATTTAGTAATATCATCTGCAACAGCTGGAAATCATGGTAGATCAGTTGCTTGGGGTGCTCAAAGACTGGGTTTACAATGTAAAATTTTTGTTAGTCAGTATGTAAGTGAAACTAGAGTAAAAGAAATTGAAAAATTTGGAGCTGATGTAATTAGAGTTAGGGGTAATTACGAAAATTCATTAAACGAATGTAAAAAATTATCAAAAAAGAATAATTGGATTATTGTTCAAGATGTATCCACTAAGAATTATAGTCATGTCCCCTTGTTAACTATGGCTGGATATTCAATTATGATTAAAGAGATTTCAAAACAAACTACACATTATATTACACATATATTCCTTCAAGCTGGCGTTGGTGGCATGGCAGCAGGTGTAGTTGCAGGAGTTGCAAAATATTTTAAGAGAATTCCTAAAATAATAATAGTTGAACCGGATGGAGCTGATTGTGTTCTACAAAGCATAAAAAGTAAAAAATTAAAAAAAATTAAAATAAAAAAAGAAAGTATAATGGGTGGAATGTCATGTAATGAAATGTCTCTAATACCCTGGCATGTATTAAAGAAAGCTAGCGATTGTTGTGTTACCGTAAATGACTCAAAAGTTCCTAAAACTGTTGCAATGCTAAAAGACAAGAAACTAGGCAAAAAATCAATAATAGGTGGTGAATGTGCTACACCAGGAATTATCAGTCTTATTAGTCTTTGCAATAATCCTAAAACAAAAAAATTAATAAATCTTAACGAAAAATCAAACGTTTTAGTTATTGGATGCGAAGGTAATGCAGATGTAAAACTTTACAAACAATTGCTATCTAAAGGCAGAAAGTAAATTATATGTCGAAAAAAGCTGTTGTTTGGATAAGAGATGATTTTAGAATAAAAAATAATTCTGCATTATCTTATGCAACAAATAATTACGATACTGTCACAGCATTATATGTTTACAATAAGGAAAACTTTGATGATGTTAGAGAAGCACAAAAATGGTGGGTAAGTAAGTCATTAATAAATTTTAAAGATGAATTAATTAAATACAATATTGAATTAGAATTAGTATTTTCTGATGAGATAACTTTTTTTAGTAAAATCAAAGATAAACAAGAAATTTCTATATTTTGGAATAAAATATATGAGCCATCTCAATTAAAATTAGATAATGATCTAATTAAAATTTTTGAAAAAAACAAAGTACCTTCAAAATGCTTTAAAGGAAATGTTCTTAACGAATATAAAAATGTTACTAAAGATGATGGAAGCCCTTATAAAGTTTATAGTCCATTTTGGAGAGTTGGAGAGCAAATTTACTTAGATAGTATCCCTAGTAAATCATTAAACGTAAAAAAAGTTAAGAGCAAAATAAAATTATTCAAAAATAATAACTTTCCAGATCAAATTTTACCAAAGAAAAATTGGTATAAAAAATTTGAAAAATATTGGGACCCATCTGAAAAACAATCTGAAAAATACTTAAATGATTTCGTCAAAAGTAGAATGTTGAAATATGGAGTTGATAGAGATTATCCAGCTATAAATGGTTCGTCAAAACTTTCGCCATTCATTAGAAATGGACAAATACATGTGAGTAACATTTGGGACAAATGTTATAAATATAAATCAAAAAATGTTAGTGTTAAAAAATATCTAAATGAATTAGGCTGGAGAGAATTTTCACACAGTTTGATTAATTACTTCCCTGAAATGCTTAAAGGTAATTTAAGAAAAGAATTTGATAAATTTCCATGGGATAAAAATGCAAAAAATTTGAAAGCTTGGAAAAATGGTATGACTGGATATCCAATTGTTGATGCTGGGATGAGGCAACTTTATGAAACAGGTTGGATGCATAATAGAATTAGAATGGTAGTTGGTTCTTTTCTTGTAAAACATTTAAGAATTAATTGGAAAGAGGGTGAAAAACATTTTAGAAATTGTTTGTTAGATTTTAATGAAGCAAACAATGTTGCACAATGGCAATGGGTTGCTGGCTGTGGTGCGGATGCAGCCCCTTATTTTAGAATTTTTAATCCTATATTGCAGGGTGAAAAATTTGATAAACAAGGTTTGTATGTAAAAAAATGGGTACCTGAATTAGAAAGAGTTCCAAATAAATTTATTCATAAACCATGGGAAATGGAAACTAAATATCAAGAAGCTATAAAAACTAAAATTGGTTCTGATTACCCTTCCCCAATTGTCGTACATGAAGAAGCTAGAAACGCAGCTTTAAAAGCATTTCAAACTTTAAAAAATTAATTAATCTCCAATAAAATGATGAATAATAAGCCTTTTTGTAGAAGCTAACCTATGTTCAAAAAGGTAAATTCCTTGCCAAGTTCCTAACAAAAGTTGTTTATTTTTTATACTGAGGGATATTTGATTGTTAGTTAAAGCTGACTTTATATGAGCTGGCATATCGTCCTTACCTTCTATTGTATGAATATATAATTTATTATCCATTGGAGCAATTTTATCAAAATAATTAATTAAATCTGATTGAACATCAGGATCAGCATTTTCTTGAACAATTAAAGATGCACTAGTGTGCTGTATGCTTAAATTTAAAATACCATTATTAAAATTATTTTTATTTATCCAGTCTATCGTTTGATCGGTAAATTCATATAATTTTTGACCATTTGTTTTAAGTTCAAGATTAAAAAATTCTTGTCTCATAAATACTCTTTAGATGTTAGTTCATATAATCGACTAATGGTTCGCTTAAATGGTTTTTCCAATAATCTTGATGATGTAAGTTTATCAATATTTTGTTCTGCACTAATGGCTATAGGTATATTTTGATCATAAACGATATCTAAAAAAGTAATAAATCTTTGTTGTTGATTTGAATTTAAATCATTAAATGCTGGTACATTTTCCATAACTATAAAAAAACAATTTTTTACTATTTTAATATAATCTTCTGATCCTAAATTTTTATCACATACTTCTTTAAAAGTTAATCGAACAATTCCATCATAAAAATTTTTTAAAATAAATTTTCTCCCTTTTATGTTTAAAATCTTTTCTTTTAAAATCTTATCTTTAGTCATCACTCTAAATAATTTGTTTATTTTAAAATTATTTTCTTGATTTAAAGGTGAGTAATATCTTTGAGTTTTATTGCCTTTAGACTTTCTATAATCATCATCTATATTTAATTGATATTCGAATGATTGCTTTTGCATTATTTTTATAAAAGGTTTAAATTGATCTCTTTGCAACCCATCTTTATATAAATTTTCGATTTTTATATTAGAAGTTACAATAATTTTTAAATCTTCTTTAAATATTTCATCAAATAATTTTCCAAGTATCATTGCATCTACTATATTTGTAACTTGAAACTCGTCAAAATATATTAATTTTGCTTTCGATTTTAATTTTTTAACAAATGTACTTATTTTATTTTCATCATTTTTGCCTTTGGATTGGTGTACAAAATCGTGAAAACTAAGCATAAACTCATTGAAGTGAAGTTTTAATTTTTTACCCTCAACTAAGTTGAAAAAAAAATCCAATATCATGGTTTTACCGACACCAACATCTCCATAAAGATAAAAGCCTTTTTTATAATTTTTTTTCGATAAAATTTTTGAGATAAATGATTTGTAGTTTAATTTATAATATTCCTCTAATATTTTTATAAGTTTTATCTGATGCGAATTAACATCTAAATTTTTCTTTTTGCAATAAAGTTTAAACTCTTTAACAAAACTTTTTTGCATTAATTCTTTTTTGAATTAAAATCGATACCGTAATCTGATCTTGGTCCTTTTCTTAATCCAAAAGGTCCAGAGATAAAAATTGTCATTGGCCTTGTTCCTGGCTCAAGGTCTACTCTATGATATGCATTGGCTGATCTAAATCCAATATATCCAGGTTTTCTCCAGAACTTGCCTTTTTTAGTAGTTTCCCAATAACCGTCTCTCAAAATTATTGTAATATAAGGGAATAGATGATTATGAACTCCTTCCCCATGATCATCATCCAACATTTCATGAATTAATATATTAAATGGGAACCATTTTGGTCTATTCCTAAATAATAAATAATATCTATTCATCCATGGTTTGGCATCATTAAATTTTGGGTGAGACGGCCCCCTATCTAAAACTATCTTTTTTCTTCCAATTTTTTCTAAAAATTTTAATAACATTAATTTGATCTTATAATTCCATTATTTTTAATTAAAAAAATATTGGCATTATTAATAAATGGCCTCGATATTTTTTCATTATTAAATTTAATTACTTTCTCTGTTTCAGAATTAGTTAAATTAATAATCAAAATTCGTCCATTATCGGTAGACAAATAAATTTTATTTTTAGCAATAACAAAACCTACTGGTGTAATTTTTTCTCTTTTTTTAAATGTTGAGAAAACATCAGTGATCCTGATTATATTTCCAGTCTCAGTATCAATTACAAATAAATATCCTTCCTCGGAAATATTAAAAATATAATTTTCAGAAATCGTTGGCTTTAAACTGGAATTTACAGTTTGTTTCCATTTTACTATGCCAGTTCTTGTGTCAATAGAGAATAACTCATTTTTGTTATTTGAAAAATATATTGTTTCATTATTTAAAATCATTTCTGAATTTTTTAGACTAAATGCATTTAAGAATATTTCGTTGCTTTGAGTAGGTGTTTGCCAAACTAAACTCCCATCATTAATATTTAATGCTGTAAGATCGCCTAAATTATTAAGTGAATAAACAATGTCATCTTTAATAATTACAGATAATTTTTTTTGAGATTTAATGAATGTGTTTTCTGTTTTAAAATTCCATAGTTCATTTCCATCTACTATTGAGAAACATCTAATTACATTATCAAAATCAACAGTAACAAATTTACCATTTTTTATAGCAATATTTGAATTAAATGGAGATAGACTGTCCTTCTTCCAGTTTAATTCCCCATTATCTAAATTTAATGAAAAAATATTTGAAAGAGTATCAGTAGCTATAATTTTATTATCTATATAATTAAAATATAATATCGGATTAAGTTTTCTCTCTTTCTTTGAGTAATGATTTACTTTCCACAAAGTTTCAAATTTTTCGTTAATTCTTAATATCGTTCCTCTATTATCAAAATAAATTAGATCATTATTTTCTATAAATAAAATATCTGTATCGATTGAATTAAACTGTTTAATCTTTGAAAATTTAAATGTTTTCTTTTTTTCAAATGTTGGCTCAAAGTTTATGTGTCCATTATTATTTGTATTATTATTTATAAAACTATTATCTTTAACTAATTTAGAAAGATTTATTTGTATATTTGGATTTAATTGTTGTTGAATTGGTTTAATTTCTTCAAATAAAATTTTAGAATTAGTATTATCTACAGATTTATCACTTTGACCACAACTTGATAATAAAAGTATAAAAACGAAATATAATACTATCCTACTCACTGAAACTAGATCTTAGCCTTTTTTGAGCTTTGGTTTTTATTTTAGAGTTATTATTTTCAAGACTGACTATTTGCTCAAAAAATTCTTTTGATTTTTGCATTTGATTTTTTGACAAATAATATTCTGCCATAATATAAAGGCTATGTGGTTTCCATATACTATCTGCTTTAATTAAAGGATTAAAAATAGCTAATAGTTCATTTTCTTCTGAAAAGTCAGAATTATACAAACCTTTTTTTAAGATGGTAAGTTCTTTAAACTTTTTATCCAAACCAATATCATTAATTAAAATATCAAAATAATTATTAATTTCCTCTTTTGAATTTATCAAATCATTATCCAGCAAAAAATAAAAAGCTAGAGGAGAATATGTTTTATCTTTAGCGTTAATCACCTCTTTAAGATCTGGTATCACATTAAATTTATTATCAGCTTCATATCTTATAACGGCTAAGTCGTATTTATCAGCTAATTTTTCTCTTTTGCTAGATTGATATTCTTCAAAAGAAAAGTAGCCAATTAAAGCCAAAATAATAATTACTAAAATCGAAATTAAAGAATTTCTGTTACTTATGAAAAAGTTTTTAATTTTTTCATTACGAGTTTGCGTATTTATTATTTCAATATCTTCATCCATTAAATCATATTCCTAAGCACATATTGTAAAATTCCACCATTCTTGTAATACTCTAATTCGTTCTTAGTATCTATTCTACTTAACATTTTAATTCTTTTTATATCTCCAGAAACATATTTGATTTCAACTTCAACTTCATCTCTAGGAACTATACCTTTTTCTAAGTCAATAATAGAAAAAAGTTCTGAACCGTTTAATTTTAGATTAGTTCTATTAATTCCATCTTTAAACTGCAAAGGAAGTATACCCATTCCTATAAGATTAGATCTATGAATTCTCTCAAAACTTTCTGCAAAAACAGCTTTTATACCTAGAAGTTTAGTTCCTTTAGCTGCCCAATCTCTAGAAGAGCCAGTTCCATACTCTTTACCACCAATGACAACTAAATCGGTACCTCTTTTTTTATATTCAACAACCGCATCATATACTGGCATCACTTTTTCCTCAGGGTACAACTTTGTAAAACCACCTTCAGTACCAGGCGCCATTTCATTTCTGATTCTTATATTTGCAAAAGTTCCTCTCATCATAACCTCATGATTCCCTCTTCTTGCTCCATATGAATTATAGTCTTTTGGAAGTATTTGATGTTTCATAAAATATTCTCCAGTTGGACTATCTTTTTGAATTGATCCAGCAGGTGAAATATGATCTGTGGTAATGCTATCACCTAATATTAATAGTGGTCTTGCATCTTTAATTTCTTTGAATCCCTCAGGTTCATCTGTCAAGTTATCGAAGAAAGGAGGTTTTTTAACATATGTCGACGTATCTTCCCAATTGTAAATACTACTCTCATCTGTTTTAATTTTTTGCCATTGTTCTGGTCCTTTTGAAACATCTGAGTATCTTTTAATAAACATTTCTGCATTTAGAGAATTTCTTAGTGTTTCTTCAATCTCTTGATTTGATGGCCATATGTCTTTTAAGTATACATCTCTTCCATCATTGTCCTTTCCTAATGGCTCATTATATAAATCAGTCCACATATTTCCTGCTATTGCATAAGCTACGACTAATGGTGGGGATGCTAAATAGTTTGCTTTAATTAATGGAGAAATACGCCCCTCAAAATTTCTATTACCTGATAGAACTGATACAGCATAAATATTATTATTTTTAATCGTTTCAGAAATATTATCTGCTAATGGACCAGAATTTCCTATGCAAGTGGTGCAACCATATCCGACTAAATTAAAACCTAATTTATCTAAATATTGATTCAAACCAGCTTTTTCTAAATAGTCTGTAACTACTTGAGATCCAGGCGCTAAGGATGTTTTAACCCATGGCTTACTGTTGAGCCCTTTTTCAAAAGCTTTTTTGGCAAGTAAGCCTGCACCTATTAATACACTTGGGTTTGATGTATTTGTGCAAGAAGTTATAGCAGCAATTAATATATCACCATCAGTAATCTCGTATTTTTCATTTTCAACATTATAACTATTTGGACTATTTTTTTTTGTGGTTTCAGAAAATACTTTTTTAAAATCATTTGATGCATTAGTTAGTAACACTTTATCTTGTGGCCTTTTTGGTCCAGAAATTGTTGGCACTATAGTAGACATATCTAGGGACAAAGTATCCGTAAATTCTATATCTTCACTTGCCCATAAGCCTTGAGCTTTTGCATATTGCTTAACAATTTCTACCACGTGATCATCTCTTCCAGAAAAATTTAAATACTTTAATGTTTCGTCATCAATTGGAAAAAATCCACAAGTTGCTCCATACTCTGGAGCCATATTAGCTATCGTTGCTCTATCAGCTAGTGTTAAATTTTTTAAACCTTCGCCATAAAATTCCACAAATTTTCCTACAACTCCCTTATCTCTTAACATTTTAACAACTGTTAAAACTAAATCTGTTGCAGTTGTTCCCTCTGGCATTTTTGATTTCATCTCAAAGCCAACAACTTCTGGTATTAACATAGAAATTGGCTGTCCAAGCATACCTGCTTCTGCTTCTATACCTCCTACTCCCCATCCTAATACTGACAAACCGTTAACCATAGTTGTATGGCTATCAGTCCCTACTAGAGTATCTGGAAAAATATAATTATTTCCTTGATATTCTTCATTCCAAACAACCTTTGACAAATACTCAAGATTTACCTGATGACATATTCCTGTTCCTGGAGGCACAATTCTAAAATTATTAAAAGCTTGCTGACCCCACTTTAAAAAAGAATATCTTTCAGCATTTCTATCAAATTCTATATCTACGTTTTCTTTTAGTGAATTTTCATTTGCATATTTATCCACTTGGACAGAATGATCTATAACTAAATCCACAGACGATAATGGATTTATTGCATTTGGATCTTTATTTTTTTCTTTTACAGCCTCTCTCATTGCTGCTAAGTCTGCTACTGCAGGTATACCCGTATAATCTTGCAACAATACTCTTGCTGGCCTATATGCAATTTCAGTTTTCGAATTTTTTGTTTTTAACCAATCCTTTATTGCCTCTATTTGTTTTTTATTTACTGTAATATCATCCTCAAACCTAAGAAGATTTTCTAATAATACTTTTAGTGATTTTGGTAATTTTGATATTCCTGTTAGACCATTTTTTTCAGCTTCTTTAAGAGAAAAATATCTATATTCTCTACCATCAATATTTATTTTTTGTAATGATTTAAAAGAATTTTTGTCTCCAGGTCTCATAAATTATAATATTAGTTTTAGCTATATAGCAATTAATAATAAAAAGTAGCAATACAGCCTAATAAAAGCGCTGACATAACATAATTGAACCACTTAATAAATTTCTCATTTGTCGCGAATTTTCTCATAAATTTACCAATCAAAGTCCAAAATAAGATGCTTATTATAGCAAAAAAAAAGGCAGAAGTAAGAAGCCAAACTGAATATTTTAAATAATTGTCTCCAGATTCGATGTAGGTTGATACTGCAATAATTGCAACGATTACTCCTTTAGGATTTAAGAATTGAAAAAGGAATGTTTCAATAAACTTAACAGGTTCTAGTTTTTCTTTTTGATTTGATGATTTAGAAAATGAAATTCTGTAAGCCAAGTAAACTAGAAATGCAGATCCTGTAAAAACTAAAATCTTTTGAATAATTGGATATAATTTAAAAACATTAATTAGCCCAAAATTGACTAAAGATAGCATTGAGGTAAAACCAAATATAACACCTAACATTAAAGGTATCGTTTTTTTTACTCCATGATTAAATCCTGAATGAGATGCAACGATATTATTTGGGCCAGGTGAGCAACTGGTAACAAAAAAAAATAAACTTAATGATAATAGTTCTGGATGCATTTAAGCAATAGTTAACCCATTCTCTGCTTCTTGAGATGGATGAACTAAAGTTACTCTACCCTCTGCATCTATAGCTCCAAGAATTAATACTTGCGAAACAACTCCTGCAATATTTTTTTCTGCAAAATTACAAACACCAATTACTTGTTTTCCTTTTAGATTCTCCTCGTTATAATAATGAGTAATTTGAGCTGAAGATTGTTTTACCCCTATCTTTTCTCCAAAATCAACTTCTACAACTAATGAAGGTTTTCTTGCTTTTTCATTTTTTCTTACAGAAATAATTGTTCCCAATCTAATATCGACTTTATCAAAGTCTTCATACGTAATTTGTTCTTTCATAAATTTAATATATAATGATTTGTAAATGAGTACAGAAAATAATCCTGACAAAATTTATAAAGATTCGATACGAATATTGACAGATTTGATTGCTTTCAAAACTATTTCTGGAAACGATAATAATAGTCTCATTAATTATTGTGATGAAATTTTAAAAAATTTAGGGGCAACTTCATTTAGAATTTTTGATGGTGATAAAAAAAGGGTTAATCTTTTTGCTTCTATAAAAGCAAAAAATGGAAATGGTAAAAAACCTATTATTCTTTCAGGTCATACAGATGTGGTTCCAGTTTCAAAAGGTTGGTCTACTGATCCTTTTGTTGCAACTATAAAAGATGAGAAATTATTTGGAAGAGGATCTTGTGATATGAAAGGTTTTATTGCATGTGCTTTGGCATATGCTCCTGTATTTAAAGAAAATAATTTAGATAGAGACATTCATTTTTCATTTACATTTGATGAAGAAACTGCATGTATCGGTGCACCATTATTAATAAAAGAATTAAAAAAAAGAGATATTAAAGACGGAATTTGTATTATTGGTGAACCAACCAATATGAAAATCATTGATGCGCATAAAGGTATGAATGAATATACTGTTCACTTTGGAGGTTTAGCTGGTCATAGTTCCAAACCAAGCCAAGGTGTTAATGCGGTAGAATATGCTTCAAAGTATGTAAACAAATTACTGGAAATAAGATCAAAATTAAAAGATAGAGCTCCTAAAGATTGTATATTTAATCCACCATATTCAACTTTATCAGTTGGTGGGGTATCAGGTGGTATTGCTCATAATGTTATTGCTGATAAATGTAAAGTTGAATGGGAAACAAGACCAGTGGTTAGAGAAGATGGGAATTTTGTAAATCAAATAATAGACGATTATGTTGATAAAGAATTATTACCTGAAATGAAAAAAGTTTTTTCAGATGCTTATATTAAAAAAGAAATTATAGGTGAAGTAGTCGGCTTTAATAGATTAAACAATTCTGAGGCTTGTGAATTTGTATCAAGTATAACTGGTGACAACTCTAGGGAAGCTGTTTCGTTTGGAACTGAGGCAGGACTCTTTCAAGAAGTTGGTATTAGTACTGTAGTTTGTGGACCAGGTTCGATTGAACAGGCTCATAAAATTGACGAATATATTGAACTTAATGAATTAAAGAAATGTTTAGACTTTTTAAAAGGTGTGAAAGATAAATCTATTAATTAATTCCAGCCACCAACAGATTTAACTTCTAAAAATTCAAGCAATCCTTCTTTACCAGCTTCCCTTCCAATTCCTGAATGTTTGAAACCTCCAAAAGGTGCATCAACTGCAATACCAGCACCATTTACATCAACCATTCCAGATCTAAGCTTTCTTGCAACTCTTTGTACTTTTTCTGTATCTTGAGTTTGAATATAATTTGTTAATCCATAATCAGTATCATTTGCAATTTTAATTGCCTCCTCTTCAGTTTCAAATGGGATAACAGATAAAACGGGCCCAAATATTTCTGTTCTTGCAATTTCCATATCGTTATTTACATCTGCAAAAACTGTCGGTTTTACATAATAACCATCATTTAATCCTTTTGGTTTTCCAATTCCGCCTGCTACTAATTTTGCGCCCTCATCTATTCCTTTTTGAATTAAACCTTGGATTTTATTAAATTGAGTTTCAGAAATTACTGGACCAATATGCTCTCCATTTTTATTTGGATCATCCACTTTAAATTCATTTGCATATTTTCTAAGTTTTTCTATCGCTTCATTATAAATTGATTTTTCAACAAGCATTCTTGTGGGAGCATTACATGACTGCCCTGAATTTCTAAAACATCTAAAAGCGCCTCTTTCAATTGCCTCAGCATCAGCATCTTTAAATATAATATTTGCTCCCTTTCCTCCTAACTCTAAACTTAATCTTTTAAAGTCCTTTGCAGCATTTTGAGAAATTAATGCCCCAGCTCTTGTAGAGCCAGTGAAAGAAATCATATTTACGTCTGGATGGCTTGTTAATGCATCTCCAGTTATTGCCCCGTCTCCATTTACTAGATTAAAAACGCCTTTTGGAAATCTTGCTTCATCAATTAACTCAGCAATAATCATTGCTGATAAAGGTGCTAATTCTGAGGGCTTTAAAATCATAGTACAACCGGAAGCTAATGCAGGAATGACTTTTAAAGTAACTTGATTTATTGGCCAGTTCCATGGAGTTATTAATGCACAAACACCTTTAGGCTCATATATTAATCTTTGATTTTTTGCGTGATCTCCTAGAGGTTTTTCGAATTCAAATTCTTTTAGATAACGAATGAATGATTTTGTGTGACTAGCGCCAGTTCCTGTTTGAAGTTTAGATGCAAAGTCTTTTGGCGCTCCCATTTCTTGAATAATTGCATCTGTAATATCATTCCATCTTTTTTTATATGATGAATAAAATACTTCTAATAATGATAATCTTTCTTCTTTAGAGGTAAATCCCCAAGTTTTAAAAGCTTCTTTAGCTGCTAAAACTGCATCATTAATATCTTCCTTACTACCTAAAGAAATTACTGCACAACTTTTTTCAGTTGCTGGATTTATGACTTCAATATCTTTTGGGTTTTTTGGAGCAACCCATTTACCATTTATATAAAAATTTCTCTTTTCAATCATGCGCGCAAACTATCCTTTCTTCATGATTTTGCAAATAAATTTGTTAATTCGTATACAATTGTTGCGGCAGCAAGAGAGGTTACTTCTGCATGATCATAAGCAGGTGCAACCTCTACAACATCTGCAGATATCAAATTCAAACCTGATAAACCTCTAAGAACATTTACCATTTCTCTTGTAGTCATTCCTGCAATTTCAGGTGTTCCTGTTCCTGGTGCAAATGCTGGATCTAAGACATCAATATCAATGGACAGGTATAATGCATTATCCCCTACTCTATTTTTTATTCTTTCAACAATTTTATCAATTCCTTCTGTTTGAAATTCATCACAATGAATAATTTTGAAACCAAAGTTTTCATCATTTTTTAAATCGTCTCTGCTATATAGTGGACCTCTTATACCTACATGCATAGAGGCATCATCTAAAAATAAATTTTCCTCACGAGCTCTTCTAAATGGCGTTCCATGAGTATATGGTGCTCCAAAGTAGGTATCCCAGGTATCTAAATGGGCATCAAAATGAACTAGTGATACGGGTCCATTATTCTTTTTATTGGCTGCTCTAAGTAAAGGTACAGCAATTGTGTGATCACCTCCAAGGCTTATAATTGCACCGACTTTATTTAATAAATTAGTTGCCCCTAATTCAATTTGTTTGATGGCTTCATCAATATTAAAAGGATTGCAAGTGATGTCACCTGCATCTGCAACTTGTTGAACTTTAAATGGTTCTACATCATAATTTGGATGATAATTCGTTCTTAAGTGTCTTGAGGCTTGTCTAATACTTTGTGGTCCAAATCTCGCACCTGGTCTATAACTTGTTCCTGAATCGAATGGAACTCCAACAATAGCAACATCACAACTTTCCACATCTCTTAACTCTGGTAATCTTGCAAATGTAGAGGGACCTGCATACCTTGGCACTTCTGTGCCACTAACAGGCTGAATAGGTTTTTTAGTCTTTGTCATTTTAGTAATAAGAATATTATTAGAATGATCCAGAAAAAGGGATAATAGAAATATATATATTTTTTGGCAAACATCTTAGGCACTGACTCATGATCTCTATTAATATTTTTTTTTCTTTTTCTTTTTTTCATTAAATAAATCCTATCACATTCATATTATATCTAATATCATCAAAATTATTAAAATGAGATACATTATATTAATATTTCTATTATTTTTTAATTTTTCTTATGTAAATGCAGATGCAATATATAATTTAATTAAAATTCCTAACTTAGAAGTTCATAAAATTGATAATATAAATGGTATTAAATATTTGGTATCAAAAAGAGGTTTTGTAATAGGTGATACAAATAATATTAAATGTAAAGGCATAAATAATAGGGATTTAGATCGTGAATTTAATACAGTTCAAAATAATCTGAGAGATTATAATTCAAATTTCTTAAGGAAAATAAATTTGAAATTTGTAGTTCTTTGCAAAAACTTAGAAATTTCAGGCATTAATACAGGAGGTATACCAGATAATAAATTCAGGACTTTAATTTTAGACTTAACATTTAACCGAAATTATTTTGAAAGAATGATCCATCATGAAATATTTCATATGATTGATAACAGTTTTCCTGAGCTTTTTAAAAAAAATAAATGGAGTGAACTAAATAATAAAGATTTTTCCTACGCATCATGTTCTACATGCACTGATTTATTAGGTTTAGATTTAAAAGTTACGAAAGGCTTTTTAACAGAATATTCAATGAGTACAGCTGACGAGGATATGGCTGAAATCTATTCATTATTAAAAACTAATTTTAGAGAAATAGATTTATTAATTAAAAAAGATAAGATTTTAATCAATAAGAAAAATTTCTTAATTAATAGTCTTAGAGAAATCGATGAAAAATTTATTTTTTGAATGATAAAAAAAATTAAACCATCACTATCTGAAAAAATATTATTTATTTTTCTGATTATGCTTATTATTTTAACTTTAGGTTCATTTTATGTATTAAATAATAAATGTCTTTTTGTAAAAAAAATCGATTTAAATAATTTTGAACTTAAAGATAAAAAAAATATTGCAATTATGGAAGTTGAATGTGGTAATGTTCTAATAGAGTTAGATCCTAAAATTGCACCAAAAGCTGTGAATAGATTTAAGAAATTAATAAATAGAGGTTCGTATAATGGTTCAGCTTTTTATCGAGTAATAGAAAATACTTTAATACAAGCTGGAGATATTGAGTATGGAAATGTATCTAATTTAAATTATTCTAAAGTAGGAACTGGTAAGTCAGGCTTGGGAACAATTAACTCTGAACTTAGTGGTAATTTTTTATTTGATGCTGGCTCAGTGGCTTTTGCTAGAAAAGATCAATTCGACACAGAAGATAGTGAATTTTTTATTACTTTAATAGATATACCAATATATCAAGGTGAATATACTCCAATTGGAAGGGTGATTGCCGGAATGGACTCTTTAAAAAAAGTTAAAGTGGGAAATAAATCAAGTTACGTATTAAAACCTGATTATATTAAAAGTCTAAAGTTATTAGTTAACTAATGGTTTTCCAGTGGATAAAGTGTGTTTAATTCTATCTTGAGTTTTACTTGTCTCAATTAATTTCATGAAAGCATCTAACTCTAATTTAAACAACTGATCTTCAGTAAGAGTTTTATCAATAGTTGTGTCACCACCACTTAAAACATTTGCCAGCTCTGTTCCAACCATCATTCCATGATCTAATATTATTTTATCGTTGTAAAGTTTTTCTAACATGCCAACCATTTTGTCTTTTAAAGATTTACCAGATAAATTAAATGTGCATTCTTTTGGAGGAGTAAATTCTTTATTTTGATCCAAAATTTTTCTTGCTTCATTTAATAAACTATTTCTGCTCATAATTTTTTTATTTTCAGGGATTAAATACTTTAGAGGTTCTGCTTCTACTGGAGATGTTGCAGTTTTTGCATAACCAATGATATCAAAAACTTTTAAAGGTGCAAAATCTGGATCATTTTTTGCCTCGTCTGTTTGAGACCATCTCCATAACATTTCTTTACATCCTCCTCCAGCTGGAACTAAACCAACCAATGTTTCAACTAATCCAACAACAATATTTGTATGAGAAGCAACAAAATTACTTTGAACTAAAACTTCAAAACCTCCTCCAAGCGTAAGACCTGATGGTGCTGAAACTACAGGAAATTTTGAGTATTTTAATTGTTTACATGTTTCTTGAAAATATCCGACAAATTTTTCTATTGATTTAAAGTCACCTTTATCTGCAAAATTCATTGTATATGTTAAATTAACACCTGCAGAAAATTGCATACTTTCATTAATAATTATCAATGGTTTGTCTGTTGCATTTTTTAAAGAGTCCATTGAGTCGTAATCTAAAGCGTTCGCTTTGGTTGTAAATTCAACAATATTAAATTCAGGAAATCTGTAAATTTCAGCAGAATTATTTTTATCAAGTTTAAGGGCTCTTGGTTTAATTTTTCCTAAAGTTTCAATTTCAGTATATTGTTGTCTCTCTCCATAAAAATTTTCATCTTTAGATTTTGATAAATTTTCTAAAAATTTATTTCCTTCAAAATTATCAATTTTTTGAAAAAAATTATTTACTCCAATCTCTTTTAACATTTCAAAAGGACCTCTAGACCAATTGAAGCCAAGTCTCATCGCCTCATCTATATCGTTGAATTTATCTGTAATACCTGGAACTAATGAAGAAGAATATTTTATTATTTTAGAAATTACTGACCAAGCATAATCACCATATTTATCTCCACGATTAATTAATTTTTTTAAATCAACTTTTTCAGATTTAATGTCTATTTTTTTTGAGGGAGAATATTCTCCAGTTTCAAGATTGATTGCTTCCAATATTTTCTTACCACCCTCTTTATTCATTCTATAAAATCCACCTTTTCCTTTTCGACCAGTATATCCAGTCTCTATTAATTTTTTTACAAGTGGCATTTCTTTTGCTACAGGTTGAAATGGATCACTTTCAGGTAATTCTTTAATAAAACTTTTTAATACGTCTGCCATTAAATCAATACCAATAAGGTCATATAATCCAAAAACTCCTGTCTTAGGTATACCCATTGGTCTACCAAAAACAGCATCCGCCTCTTCTACGCTAAGCTTCATATTAAATGCTTCTGTCATTGCAATTTGCATTGCATAAACTCCAATTCTATTACCTAAAAATCCTGGAGTATCATTACAAATGATTGCACCTTTTCCCAAGTTTATTTCACAAAAGTTTTTTAAAAGTTTAACTTTATCTAAATCACTTTCATTGCTTTTTACTATTTCCAGTAAATCCATGTATCTAACAGGATTAAAGAAATGAGTTATGCAGAAATCTTTTTTGTCTTGATCAGATAATTTTTCTGATAGAACGCTTATTGGAATAGACGAGGTATTAGATGAAACAACTGATTCTTTTTTTCTATGTTTAAAAATTTTTTCGTAAATATTATGTTTTATATCTATTCTTTCTACAACAGCTTCTACGATCCAATCCGCATTTGAAACCACATCAAAGTTTTGTTCAATATTTCCAACATGTATATTATCTAATTTTGATTTATCTATTAACAAAGGAGGTCTAGATTTTCCTATTCTCTCTTTTGCTTTTTGACTTATTTCTGTTGTTAAGTCTAATAATGTTACTGGAATATTCGCATTACATAAATGAGCAGCAATACCGCTTCCCATAGTACCTGAGCCTATAACAACAACATTATTTATTTTCATAAAAGAAATTTGTTATAATAAATTAATCCATTATAGGAAATAAAATAAATGACTTATTTATTTCTGTAAATTTCTCAATTCATCAACATTAATATGACATCTTATAGCATTTCCGTTTTCACCAATTTGCCAAGGTGGAACTTCTGAATTACAGATTTCTCCAACTTTTCTAGGACATCTTCCCTGAAAAGAACACCCTTTTTCAGGCGGTTTTTCTTCCACAATATCTTCTGCTACTAATTTTGGTTTAATATCTGGATCGGGCTCTAAAACTGCACCTAGTAACACTTCTGTATAGGGATGTGATGGAAAGTTATAAACATTTTTTGATGGACCAATTTCACACAATCTACCTTGGTATAAAACAGCTACTCTGTCACTAATTGCTCTTACAACTGCAAGATCGTGTGATACGAATATGTAGGTTGTGCCAAAATCTTTTTTTAATTCTTGTAATAAATTCAAAACTGCGGCTTGAACAGATACATCTAAAGCCGATGTGACCTCATCACAAAGAATTACATCAGGTTTTGCAGCAAAAGCTCTTGCAACTGCCACTCTTTGTTTTTCTCCGCCAGATAATTGACGAGGATATCTTGTAAGATAGAATTCACCAAGTCGAACTTTTTTTAAAACTTTTATAATTTCATCTTTTAATTTTTCTCCTTGCAATCCAAAATATAGTTTTAATGGTTGAGAAACAATTTGCTCAACAGTATGATTTGGATTTAGTGACTCATCAGGGTTTTGAAATATAAGCTGTATAGCTCTTAAGGAATTTGGATCTCTTAATTTAAGCTCATTTGGTAAGATTTTATTATTTTCATATTTAATATTTCCCTCTTTAGCTTTTAAAAGTCCTGCGATTGACTTTAAAATTGTAGATTTTCCACTTCCCGATTCCCCAACCAAGGCTAATGTTTCGCCTTTACTAATATTTAAATTTATATCCTTAACGGTTGGATTGTCATCGCTTTCTTTATTTAATAATTGATCAATAAATTTTTTTTTAGCGTAACTTATTGAAACTTTTGATAAACCGAGCATTTCTTTATCCAAGATAGTATTTTCAATAGATGTTACTAGATTTTCATCTTTATCAATTTTTTCGTGAAGCTCTTTGTGCTTAAAACATCTAACGCTAGTATTTAAATTTTTTACATATTCTAATTCTGGCGAATTATTACTACAATTTATTTCAGCGAGTTCACATCTATCATAAAAACTACACCCTTTTGTGATTGTTCCTGGTTGTGGTTGACTTCCAGACATAGACTTCGGTAATCCTGGCAGAGTTAATTTTGGAATAGATTTCAATAATCCAGATGTATAAGGATGAATTGGATTTTTTAGTATTCTTCTTACTGGACCATCTAGAACGATTTGTCCAGAATACATCACAATTACTCTATCACTTACTTGAGCAATGGCACCTAAATCATGACTTACATAAACCATTGATGTACCAGTATCTTTAGCAATAAAATTTAATAGTTCTAATACATGAGCCTGTGTGGTTACATCCAATCCAGTAGTCGGCTCATCTAATAACAGTAATTCGGGGTTTCCAGCTAATGCCATAGCAACAGCAACTCTTTGTTGTTGACCCCCAGATAACTCGTGAGGGTATCTTTGGGCCATAATTTCAGGTGATGGCAATCTTACCTTGTTAAGTAACTCTGAAGTTTTTTTATTTCTATCTTGTATTTTTAAATCAGTATGGAGTTTTAAAGCTTCATCAATTTGATAACCTATTTTTAGATTTGGTGTTAAAGATTGACCAGCATTTTGTGGTATCATTGCAATTTTTCTACCTCTAATATCTTCCAAATCTTTATCTTTCATTCTTAAAAGATCGTTAGAATGAAACAAACATTCACCAGAAATAGTATATAATCCCTGTTTTACATAACCCATCATAGCCAATGCTAAAGTGCTTTTCCCTGAACCTGACTCGCCCACAATACCAACGGTTTCTCCCTTTTTTATATTTGTAGTTATATTTTTTAAAATTGAGATTTGTTCACCTTTTTTACTCGTGAAGCCTATTGATAAATTGTTTATTTGTTGTACCGCATTTTCCATTTTAAACCGGTGCTTTGGTTGATCTATCGATACCTAATGCTTTTGCAAATGCATCAGCTGTTAAATTAATTCCTATAATAAGTGAACTCAAACCTACTATCGGCGCAAGAACAGCCCAATAAGCAAATGACATTAATCCCCTAGCATTTGATATCATCAAACCCCAATCTGGTGTAGGTGGACTCACTCCAAAACCTAAAAAAGATAACGAGCTAAAACCAAGTAACATCCAGGACCATCTCATTGCCCCTTCAACCATAATTGCATCTCTTACATTTGGAAGAATTTCATTCCAAATTATAGATAAATTTCCATGTCCTCTAGCTCTTGCGGATACAATAAAATCCTTTGCAATTACATCATGAGTTGCTGCTCTTGCAACTCTAACAATACCTTTGCCATAAAAAAATCCTAATGCAGGAATTAAAACAATTGTTGAAGTACCAAGCAAAGATACAATCAACAACATTGCAAGAATCCAGGGTATCGATAAAAATGCGTCTATGATCCTCATGACAACATCATCAATTCTTCCTCCAACTAGTCCACAAAATATTCCTAGAGCACCACCCCACAACAATGCAATTATCGATCCAAAAAATGTAACAGTTAATGCTGTTCTTCCACCTAATATAGTTCTCGTAAAAACGTCACGACCTAAACTGTCTGTTCCAAACCAATATTCAGATGATGGTGGCAGCAACATTAGCGATGGATCAATAGCTTTAAAATCATGAGGTGCATATAATGGACTTGTGACAGCTAAAACTACATGAAATAACAAAATAGTCAGTCCTATTAAACCTGATGGCCTTGAAGCCATTGTTGAAATAATCTCATAAATTTTAAAAAGATTACTTTTTGGTTTTTCTACTTGTAGTTCCATAATTATTTTTTAATTTGAAGAGACTTTAGTCTTGGGTTTAACATCAATGTCATTAAATCTGCCAACAAATTTATGCCAACATAAATTGAGGCAAGTATAATTGCTAATGCTTGAACAACAGGCAAATCTCTATTTGAAATTGACTCAATAACCAATCTACCTAGTCCAGGATAATTAAACACAACTTCAGTTACAACAACACCTCCGAGCAACCACGCGATAGTTAACGCTACAACATTAATTGCGGGCAATAGAGCATTTGGCAAGACATGTTTAAAAACCATTTTCCAATAAGGAACACCTTTTAATATTGCCATTTGAACGTAGTCGCTTGACATAACTTGAATTACACTTGATCTAACCATTCTTGCCATATGTGCGGTCATAATCATTGATATTGCAATAACTGGTAAAATGATATTTGGAAGTAATTCAGAGATAGAAGCTCCTGTTGGCACTATAACTATGCCAGGAAGCCATTCTAACCAAATGGCAACTATTAATATCAATAAAGTTGCACTAATAAATTCTGGGATTGTCATCGAAAATATTGTTATTGTTGAAATAACAATATCTGGAAATTTATCTCTCCAAAGTGCAGTTATAATCCCAAGCAAAAGTGCAATTGGTATGCCAATTAAAATTGAGGCTGAGGCTAAAACCATTGAATTTTTTACTCTCGGACCCAAAACATCATTTATTTTCATCTCTCCACTTAAAGAATATCCAAAGTCTCCTTGAATTACCCCATAAGCCCAAGACAAATATCTTTCATAAGCTGGAACATTTAATCCCAATCTTTGATAACAAGCTTCTAAAGCTGCACCATATGCTTCTCTCTCTAAGTATGTAGTGCAGGCATCACCTGGCAAAACTTCAACTCCAGCAAAAGTTATTAAGGATACTATAAATAAAGTAATTAAACCTAGTAAAATTCTTTTAAAAATTAAAAAAATCATATTTAAGATTATAAATCTTATTTATTTTTATAATAACAAAATTTGATTGCGGTTTTACAGGCCTAATTAAAGGCCTGTAAAAAATAACTATATTTAATCTACTTTTAGTTTATGCCATTGAATGGAAAAAACTTCAACATCATCTAAATCTTTAACTCTTGATGACGTTATCACTAATTTGGATACATGATAAGGTATCATTGTACCAGTCTCTTCCCATAAAGTTTTTTGGGCATTTTGATAAGCAGCTTTTCTTTTATTAAAATCTAGCTGTCCTCTTGCATCAGCTAAATTCTTATCAAACGAAGAACTTTTATAGAAAGACTCATTCCATTTAGCACCACTATGATAAGCCTCATGCAAAATACTATCTGCAGGTCTTTCATTCCAACGTGTCATTGCAACAGCTTTTTTCATCCAAGTCTCTTTCCAATAACTCTTAGAAGGAGTCATTTTAATATCTGCTTTGATGTTTGCTTTAGCTAGCTGTTGTTGCATAACTTCTGCAATTGTTGGCCAAGTTGGTTCTTTTGTAGATACATGAATTGTCATAGATATTCCATTAGGATATCCAGCTTCTCTTAGTAAGTTTTTAGCTTTGCTAACATTTTGAGGACAATCCATTTTCAATCTGTATTGATCAGAAGGTGCAACTGGAGTATCACATGAAACTGTTGCTGCTCCTCCCATAACAAGATCTACAAGTTCTTGTCTATCAACTGCAAGTCTAACTGCTTTTCTTACTTTTGGATTATCAAATGGAGCGGTATCTGTTCTCATTACCATTCCTCTCCAATTTCCTGTAGGCACAACTGAAACATTAAACTTAGGATTGTTATCAAAAATTCTTTTTTGACTAAATGGTACATATCTATTCATATCGATCTGTCCTGTAAGAAGAGCTTGAACTCTAGCTTCACCGTCTGGTATTGCGATAACATGTACTTCTGCTACTCCTGGAGCACCTTCCCAATACTCTGGGTTTGCTTTTAAAACTGTAGTTCCTTCTGGATCAAATTTATCGACCATAAAAGGACCAGTACCTATTCCAGTTTGACCAATTGTATCCCCAGATCCCTCAGGTATCATTCTCAATCTGTAGTCTGTAAGTAATAATGGAAAATCAGCAAAAGAAGTATTTAATTTCATTTTAACTGTATGTGCATCAACTATTTCAATATCAGTAACTGAACTCATACTTTTCTTGGCTGGAGATCCAATATCAGGATCTTTTACTCTCTCAAGTGAATATTTTACATCTGGCGCATCAAAGGCTGATCCATCATGGAAATATATCCCTTTTCTCAATTTGAATGTCCACTCAGTTGCATCAGCATTTGCCGACCATTCGGTTGCAAGTTCAGGCGATGTTACACCGTCAAGATTTTTTCTAACTAGACGGTTTTGTGTCATAATAACTACCTGAAACAAACGTCCCTTAGTAATTGCGTCTAAGTTGGTATCTTTTCCAAATCCAAGATCATGTGACAATTTAAAGACACCACTTGATGCATTGGCAATAGAAAAAGATAATATCAGTGACACTAATGTCGCTGAAAAAACTTTTAACATGTATTTCATAAGTCCCTCTTTTTCTTTAATTATTTTAATATATAAAAAGATAACAATTCCAGATGTGGATAACAACCGGCAAATTAGAGCGATACATCTACTGATTGAATAGATATTTTAATTAATATACAATTTTTCTTATATTTATAAATGCAAAACGATCTAAACAAAGTCAGATTTTCAGTAAAACCTTTAAAGGTAGATAAAAGCAAAGTAGTTGAACTTGCAAGAACTGTTGGCATACATCCCTTGGCTTACCAAGAACTTCCCTTTGATCCAGAATATTCATTTTATGCAGGAAGATTAAATCCTGAAGTTCTATCAAATGCAACTGCAGATGAAATGTATTGGAAAGTAAGACAAGAATTAATATTTCGTCATACGGGTGAACATCCTTATGAAATTTCTGGTCCAGATGCAGAAAAACTTTTACAAAAAATATTTACGCGAGATATATCAAAAATTAAAGTAGGAAGATGCTCCTACCAATTTGCATGTTACAGCGATGGAGGAATGATAACAGATGGGGTTTTGTTAAGACTAGAAGAAAACAAATTTTGGTTTGCTCAAGCTGATGGAGATCTTTTTTCATGGTACAAGGCGCACTCAGATAATCTTAAGGTTAAAATATCTGATCCAGATGTTTGGGTAAGTCAAATTCAAGGTCCTAAATCTATGGATCTTTTAAAAAAATTAACAAAGGAAACATATCCAGAAAATTGGAAATATTTTGATTGGAGAGAAGTAGAAATTTTACAGGAAAAATTAATTATAAGCAGATCAGGATTTAGTAACGAGTTAGGTTGGGAAATATATTTTACAAAGATTAATAATACTGAAAAAATTGGAGATTACATTCTTGAAGAAGGAAAAAAAATGGGAATGATACTCACAGGTACGCCTGGTTTTAGATGTAAGAGAATAGAGTCTGGATTATTATCAGCTGGGCAAGACTTTAATCACAAAACAAATCCTTATGATGTTGGTTTGGGTAAATATGTTGATTTAAATAAAAGCTACTTTATAGGAAAGTCAGCTTTACAATCGGTAGATAAAGAGAAAAGATGTTGGGGCATAAGAGTAGAGGGTGGTACAGCACTCAAAGGTACATATATTAAATTCAACAATGAAATAATTGGTAAAATTACTTCAAGTACTTGGTCACCGTTTCAAGAGTGTGGAGTTGGAATAGTTTTAATGAATTCTACAGAATATAAGCCTGGGTTAATAGTAGATGTTAATTGTAACGATAATACAATTCATAAAGGTGAGATATGTACTTTACCAATGTATGACTTTAAAAATGAAATTGTAAGAGGTTTAAAAATCGATATTCCAAAAGGTCCTTCTCCGTGGTCAGGAATAAAAAAATAATAATAGCAATTGGTGGAGGTGGATTTACACATAACTCTGATGAAGCATTAGATGAATATGTTGTAAATCAAGTTAATAAATCAAGTATTAGTTTGGGCTTTTTGCCAACTGCCAGCAACGATAATAGAGAAAAGATAGATCTTTTTTATAAAAGATTTAAGTCGCAAAAATTTAAATTATCTCATTTTAATCTTTGCACAAGTGTGGAAGGTTTTCATGAATGGCTGTTAAACAAAGATATAATTTATGTAGGTGGAGGTAATACCTCTGATATGATTAATATTTGGAAAAGACATAATCTTATTAACGTATTTAAAGATGCATACGAAAAAGGAATTATTCTGAGTGGGATAAGTGCAGGAGCTGTCTGTTGGTTTGATTGGATATTATCTGACTCTGTTAATAAAGAGTTAAGTCCATTAAAAGGAATAAGTTTTTTAGATGGAAGCTGCACACCACATTCTTCAAATAATAATCGACTTCTACAATTTATCTCTGAAATTAAAGATGGAAATTTGCCAGATGGAATAGCTATTGATGATGGCGTAGCTGTGCTTTTTATTGACGGAGTTCCTTCTGAGGTTTATTCTTCAAGAATTAATCATGATGCTTATTATGTGACCAAAGATGATAAGATTAGTTTAAAAGCATATATAAAGAAATTAAATGGATAATATTAAAGCCAGTAATAAGATTTTTAGTCTTGAAGACGCAAAAAAACTATCGAAGAAAAGATTACCGAAGCTAGTTTACGATTTTATTGATGGTGCATCAGGAGATGAAAAGTTGTCTGAAATTAATAGTTTTGCTTTAGACCAAATACGACTTGAGCCAAGAGTTTTAAGGAATGTAGAAGAAAGAAAACTAAAAAAAAATATTCTTGGAATTAATTATGACTATCCTTTTGGATTTGCTCCCATGGGTATGACAAATCTTTCATGGCCAGGCGCAGACTCTATGCTGGCAAAAGAGAGTGCAAGAAATAATATACCAACTTGTGTATCAATGGCTTCCACAACTACTTTGGAAAAAATGTATGAGCTTTCAGAGGGTCATTCATGGCTTCAACTTTATATTTTCCAAGATGAAGCTTTTGTCATGGAATTGCTTGATAGAGCAGAAAAAACTGGCTATGAGGTTGCTATACTTACTGTTGATGTTCCAGTTTTATCAAGGAGAACTAGAGATGATAAAAATGGATTTTCATATCCATTTAAAATTGGACCTAAACAATTTTTTGATTTTGCAACCCATCCTGTTTGGTCAATATCTACATTGCTTAGTGGAATACCCAAACCAATGAATTACGAAACTTCAAAAAGTGGAAAAAGTATTTTTAAAAGAAAAGAAAGTAGAGGAAGAACGGATTGGGAAACTCTAAAAAGAGTAAGAAATAAATGGAAAGGCAAATTGATTGTCAAAGGTATAATGTCATCGGACGATGCAGTTAAAATTAAAGAAATGGGCGCTGATGCTATTCAAGTTTCAAATCACGGAGGCAGACAATTAGATAGTGCCTCAGCAGCAATAAATATTTTACCTTTTATTAGAGAGGCAGTAGGAAATAATTTTCCAATTATATTTGATAGTGGAATAAGAAGTGGTAGTGATATTGTGAGATCATTAGCTTTAGGAGCAGACTTTTCAATGATTGGAAGACCCGTAATGTATGCAATGGGAGCTGATGGAGCTAGTGGATTAAGAAGAATTGTAGATATAATTAAAGAAGAAACTAGCACAGCACTAGGTTTGGTTGGATTAAATGATATTAATGAAGTTTCTTCTGATATAATCGAACAGAAACTATTTATGAATACAACTTACTAATATGGAAAAAAAAATAAGAGGTGGAGCATTAATTGCAAGAGCATTAAAAGATAAAGGCATTAATAAGGTTTTTACTCTATCTGGTGGATTTTGTAATCCTGCAATTGAAGGTTTTATGGAATGTCAAATTGATGTAGTTAATTGTCCTCATGAACAAATAGCAGGACACTTGGCAGATGGACACACAAGAATTACAAGAAAACCATCTGTATGTTTAGTTGGGCCAGAGGGTTTTGCAAATGCGGTACCATCAATGATGGAAGCATGGGGAGAAAGAACTCCAATAATTTATATAACTGGATCAAGTAGTTTAAAAAGACAAGGATCAGGTGGATTTAAAGAAATTGATGATGTTTCAATAGCTGCTCCCCTTACAAAATATAGTGCTAGTATTACAGATGGGACAAGAATTAGAGAATTTGTTGATAAAGCTTATAGAATTGCAACGAATGGATATCCTGGTGCAGTTCATTTAAGTTTACCTGTTGATATAATGTTTTCTTCATTTGAAGAAAATGTTGGACTTGAGGAAAGACCATTTTCACATAAAGCAAAGCCAGTTTCTAAGGCATGGCCAGACCCAAATGCACTATCAAAAATACTTGAGTTAGCATGTAATGCAAAAAAACCTGTCATAATTGGAGGACACGGTGTTTGGTGGTCAAGCTCAGAAAAGAATTTAGAGACAGCGGGTCAAAGTTTAAATATTCCAGTTTTTAATGTGCCGTACCATCAAAAACTTTTAGGAGAAGAGGCAAATGCATATATGGGTTTAGCTGATATTCACCAATATCCACCTTCAGAATTTGCATTACATAACTCAGACTTAGTTTTAATGATTGGTGCAAGGTTAGATAACCAAATGAATTTTGGTAACCCTCCTTTCATTCCAAAAACAACAACTTTAGTTTGTATTAACGGTTCCCATGAAGAAATTGAGTTTAATAGAGCAGCTGATCATAATCTTTTATGTGATCCAGGAGTATTTCTGGATACACTATGTAATTTAAAGAAAAACAATAAATGGAACTTGGGAAGTAATTGGTTTAACGAAAATAAAAATAAAAAAAAAGATTGGGTAAATAAATCCTTAAATGAATTAAAGATTGAGGCCGATCAAACAAAAAAAAATGGTGGAAAAATTCATCCCCTGCAATTAGCATTAGATGTACAAGACGTAATGGATGAGAAAGATTGGCTTGTAATTGATGGAGGAAATACTCATTTCTGGTCTGAAATCGCAATAAATTTAGCAGGAGCCCAAGGAAAAAAATTGGGTGGAATTTTACATCCAGGCACATTTAGTATGCTTGGTGTTGGAGTATCATTTGCATTATCTGCAAAAAATAATAACCCTAAATCGAATGTAATTTTAATTAGTGGAGATGGTGCCTTTTTATCAGGAGGTATGTCTATAGAAACTGCATTTTTTGAAAAGAAACCAATTGTTGTTGTAATTGACAATAATGGTGGCTTAGCATCAATTGGACAACAACAAGAGAGGTTATTTAATAGTGGAAAAAGAGTGGCAACAGACTTTAGAGATATACCTTTCCACAGTATATTTGAAGGTTTTGGAGGTCATGGTGAATTGGTTACAAAAAGAGAAGAATTGGGTCCAGCGCTAAAAAGAGCTATTGCAAGCGGTAAAACTGCTTGTGTAAATGTAAAAGCTAAACCTGTATTAAGTCCAATTGTTGCTGCTGTAGCGAGCAAGAGAGAGAAATCTTCAATAGAGTAAAATGGCAAAATTTAGCTCACATTTATTGAATGGTTCTGATGGAACTCATGCAAGTAATGTCAAAGTAAAAATTTATCAAATACAATCTTCAAAATTAAAAAAGCTTTTTTTGAATACAAAGACTGATGGAAATGGTAGAATTAATCAGTATTTCAATCTTAGCAAAAAAGATTGTAAATGCGATTATGAAATGATTTGTGATATTAAAAGTTACTTTAAAAAGAAAAAAAATGTGGGTGAAATAGTCATAAAATTTAAAATGGTCGATAATAAAAAAAATTATCATTTGCCAATAATAATTTCTCCTAACAGCTATACTGTGTGGTGGTCTAAATAATATATGGCTTCGTTAATACAAAGTAAAATAAGCACAAAACTAAATATGTCGAGGAGAATAAGAAGAACTCCTTACACAAAGAGAGTTGAAGAGTGTGGCGTAACCGATTTTACAGTTGTAAATCACATGCTTTTACCAAAAAGATTTCAGAAATCTGTTGAGGATGATTATTGGCATTTAAATGAATATGTTCAGTTGTGGGATGTATCATGTCAAAGACAGGTACAGATATCAGGTCCAGATGCAAGTTTTCTTGTTCAGAAAATGACGCCAAGATCACTACATAATATGGAAGCTGGAAAATGTTTTTATATACCTATGATAGACGAAAATGCTGGAATGATAAATGATCCAGTATTGTTAAAATTAGATGATGATATGTTTTGGATTTCTATAGCAGACTCAGATGTATTGCTTTGGGCAAAAGGTATCGCTGTTGGTTTAGGTCTTAATGTAAACATAATAGAGCCTGATGTTTATCCTCTTGCAGTTCAGGGTCCTAAAGCTGAGGACTTAATGGCATCTATATTTGGAGAAGATATAAGAAAAATAAAATTTTTTAATTTTAAGGTATTTGATTTTTTAGGGACTAAACAAATTATTGCTAGATCAGGGTATAGTAAACAAGATGGGTTTGAAATTTATTTTAAATGTTTTGAAGATTACTTCGATAAAAATGAAATGGGTGAAAAAATCTGGGATATAATATGGAAAGCAGGAAAAGAATTTAATATTGCTCCGGGTTGCCCAAATTTAATTGATAGAATAGAAGCAGGATTAATGTCATATGGAAATGATTTTACAAAAGAAAATAATCCAATTGAATGCAACTTAGAAAAATATTGTAATAATGAAAGTGATCATGACTTCATTGGAAAAAATGTTTTAGAGAAAATTAAAAAACAAGGTGTAAAACAAAAATTAAAAGGAGTATTATTTGATGGTATAGACTGTCCGCCATGTTCAGTTCCTTTTCCACTATATTCAAAAGATAAGAAATTAATTGGTAAAATTACCTCAGGTATTTATTCTCCAAAATTCAAAAAAAATATTGGTTTATCCATGATTTTAAATGAATTTTGCAAAATAGGGTCAGAAGTTTTAGTTCATACTCCAGATAATAAATTAAGAAAAGGGATTGTGTCCTCTTTACCATTTTCAAAATAATAATTAGTAGGTATAAATCTTATATGAAAAGAGCGGTTATAGCAGGATATTCAAGATCACCTTTTACAATGGCAAGAAAAGGTGAATTAATTAATGTTAAGCCTGTAAATATGTTTGCCGATGTTGTTAAAAATCTTGTATCTAAAACAAAAATAAACCCTGCTGATATTGAAGATATTGTTGTTGGGTGTGCTTTCCAGGTTGGGGAGCAGAGTTTTAATATTGGGAAACTAACAACATTTTTATCTGGGATGGAAATACATACGTCTGGAATGACTGTTGATAGATGGTGTGGCTCATCTATGGAAGCTATTCATGTTGCAGCGGGTAAAATAGCAATGGGCGCAGGTAAAGTTTTTGTATGTGGAGGTGTTGAAAGTATGACTAGAGTGACAACTGGCTTTGAACCGATACCTTATCCTTACACAGATAAAGAAAATCCAAATGTTTATTTTTCAATGGGTATAACTGCTGAAAATGTAGCTAAGAGATATAAAATTTCAAGAACTGAGCAACAAGAGTTTGCAATTCAAAGTCATCAAAAAGCTAATGAGGCTGAGGTTAAAGGTAAATTTAAAAATGAGATAGTTGAAATTGCTGGCTGCACAAAAGATGGAAATATACGTCCAAAAAGTAATCAAGAAACTTTAGATGGACTAAAACTTGCATTTGATCAAGAAGGAACTGTTACTGCAGCAACGTCATCACCTCTTACTGATGGAGCAGCAGCAACATTGATATGTGAAGAAAGCTATGCGAAAGAAAATGGATTAGAAATTTTGGGTAGAATTGTTGCAACTGGGGTTAAAGGATGTGAACCTGATGTAATGGGACTTGGACCTATAGGTGCAACAAAAAAAGTATTGGAGAGAGCAAATTTATCAATTGATGATATTGATATTGTCGAAATTAATGAGGCTTTCGCATCTCAATCAATAGCATGTTTAAAAGATCTTGGTATCGATCAAAAGAAAGCTAATTTAGACGGTGGAGCATTAGCACTTGGGCATCCTCTTGGAGCAACAGGAGCAAGAATAACTGGTAAAGCTGCAGACTTACTTAGACGTGAAAATAAAAAATATGCTTTATCTACTCAATGTATAGGTTTAGGTATGGGTATTGCGACAATAATTGAGTCTGTAAATTAATTATCTGTTAATTCCTCTTAATCTTTCAGATCTTCTTCTTAACAATTCGGCGCTAATTAATATTAAAGTTGATAAAATGATTAAACACGTAGCAACTGCTAGAATGGTGGGACTTAATTGTTCTCTTAAACCTGTCCACATTTGAATTGGGATAGTTGTATTTTCAAGACCTGCCAAAAATAGCACTACTACAACTTCATCAAAAGACGTTACAAAAGCAAATAAACCTCCTGAAATTACGCCAGGTAAAATTAAAGGAAGTGTTATTTTCATAAATGTATTTACTGGATTACTACCCAAACTAGCTGCTGCTCTTGTTACACTATGATCAAAGCCTGATAATGTTGCGGTAACAGTGATTACAACAAATGGTGTCCCTAAAATAATATGAGCTAAAACTATTCCTGTATGTGTTGCCGCTAAACCTGCCTTTGCCATAAAGAAGAATATTGCAACACCAGATATAATAAGTGGAACTATCATTGGTGAAATTAAAGTTGCCATTATTATTCCTTTAAAAGGCATATGTCTGCTACTTAATCCTAATGCAGCAACTGTTCCTAAAATTACTGAGCCTAGAGTTGCAAATATAGCAATAATAAAACTATTCTTTGCAGCAAGTCCCCATGGATTTTTTGTTCCGTAAACCATATCTTTGTACCATCTTAAAGAAAAAGCATCTGGGTCTAAGTTTTTCATTCCTTCTGAAAAAACAAGAAACTCCTCTGCATTAAATGATAATGGAAATATTACAAACAAAGGTGCTATTAAGAAAATAAATACAAAGGTACATATGGCAATATAAAAATAATGCCAAATTCTATATCTAGTTTCTGTATATTTTGGTAATGCCATTCTATCCTAATTTAATATTATCAACCCCAACTAGTTTGTTATAAATCCAATAAATAACCAAAACACCACTAAGTAACATAAGTCCCATTGCAGAAGCAAAACTCCAATCTAAAGTAGACTTCATATGGTATGCTATTTGATTACTAATTAATGTTCCTGATGCTCCTCCAACTAAAGCAGGTGTAATGTAATATCCAATTGCAAGAATAAAAACTAAAAGACAACCTGCCCCAATACCAGGTATTGTTAATGGAAAATATACTTTCCAAAAAGCCACAAATGGTGTTCCACCAAGAGATTTTCCTGCTCTCATCAAACTTGGAGAAATTGTTTTCATAACGCTATAAAGAGGTAAAACCATAAATGGCAATAATATTTGTGTCATTGCAACATAAGTTCCAACTTTATTATACATCATTTCAGGCCTATTATCGTCTGCAACTAGTCCTATCATTACAAAGAAATCATTAACCACACCTTGCTGTTGAAGTAATATCATCCAGCTAGCTGTTCTAACCAACAATGATGTCCAAAAAGGAAGGAGGACACATATCATTAATAAATTGCTGTATTTCATAGGAAGAGTTGCTAGCAAATGAGCTATTGGATAACCCATTAAGAAACAAAATACGGTAACAAAAAAAGCAACCTCTACAGTTCTTAACCACAAAATTCTGTGTATTCTTCTATCTTCGCTAACTTGAGTAATTTTGTTATCTTCATTCAAATACATGTCCATAGCTTTTAAATATTTAGCTGAAGTATAAGGGGGCGCAGTTCTTTTAATTGCTTGCCAGTATTCTACATTTCTCCATCGTTTATGAACTTTCATTATTTGTTCTTTAATACTTTGTGTCTCATCAATTTTATTTCTTTTAACTTGTCTAAATAATTTTTTTGTTATGGTGGTAAAACCATTTTTTTCTTTATTAAGTCTTTGAGCTAATTTTCCATGTTCCTTTTTATCTACAAGAATTTTAAAGTCAGATAAGAATGAGGCAAATACTTCTTCAGGTGGAAGCTCTTTGCCATCCCAGGTCTCCATAGATTTAAATGTTTTAGGAAGCATGTTAGTAATCATTTTATCATCAATACTTCTTGTAAACATTTCCCCAATTGGAAAGATGTAAGTAATAATCAAAAATAGTAATAATGGAGCAACAAGTAAAAATGCTTTGATTTTATTTTTCCGCTCAGCTTTTTTTAAGCTTATCTCTAAGGGAATTCCGTCGGTAGTTAATATTTGTTTTGTTTCACTGCTCATAAATAAAAAGGGCGACTTTAAAGTCGCCCTATATATATTATATTATACTAGTCTTTAATACTTATATTATAGACCAGCTTTCATAGCTTCCCACTTCTCACCAAGTTCTGTGCCATTATCAGCCCAGAAAAATGGATCAACTAAAAAGTATTTTTTAGTATTCGCAGGAGCAGTTGGCATTTGAGGCATCATTTCAGTTTTACCGTCTTTGTACCAAGGCTCATTAGCTTTGATAATTTCTAAAGATGATAATCTGTATGGTGCATAAGCGATATATTTAGCGCTTCCTGCTAACATTTCTGTGTTAGTCATCATTGCTAACGCTTTTTTAGCATTCGCTTCATCTGGTCCACCTTTTACAAGTGCGAAATATTCATAGTCAAGACCTTGTCCATCCCATACTTGCGCAATTGGAGCACCTTCACCAACTTCAGCGTTGAAGAATCTTCCATTCCAGCCTGTTGCCATTACAACTTCACCAGCAACTAATAATTCTGGTGGTTGAGCACCAGCTGACCAGAATACACATCCACCATTTGGATCTGTGCAAAGCTCTTTGATTTTGTTCATTGCTCTGTTAACACCAGCTTCTGTTTCTAGTAACTTGTAGATCTCAGATCCACCTTTACCCATGTAAACACCGTCACCAGCTAAAGCAATTTCTAGGTTTGTAAGAGCAGATTTATAAATTGCTCTTTTTCCTGGAAATTTTTTAGTGTTGAAAAAGTCCTTAATAGTTGAAGGCGATTTTCCATCAAATGCTCTAGTATCATATGCGTAGTTCCATGAATATAGAATGTTTCCTACAGCACATTTACTTGGCATTGGAGCAAAGAAATCTTCACTTGCAGGTGTTCCATCTGGAGCTGCAGGGAAGTCTTTGTCAAAATCGAATTCAACAAAAATTCCTTCGTCACATCCATTGATAGTATCAAATGCGAATACATCGATAATATCCCAAGTAATGGCACCCGCTTCTTTTTGAGCCTTAATCTCAGATAATCCACCTGAATAATCTACCCAGTTGATATCAACACCGAGAGCTTTTGCAGTTGGATCACCATACCCTAGCTTTTGAGACTCTGTATAAGCTCCACCCCAAGATGCGACGGTTACCGCAAATGCAGATGTAGTTATTGAAAGAGCAAAAGAAAGAGCAAGTAATAATTTACTTAATTTTTTCATTTATCCTCCGTTTAAACGTTTAATATAAATTAATTTATATGTTTAATTACAACAAATAGGGCATTCAGAGTCAACAGGCCATTTTGTAAGTATTATATTAGGTATATTGTATGTTATTTAGGATCTAATGCTCTTGCATCTTGACTGTTCCAGCCAACATTTATTTCATTACCTAGTTTTAGATCTAATTCATTAGAACTATTTGGAACCTTTAATATGAATTCCTTGTTTCCTAAAAGATTAATTCTCAATCTCGTATGATCACCGTGATAAATAACTTCTTCGATTTTACCTTTTTGGTTATTATCCATTTTATCTTTTGGATTTATCAATGCTCTTTCTGGTCTTATTGATACTGTGGTTTTATCACCTTTTGCATTTACAGATATTGGGTTTGCTAAAATTTCACCATTGTTAAGTTTTACTTTACACACACCTTTTGAAATATCTATGACTTCTCCTCCGAAGGTATTATTTTCTCCTATAAATTCTGCAACAAACGAGTTAACTGGTTCTTCATACAACTTATCAGGGCTTGATAATTGTTGAACTTTTCCGTCATTAAATACAGCAATTCGATTTGACATTGTTAAAGCTTCACCCTGATCATGAGTAACGTATACGACAGTAACACCAATATTTTCGTGGATATGTTTTATTTCATATTGCATGCTTTCTCTTAAATTTTTGTCTAAAGCACCCAATGGTTCATCCATTAAAACAACAGCTGGATCAAAAACTAAGGCTCTTGCAACTGCAACTCTTTGTTGTTGTCCACCAGATAATTGTGCTGGCATTCTACTTTCAAATCCAGACAAAGATACCATCGATAATGCTTTATCAACTTTTTTGTCAATTTCGTCTTTTTGGATTTTTCTTACTTTTAATGGGAAAGCAAGATTTTCATAGACAGTCATATGCGGAAATAGAGCATAATTTTGAAATACCATTCCTATTCCTCTTTTATGAGGAGGTATATTTGAAATTGGATTTGAATCTAAATAAATTTCGCCGTTTGTTGGAGTTTCAAAACCTGCTAACATCATTAAGCATGTTGTTTTTCCAGATCCTGAAGGTCCAAGCATAGTAATAAATTCACCCTCCGAAATATCTAAGTTTAAATCTTTAACAACTAAAACCTTACCATCGTAACTCTTGTCAACTTTATCAAACTTTACGAATTCTATATTTTTAGACATGACGAACTATAAAACATTTGTGTAGTTTATTTTCAACAGTTAATTAACTCTTAATATGTAGTTCTTTTGGAAAATTACAGAATAACTCAAATCCAGTTTCTGTTACTCTTATAGCTTCTGAAGCTTCTACTCCCCATTCACCAAACTGCATTACTGCAATCATATGAAAACAAACATTTGGTTCTAAAACAGTCATATCACCTTTATAAATATTTAAAGTATGTTCTCCCCAGTCAGGTGGATAACCGATACCAATTGAATAACCAGTCCTTGATTTCTTTTCTATTTTATATTTATCTAAGATTTTCCAAAATGCTTGAGCAACATCATTAGCTGTATTCCCGGGTTTTGTAGCATCTATTCCTGCTTGAAGTGCTTCAATAGTTTTATTCATAGTATCTATTTTTAATTGATCAGGTTTGCCAAGCAGAACTGTTCGAGCCATTGGTGCATGGTATCTTTTATAGACACCCGATAGTTCAATTATTGTTGCCTCACCTTCTTTAAATTTATCTTGTGTTGCCGTTAAGTGTGATGCTGATGTTCCTTTTCCTGTAGGAAGCAAAGTTGCTATACTTGAGTATTCACCTCCATATTCTGGAGTTCCATAAAATAAAGCTTTTTGAATTTCTCCAACAGCATCACATTGTCTTACTCCTGGTTTAATAATATCAATTGCTGTTTGCATTCCTTTTTGAGAAATTAAAGCAGCAGACTTCATATAATTTATCTCTGCATTAGATTTAATTAATCTAGCCCAATTAACTAGTCGATCAGAATCGATAATGTTTGCATTTGGCAACCCCTGTTTAATCTTCTCATAACAAAAAGCTGTAAAATAATGGGCATCCATTTCAACTCCAATAGATAGTTTATCCCATTTTTTTTCTTTAATTACTTTGGTCAAGTAATCATAGGGATGTTTTGGCCAAGTATGAATATAACTCTCATCATAAACAATAATATTGTCTTTATTTAAATAGGTCTTTATGTACGCCCCACCTGCATCCTGATCTCTAACAAAGCAAATTGGCTCTTTTGAATCAACGTGCACTAATACACATTGTGCATAATAAAAAGACCAAGCATCGTAGCCTGTAAGATAATTCATATTATTTGTGTCGTGAGAAATGATTAAATCAATTTTTTTCTCTCTCATCAGAGATTGAACTTTTAATAGTCTTTGTTTGTATTCTTCTTTTGAAAAGGACATAAATTAATCAAACAGTCTTCCAAATCCTTTTACAGATTTATTTTCACCTATGTTTTCTAAAGATTCCCAGATTAAAGCCTGATTGCTTGAAAGAACTGGTATTCCAAGTTTATCTTCTAATTTTTGTATTAGAGGAAGAACTGGTAAAGCGGTGCAAGATACAAATAAAGCATCTGCCTCACTTACATCTAAATTTATTAGCACATCAAACAGATAATTTTGATCTACTTTGCCAATCTCCATGTCAGAATGAATATCAAAGTATGAATTTGAGGTGATTTCAAAACCAGATGATTTAAAATAATCAACAACATCATCGTTAACTTTTTTACTATAAGGTGTGAATATAGAAAGTTTTTTAATATTTAATTTTTTCAATGCTTTCAAAGCTGCTGTACTTGGTGTTGAAAGTTTTGCCTCAGGTTTTGCTGCTTGTATTTTATTTTTAATATTATCGTACCCTGCTGCAATAGTTCCTGATGTACAAGCATATACAACACAGTCTAATTTTTGCTCTGGCAAGATGTCTTTTGTAACTTGAGTAATATTCTCTGACATTTTGATCAAATTCTCTTTGGTTAAGGGATTATAACATTCTATTCTATTTACAAAAAAATCTATTTTTTTATCTTTAATTACACTTATAAAATCTTTTTCAATCACTAGATCGGTTGCTAAAGCGATGAGCCCAATACGTGGATTTTGGTTATTTTCAAACTTTGGTTCTATTTTTTGTGATTTCATAAATATAATATACCACCACTTATTGATTAATCATTAAAATTTAAAAACTGCATCTAATTTCTTGAATGGTAAGAGTAAATAAACGTATAATAAGAAAAATTAATTTTGAAACAAAAATGCTCGATAAAAAAAAGTTTTATATCAATGGCAAATGGGTTGAGCCAGTAAACAAGAATGAATGTGAAGTTATTAATCCATCAACAGAAGAAGTTTGTGCAATTATAAGTCTAGGAAGCTCTGATGATACAAATGCTGCAGTCAAAGCAGCAAAATCTGCATTTGAGACTTGGAAAGAAACTTCAAAAGAAGAGAGGTTAAATTTATTAGAAAAATTGTTTAAAATTTATAATTCTAGATGGGATGATATGACTGATGCTATTACTACAGAGCTTGGTTGTCCTAAAGATTGGTGTTCAGCTAATCAAACATCTTCTGGCGCAGGTCATATAGAAGACTTTATAAAAAGATTAAAAGATTTCGAATTCGAACCAGGTTTTGATAAAGGATCTACTAATCATATTGTATATGAGCCAATTGGAGTTTGCGGATTAATTACACCTTGGAATTGGCCTATAAATCAAATTGCTTTAAAAGTAATTCCAGCTTTTGCTACTGGATGTACAATGGTACTTAAACCATCTGAAATTGCACCATTATCAGGAATGCTATTTGCAGAGATGATAGATGAGGCTGGATTTCCAGCTGGAGTATTTAATTTAGTAAATGGTGATGGGCCTGGTGTTGGAACTGACCTGTCAGGACATCCTGATGTTGATATGGTCTCATTTACAGGATCTACCAGAGCTGGAAAATTAATTACAAAGAATGCTGCCGAAACTATAAAAAGAGTTTGTCTTGAACTTGGTGGTAAAGGTGGAAATATTGTTTTTGCTGATGCATATCCTGATGCAGTTAGAGATGGCATTAGAAACGTAATGAGTAATTCAGGTCAATCCTGTGATGCTCCTACTAGAATGCTTGTTGAAAAATCAATTTATAAAAGAGCTGTTGAAGAAGCTGCAGATGAAGCTAATAAAATTAAGGTTGATCTTGCTTCAAAAGCTGGTGACCACATAGGACCTGTAATTTCAAAAACTCAATTTGATAAAATTCAAAGTTTAATAAATAGCGGAATTGAAGAAGGTGCTACTTTAGTAGCAGGTGGTCCTGACAAACCAGAAGACCTAAAGAAAGGTTATTTTATTAAGCCGACAGTATTCACAGATGTTAATAATAATATGAGAATTGCTAAAGAGGAAATATTTGGACCAGTATTGTCAATTATTCCTTTTGAAAATGAAGAGGAAGCTATCCAAATTACAAATGACACAGAATATGGATTAGGAAACTATTTACAAACAGAGGATAATGAAAAGGCAAAAAGAGTCTCAAAAAAATTAAGGTCTGGAATTGTGTATGTAAATCATAAAGCAGCAGACTCTGGAACTCCTTTTGGTGGATATAGGCAATCTGGAAATGGGCGTGAAGGTGGAACTTGGGGATTGCATGAATATCTTGAGGTAAAAACTATTACTGAATGGAAAAATTAAAATGCTTGGTTATGTAATGGTAGGAACCAATAACTTAGAAAAAGCGATAATTTTTTATGATGAAGTCTTAAAAATTTTAAATCTGGAAAGAAATTATAAAGATGAAGTATGTGCTGGTTACACAGAAAAAAATGGTAATGGAACTATAGAATTTTATGTGACTAAACCTGTCAATATGAAAGAGGCAACCAATGGAAATGGAACGCAAGTTTCATTTATTACATCATCTAGAGATGTAGTTGATAAGTTTCATGAGATTGGGCTTAAGGCAGGAGGAAAAAGTGAAGGAGCTGGAGGTGAAAGACCAGAAGGTTCTGGGGTTTACTATTCTTATATTCGAGATCTTGATAATAATAAAATTTGTGCTTTCACAAACAATTAATGTCTTACACTTTCATTCAAGAGAAAATCGATCAAGGAAAAATTATTTTACTTGATGGAGGTATAGGTGCTGAGCTTGAAAAAAAAGGAGCTAAAATGGATCAAAACCTCTGGTGTGGAAAATGTTCGGTAGATAGCCCAGAATTTCTAAAAGAAGTTCATGAAAATTATATTGATGCAGGTGCTGATGTTATTACAACAAATACTTATGCTACAACTCCAATTTCGCTTAAAAAACACGGTTATGAAGACTCAATTGAATTATTTAATAAACAAGCAGTTCAAATTGCAAAACAAGCAATTGATAATTCAAAAAAGAGCGTCTGTTTAGCAGGAAGTGTTTCGAGTTATGGAAGTTTTCTTAAACTTGGAACGAAGAACATGAAGCCATGTTTTGATGAGCAGATTAAAATTTTATCAAATGAGGGTGTTGATTTAATAATTTTAGAAGCAATGACATCTCAAGCAAAAATCGTGGAGACTATGCTTGAGTGTTCCTCAAATATAAAGTTACCTGTTTGGCTTTCTATTTCCTGTGTAATAGATCAGAATACAAAAAATATTACACTTGGCTATGATGATGTGAAGAATAAAACTGAGATTTACGAGGATTTAGAAGAGTCGTTGAAAAATTTTAGCAAATTACATAAGGGGCCAATTTTAATTGCTCACTCAGATATTAAAACAACGAATGCAGCCTTAGACACTGCATTAAAAAATTACAATGGAGTTATTGGTGCTTACCCTAATAAAGGCTATTACGAAAAACCAAATTGGAAGTTTGTAGATAATTTTTCACCCAATGATTATTTGGAAGTTGCAAAAAAATGGGTTAGCAAAGGTGTAAAAATTGTTGGTGGTTGTTGTGGTATAGGAGTTGAAGAGATAAAAGCTGTTTCAATTTTGAAGTAATAATATATTGTAAAATTATGAAATCTTTTATTGGTGGTATTGGTTGTTTTTGGGACGAAACTAAATACGATGGTATAAAAGGAGTATTATCTACCGAATGTGGTTACTGCGGAGGTGATGATCCTAATGTTACTTACAAAGCAGTCTGTGGTGGGGATACAGGTCATATAGAAGTAGTTAAAGTTCAATATGATGAAAATATTTTAAGCTATGAAGACATGGTCAGATTATTTTTTAAACTCCATGACTCAACTCAAAAGAATAGACAAGGAACTTATGTAGGAATTCAATATCGATCTGAGATATTTTATAATAATGATAATGAAAAAATTACAGCAGAGAAAATTTTAAAAGAAATGAATGAGAAATTAGATGGAAAAGTTACCACAAAGATTTCCAAAGAAAAAAACTATTGTAAAGCAGAAGGCTATCATCAAAAGTACGAGAAAAATAAATCTCTTAAGTTTGGATAAAAAATACTAATTTGAAAAAAATTATTTCAGAAAAAAATCCAGAATTAGTTACAAGAAAAGATAATAAAGCTCAATGGAATCTCCCAAATAAAAGAAGGTTGGGTTTTAGAAATTTATATAAAATTAATAGATATGGAATATACCTTAGATCAGATTTTGTTCTAAAATTAAAAAAAAAAATAAATAAGAGAATTGGTAAATTATCTTCTGTAAAAAAGTTAACTAAAAATAAAGCTTTTTGCTCTCTGATAGTTGGCAAAGATCAGGATATTTTATTCGAGCAGTACGCAAAGGACTTTTCTACAAATCAGCCTCAAACTATTATGTCAATTACAAAAATGTTTATACATTTATTTGTGGGAGAGCTGATAGACAGAAAACTAATTAACTTAAATAAGAAAATTTCATTTTACTTGCCAAAAATTGGCAGTGGTTATGCAAATGCAAAAGTAAAAGACGTTTTAGACATGAACATTGTAAATCTATATAGCGAAGATTATACAAAAGCTTATTCGTCTTCATTTTTACATGAGCCTGTGGGAGGATGGAGACTGCCGATTAAAGGCAAAAACATTCAAAGTCAGGAACAATATTTAAATTCAATTAAATCTTTAAAAAGCAGAGATTTAAAAAATTATACCGATCTGGCGCATTATAAATCAGCTAATACCGATGTTATTGGACTAATTGTAGAAAAAGTAAGTAAAAAAAGTTTAAGACAATGGCTGTTGGAAACAGTTGAGGCAACAGGATTTGAAGAAGGATTGTATATAGGTACAGATAGATTTGGAACACCGTGGATGTCTGGAGGTGGAAGTTTAATTACAAGAGATTTTTTAAGAATGGGTTTACTTTTTTCTAGGTTAGGAAAAGGTATAAATGGAAAATATATTGGTTCTAAAACTTTTTTGAGCAAAACTATTAATAGTGAGGGACCAAAATACATTCAATTATCTAAGGATAAATTTGTCTGTTATGTTAATTCTTTAATGAAATGCGGTAACTGGATTGGTCACTCTGGTTATGGGGGCCAATTTTTAGGAATAAATTTGAAAACAAAAGTTGTTGCTGCGTTTTTTTCTGTATTAGAGACTAAATCTGCAACAAATGAAAAATATAAAAAAGATATGGTAAATATGATAGACCAAATAATTAGTAAAAATTACTAAATTAAGAAAATTTTGCTATCAAGGATTTTAAATGTTTATCTGTGACACCACAACAACCTCCAATAATTTTTACCTGATCGTCTATTAACTCAGAACACTTATCAGCAAATTCAATTTCATTTTCAGTTATTAATGCTTGCATAGTACTAGTGTCAAATTTGTGAATTTCTGGATAGAACATAATTGGTCCATTCCAATTTGATTTTAAAACTTTCATTCCCTCTTTTGTATCAATAAACCAACTATGCATTATCCCATAAACATCTCCACCAATAGATTTGAGTGAATTAATTATTTCAGCAAAATTTATTATTTTATCTTCAGGAAGGAATTTTGGCTCATCAGGATATTTTAAAGGGTCATATATAATAGATCTCTCTTTTTCAGCTCTAAAATTTCTACCTACTACGGTTTCATCAAATTTACTTATGCAGCAACTTAATCCAACCCAGACAGGTAAACCTGTTTCCAAAGCTGCATTAAGTAAAATTTTAGCGTGGTCAATATCTAAAAGCATTTCAAGAATAAGCACTTCGACTCCCTCTTCTTTTAATACCTTCGCTTGTTCTCTATAATTTTTTTCTTCTTTTGCAAATGATGGTACAAATTTTGTGTCAGGTCTAAATTCATTTTCAGCCAAAGCTAAATATGTTGACATGCTTCCAGCAATTTTAATTTTTTTTCCAGAATTTTTGACTGCTTGTCTTGCTAACTTAACTGTATCAATGTTAATTTTTATAGTCTGATCTCCTAAATTTGAAGGCTCAAGACAATGTCTTGCAGTTCCAAAAGTATTGGTTGTTATCATATCACATCCAGCGTTTATATGACTTTCGTGTACTTTGATTACTATTTCTGGTGAGAAAACATTTGCTAAACCAGAAAAAGCTGGTCCCATAGTTCCGCCAAGTCTCTGAATTTCTGAGCCTGTTCCGCCGTCTAAGAAGACTTTTTTTTTTGATTTCAATAATTCATTAATATCCATTATGTTAATTTCTTCTCTGATTTTGGAACATATACAACTTCAATTACACCACCAAGAATTATTAGAATACTTCCTAGTGTTTCTCTCCAACCAAAAGGTTCATTTGTTAAAATACTAGCACTAATAACACCAACAATTATTTCAGCTAAAAATAAAATAGATGATAAGCCAGCTCCTAATTTACTTGGAGCCCAAAAGATTATTACCCCTGTAGGAATAAAATAAAATATCGAAATAAGTAATAAAAAAGTGGACATTGACATGATAACCTCCACTGATGGAACTGGTCCTAAATAATCTACTAAGAATAACCCAATAAGTATACTGGCTAAACCTCCATAAAAAAAGAATGTGAATATAATTGGAAAGACGCCATCTGTTTTAATTATTTCCATTCTAATTAAACCAGCGCCAAATAGTGCACCTCCAGCAAGGGCCAACCAATCCCCTACATTTTGAGGTAATGGAATTATATTCTCTTGACTGAATACAATCCACAAACCTCCTAATGCTAAACCTAATGTGATTACTCTCTTCCAACCAAATTTCTTTTTTAAAAATATAATTTCAAATATTGTTGTCCAAACAGGTATCATGTAGAACATGATTAATGCTTTAACAACATCAGTAAGTAGAAAGCTAAGAGCATAACAAACAAATCCACTTCCAACAAAAAAACCAGTAAGAGGAAATTCCAATCCAATAGACTTTCCTTTTATAACTCTCCAAATTGCGATTGGTGATAATATTAATATTCCAACTGCCATTTGGGATATTGTTCCCCAACCACCAGTTAAACCTCCATCTTCTAGTATTCTTTGAGGTAACCAATAAATTCCCCACGAACCTGCAGCAATAGCTAATGCAAATGAAATTTTAAAATGATGAGGGTGCCTAATCATTATTATTGCATTAATTTTGGTTTAAATTTTGAAAAGTTAAAAATTTCTTCATAAGATTTGGCAAAGTTAATTACTTTATTATCTTCTTTAACATTTGCTATAATCTGTATTCCCATTGGTAGTCCTTTATTATTGAATCCTACTGGTATACACATAGTTGGTAAACCAAGCAAACTAGATAATGTGTAAACTTCCATATATCTATGATAAGTGTCAATTTTATTATTATTAATAAATTCTGGATTATTTAAACTCTTTTCAAATGGAAATAATTGAGCTGAAGGTAATGCCAAAAAGTCATATCGATTAAATATGTTTTGAATTTTTTCAATATATTTATTTCTAATTTCTATTGCTTTTAAAACATCATTTGTTTCAATACTTTTTCCTTTTTCATATTCCCAATATGCCTGGGCAGGCAATTCATTTAAATTTTTTAAATTATATAATAAAAAGTTTTCATATAATGTTTTGGCTCTTAATGTTGTCCACGAGTACCATAATTCTTTTGAATTAATTTTAGTTTGTAAATCCTCAATGTTTATATTGTTCAATTGTAATTTTTTTAAAATATTTTCACATAAGTCGATTATTCCATCTTCGTACCTATATTGCTCATTTAGATCAATGCACCATCCAATTTTTAAATCTGAAAGTTTTTTAATATTTATATCTTTAATATCGAAAGATAATTTATCCTTTACATTTTTCCCTTTCACATAATTAAATATAAATTCCATGTCACTGGGAGTCCTAGCAAAACATCCGGTTGTAGACATTAAAGGAAAATCTTTTAAATTTTTAATTTCAAATCTATCTTCTGCAATCGCGCCAGGTGTTGGTCTTAATCCATAAATATTTGCAAAAGCTGCAGGGTTTCTACAAGATCCCATCATATCTGTACCATCTGCAAAAGGAATTAAATTTGCCGCAACAGCTGCTGCTGCACCACCAGAAGACCCTCCTGCTGACTTACTATAATCGTAAACATTTGAAGTTGCTCCATAAACTCTGTTAGTAGTATGACAACCGACAGCAAATTCAGAGAGATTTGTTTTACCAATTAAAATTGTGTTTTTTCTTAAATTATCTACTAATAAAGAGTCCTTTTTTGGGATATTTTTTAATAACTCTTTATATCCATAACATGTTACCTCATTTTTAATATCGAATAATTCTTTAACAGCAATTGGAAGACCATAAATATCATCTTTGTCATTATCACTATTAAAATTTTCATCTTTTAATTTTGCTTCTTTAGTAATTTTCGTCTCATCTATGTGTGAAATAATAGCATTTAATTTTGGGTTGAATTTTTTTATTCTATCTAAATAGAAGTTTACTACCTCTGTTATTTTAATTTCTCTTTTTTTAATTTTTGAAATTATTTGTTGGACAGAAAAATTCTCAAGCATTTAATTAAACCTATCTTGCTTGTCTAATACTCTCTAAAACTAAAGTCTTGACCTCATCTAACGATGCCTTTTTAGGATTTTGTCCATATGCTTGATCTAGCATTGATTTCTTTGCTATTCTTTCTTGGCAATCTTCTGGAACTCCCAACTCATTTAATCCTTTAGGGATTTTCAATCTATCCAGAATTATGTTTAAGTTGTCTTGAAAACTTTCAATTGAATGGTTTTCAAATTGCATTGCCTCTGACATTCTTTTTACTTTTTCTTCTAATCCAGGCAAATTATATTTCATGACTGCGGGTAGTATAATTGCATTAGTTAATCCATGATGAGTATTATATTCGGCTCCAACCATATGTGAAATTGCATGAACTAAACCTAAGCCTTTTAAGAAGGCTATTCCACCCAAATAAGATCCAATAATCATTCCTCCTCTAGCTAACAAATTTTCTGGTTCTTCCACAGCTGCATAAAGTGATTTTGAAATTAAATTTAAACTTTCCAATGCAGAACCATCACAAAGTGGATGAAACATAGGAACACTATAACCTTCGATTGCATGTATCATTGCATCTATACCAGTCCAGGCAGTAAGATTAGCTGGTAATTTTAAAGTAAGCTCTGGATCGACTAAAGCTAAACAAGGTCGGGCATCTGGATGCCATAAACAAAACTTCATTCCTTTTTCAAGATGAGTGACCATGGCTGTAACTTCTGTTTCAGCGCCAGTTCCTGCTGTAGTTGGAATAGTAATTATTTTTGGAAAAGGATTTTCCATAGTTAATTTTGGTGGCTCTTTTTCAAATTCAAAATCCCATAATGGTACGCCGCTATTAACAGTAAGAGAAATTGCTTTTCCTCCATCCATAGCGCTTCCACCACCTATTGCAATTATTGCATCATGGTTACCTTCACGAAATTTTTTACATCCAGAATCTATTTCATCATCTCTAGGGTTTGGAGATATATTTGAATAAATATCTGATTTGATTTTTGAATCGTTAAGTAAATTTTGTAAATCACTTATAAATGGAAGATTTAAACTACCACTATCAGTAACGATTAATGCATTATTTATTTTAAAATTTTTACAAAACTTTCCAATTTCTTTAAATCTTCCAGGTCCATATGCTGTAAAAGTTGGAAATGTCCAATCCTGGTTATTTAATAAAAATTCTTCATTAAGCTTAAAATTTTGCATAATATTTTAAAAACTTATACTAATTTCAATATTATTAAATGAAAATTTCATCTGAAAAAGTAGATCTAAAAAAAACATATTTAGCCGTAGCAACAATGCTATTAGCAATTTTGTGTATAGATCTTTACATGGTTATTATTAAATTTTTGGGTGATGAGTATTCAATAATTCAATTAACTTTATTTAGAAATGTTGCAGCTGTTATACCTTTATTACTATTGATTTTATTCACAAATGAATTCACATCAATATTTAAAAACATAGGTAATAAGTTTTTGATATTGAGTTGTTTGAGAGGAATATGTTTTCTTTCTATGAATGTATTTATTTTTATCTCAGTAGTAAATCTAGAGTTTGCAACAGCAATGACACTAACCTTCTCATCACCTTTCTTCATAGTAATACTATCAATAATTTTGTTGAGTGAAAAAATTGGTATTTATAGATGGTCAGCTGTTGTAATTGGTTTTGTTGGTGTAATTATGATAATGAAACCAACAAGTGAAATTTTTAGTTTTTACTCAATCTTTCCAATTCTAACTGCTATAGCATGGGCTTTTTCAGTAATAATTTTAAAATTTATTAAAGGCAATCATTCAACCGCAAAAATTCAGTTATACACATTAATATTTAATGTTATTGGTGGTTTAATATTATTTTTTGTAACAACAGGACATGTTGAAATTAAAAATTTAAAAGACTTTATTTTGATGACAATGACTGGAATTTTAGGTGGTACAGCTGCAATATTATTTATTTATTCTTACCGCTTAATTTCAGCAAGTAAAATAGCTTCTTTTGAATATCTTGGTATTCCTTCTTCATTTATTTTAGGATGGATTTTTTTTAATGAGGCACCCTGGAGCCAGTTATTTCCAGGAGTATTTGTAATTATTTTTGCTGGTATGATAATTATTTGGAGAGACAATGTAAAACCAAAGTCAATAAAAGGTAACAAACAAATTTATTGATTTGATCTCATTGATTTCATTACTATAGCTCTATCAATTTCACCTACTAACTTACCGGTCTCATTTGATACAACTGGATAAGGCTTATCGCTATCAAGTAGTTTATCGATTAAGGAGTCAATTTTAGAATTATCTAATATATTATTTTTTCCATCTTCAAATAAATTCTTTGTTGCGTCTGAAAACTCTTTCCTCATTACTTTACCTGCGCTTAAAACTTTATACTTTGGCACGTCTTCGCAAAAATCTTTAACATATTGATCTTTTGGATTAGAAACGATTTCTTCAGGAGTTCCAACTTGAGAAACTTCACCATCTTTCATGATTGCTATATGATCTCCCATCTTAATTGCCTCTAAAAAATCATGTGTAATAAAAACCATAGTTTTCTGTAGTTTTTCCTGAATTTTTAGTAGCTCATCTTGCATCTCTCTTCTTATAAGTGGATCCAAAGCAGAAAATGGTTCGTCAAATATTAATATTTCAGGATCTACTGCAAGCGCTCTTGCCAAACCAACTCTTTGTTGCATTCCTCCGGATAATTCTCTTGGATAATTATTTTGCCATCCTTCTAATCCAACCATCTTCAAAACTTCCATTGATTTTTCTAATCTTATATCTTTTTTGGTCCCTCTTACTTCTAGGCCATATCCAATATTTTCAATGACAGTCCGATGAGGAAAAAGACCAAAGTGCTGGAATACCATGCTCATTTTGTTTCTTCTAAGTTCTAATAAATCTTTTCCACTCATTTTTGTAACATCGGTATCATCCATTTTTACAACACCTGCCGTAGGTTCAATTAATCTTGAGATACATCTAACTAATGTTGATTTACCGCTACCTGATAAACCCATTACTACAAAAGTTTCACCTTTTTGAATTGAAAAACTTACATCTTTAACCGCTACTACGTGACCAGTTTTTTCTTGAACTTCTTTTATAGATAAATTTTTGTCTAAATTTTTGATAATTCTTTTTTCGTCTGGCCCAAATAACTTCCAAATATTTTTACAAGTGATTTTTTGCTCTTTGGCCATGATTTAATTAAAGTTTTATTCTGAAAATAGACAATATTTTACTTTAAATGTAAAATTATTTATTTTACTTTATCTTATGGCTAGTAGATCTGAATTAATAAATAAATCTAATCATTCTAAAAATTTAATAACATATATTATTATAGCTGTAGTTTTTTTAGTTGCATTATGGCTTTCAACCCAAAGCGATGGACCATCAAAATTTCCAAAAGAAGTAACAGATAAGTTTACATTCACAGCCTGGGTGAATGATGGTGAGGATTATTTAAAAAAAAACTACAGATGGATAACAAAAATAATAGCTAACTATATTAAGAATGGTTACTATTTTATTGAGGATTTTCTAATAGATTCTCCCTGGATACTGGTGGCATCAATGATTGTTCTTCCCTGCTTAATAGCAGGAGGATTAAGACTCGGTCTTTATTCTTGTTTTGTAATTTATTTCTGGGGTGCTGTTGGAATGTGGAATGAGTCATTACAGACAGTAGGTTTAATGGGACTTTCAGTTCTATTGTGTGTTTTCTTTGGAATTATTCTAGGAATTTTATGCTCTCAGAGTGACAGGTTTGAGAAGTTCATGAAACCTATATTAGATACCATGCAGGTCATGCCAGCATTTGTGTATTTATTTCCTGCTCTATTCTTTTTTGGAATAGGTGGGGCACCGGCAATACTCGCTACAATGATATATGCCATGCCCCCGATAATAAGATTAACTAATACTGGTATAAGACAAGTTTCAGAACAAACAATAGAGTCGGCCACATCTTTTGGATCAAGCAAACTACAACTATTATTAAAAATAAAAATTCCTTTGTCTCTTCCAAGTATAATGATGGGTATTAATCAGGTCATAATGATGGCACTTGCTTTAGTAGTGTTGGCCTGCTTTATAGGTGCTGAGGGAATTGGTGGTCAAGTTTGGCTAGCAATTAGAAATTTAGATGTTGGTTGGGCAATGGAGGGTGGCTTATGTATATTATTTATGGCAATTATGTTTGATAGATTTAGCATGTCATTTAGTAAACAAGAGGCAACACTTCCATCTGATGTGCAAAAATTTTATCTACTACCTCAAAGTTGGGAAAAATATCAAATTGCAAGACTATTAGAAAAACCCTTAAGTATAATACATTCTATAATTCAATATGTATGTATAAAAACTACAAACTTTGTTGCTTATATTTTTAATTTTATAATATCTTTAGTTAATAAATCTACTGCTAATGATATTGCAGAGATAATAAGTAGAAGATTCTATATAATTCCAAGTTTCATTATTTTTTTTATAATTTCAATTATTGATACGAACATTTTTCAATTTGGTTCTTTCCCTGAGGAGTGGAAACTATCAATAAGACAACCAATTGCAGATGGTGTGAAAGCTCTTACAGTACATCCTGGATTTATATCTTTTACAAAAGGTTTGAGAGGTTTTGTTTACCTAAACTTATTACATCCATTAGATATTTTTTTAACTCATATCCCTTGGTGGTATACTATGGCAGTATTTATAGCTATAAGTTATTTTACTGTAGGATTAAGATTTGCATTGATCACAGCAGTTCTCTTAATCTTTATTGGGGCTTGTGGTATCTGGCCTCAGTCAATGATTACTTTATCATCAGTTCTTGTTTCTGTGGTTTTATGTTTTGCCATTGGTGTCCCTCTTGGAATTATAGCTTCTTATAACGAACGATATAGGAATATTCAAAACGTTGTATTAGATGCAATGCAAACTTTACCTTATTTTTGCTATTTAATTCCTGTGCTTATGTTTTTTGGTGGGGGCATAGTCTCAGCAGTTTTAGCAACTGTAATTTACTCTATACCGCCAATTATCCGTTTAACTGCTCTAGGATTGACACAAGTTTCTGGGACATACTCAGAGGTCTCAAGATCTTTTGGAGGAACGTTGATACAGACTTTAAATAAAGTAAAATTTCCACTTGCAGTGCCAAGTTTAGTTGTAGGATTCAACCAAACAGTGATTATGGCTTTTGCCATGCAGATAGTTACTCCATTAATAGGTGGAAAAGGCTTAGGATTAGAGGTTTTTAACGGTTTGGCTAGATCTGATACTGGTAGAGGACTGGCTGCTGGTATAGGTATTGTGTTACTTGCAATAATAATTGATAGAATATCTTTAGCTTGGACAAAAAAACAAAGAGAAGCTCTAGGTTTATAATTTTTTATTCACAAAATTGCACATTTTTGAACGGTTTACATCCGTAATGGTTTTGATCTACAATAATATTTTAATTAATTAAAAAGAGAGGAAATAAATGAAGTTATCAAAAACTATATCAGCAATGATATTGTCATTGATTCTTGTCCTTGGAAGTTTTGGTACTGCAAATGCTAAAAGATTAACTGCAGCAGTGGCAGACTGGACAGGTGGCGAAATTACATGTCAGGTTGCTGTTAGTATTCTTGAGGAAGAATTAGGATACAAAGTCAAAAGAGTGGTTTTCCCTTCAGGAACTGGATTATGGGAAGCAATAGCAGCAGGTGAAATTGATTTTGCTTGTGAGAGCTGGCCAAGTTATGCTGAGGCAGATACAGTTATGCTTAAAGGGCCACTAGTTTATGATGGTGAAACAAAATTCATGTATGAAGGTGATGGAAGTGTTAAACTTCTAGGTACAGCAGGAATTATTGGTTTATCTGATTATTATATTCCAAGATATGCAGCAGAAAGCTTGGGTATTAAAACTTGGAAAGACTTAAACAAACATAAAGCTAAATTTGCAACAATTGAGACTGGCAAAAGAGGAAGATTAATTGCATGTCCAGTAGCTGGATGGAACTGTCACGATCAAAAAAGATTAGACTTGTTAGGTATTGACTTTCAAGCTGATGAATTAGGAACAGAAGCAGCAGCAATTGCTGAAGCTGTAGCAGCATATGAAAGAAAAGAACCATTCTTGTTATATCTTTGGGAGCCTCACTGGTTTTTTGGAGCATATGATATGGTAGGTGTTCAACTACCTGATCATAAAACATGTGAAAGCTTTACAGAAGCAAATAACTGGAAAGACTGTGGAACTGCTGCATGGCCGGCAACTGGTTGGGCAAAAGACTACACAATGAATTATGGTAATCCGGAGACGTTTGCAAAACCTGAGCATGCTAAAGCTGCAGAGTTCTTTTCTAAAATGAAATTTGATAATGCAGACCAAGCAGTAATGCTTGTTGAAGTTAAACAGAAAAATAGAGAGTTAAAAGAAGTTGTTAAAGAGTGGAAAGATGCTAATCCAGATAAATGGAAAAGCTGGCTTCCAAATTAATATACTTTTAAATTATTAAAAAATTAAAGGGCTTTGTTTACAAAGCCCTTTTTTTTATTTGGTAAGATAATTTAATCTACCTATAATTTCATCTCTATCCATATAGTAACCTTGCAAATGCCTATGGCCAGAGTTAGGATTGAATTCTGTTCTTCCATGCAAAACTCTTCTATTATTAAAAGAGTAAATATCACCAGGTCTTAATCTAAATTTAATTTGAAACTTATCATCGTGTAGTAAATTTCCAAATCTATGGTGTGATTTATAAACCTTATCCATCAAATCAGGATGACAATCTAAAGCATCCATAGTTGCTACACTGAACCTTACATCGTGATAATCACCATCTTTTGTAAGGCTTATTGCTGGGGCATGAAAACCTCTGTGGGCCTGTTGTGTGTAATCTTTATCTCTAAATTTTAGAGGGACATTTACCAGTGTATCAAAAGTTTCTTTATCATTTTCTTTTAAATATTCAGCAACAGCAAAAGCATCAACAGCTGATGAGTCTCCACCTTCAGCAGAATTAATCAGACAATGTAAAAATTGATATCCTGGTGGATTTTCAAACCAAGGTAAATCCATATGATTTCTTAGAGCATGCGCAGTATATGCTGAATTATTTGGTTTAGGTATATTGATTACCTCAAATGGTGTTTTAAAAAAAGTTTCCCTAGTATGACTTATTCTATTTAAAACCGGAAACGCTGAATTTTTATCTGTTGGCGAATTCTCAACAATAGCTATTCCTTTGTAATGCAGAAGTTTTAACCATTTAATAAGGCCTTCTTCGGATGAAATAATTTCTTCATGATCAATATATATACTCTTTATGTCTTTCTCTAATTCACTATTCCAAAGGTGATATGGTGACTTATATTTCTCATTATTTTTAATTGTATAACAATTATTTCTCAACCATTCTAAATCATAGTAACTTGTATGATTTCCTTCACTCCATTCTATTTTTAGTTTTCCATCTTGATTAACATTATAATTAATTGGATTAATATTCTCTGAAACCTCTAAAATATTAAACATTCTATGTCTTGAATCTTTGTCATGGGCAGTTGGGCAGTTATCTCTCAACCACATATAATTAAACTTACTCTCTTTCCCATCATTCCAAATTACTTGCAAGTATGTACTGTTTTTAGAAATTTTTGATATAGAGTGCATTATTAATGAATATATAAACTATATTGTATTTTATCTCAATTAATAGTTGACTTAATATTTTTTGAGAGATTTATTAATGAAAGTTAATTTGTTAAAAGAAATTATTACTTTTTTTTAAATGTCTAAAATTGAAATAAATAATGTATTTAAAATCTTTGGACCAAAACCAGCAAGTGTTTTGCAAATGGTTAAAGATGGTTCAAGTAAAGAAGAAGTTTTAGAAAAAACAGGACACACAGTTGGATTGGACGATGTAACTCTAAAGATTAATGAGGGTGAAACATTTGTTTGTATGGGCTTATCAGGTTCAGGAAAATCTACTCTTATCAGGCACTTAAATAGATTGATAGACCCTACGGATGGCGAAATTTTAATTGAGGGCACCAATGTAATGAGTCTTAAAAAAGAGGAACTGATAGATTTTAGAAGACATAAAATGAGCATGGTTTTTCAAAGATTTGGTTTATTTCCACACAAAACAGTATTACAAAATGTTGGTTACGGTCTTGAGATGCAAGGAATTGAGCTTGAAAAAAGAAATAATGTATCTATGGAAAAGATTGAGTCGGTAGGTTTAACTGGTTTTGAAAATCAATTTCCAAATCAATTATCTGGGGGTATGCAGCAAAGAGTTGGTTTAGCTCGAGCGCTAGCAACAGATACTGATATAATGTTAATGGATGAGGCTTTTTCTGCTTTGGATCCTTTAATAAGAAGTGATATGCAAAAACAATTGCTTGATCTTCAATCAGAACTAAAAAAGACAATTGTATTTATTACGCATGATTTAGATGAGTCTCTAAAACTAGGAGATCATATTGGTATTCTTAATGCCGGTAAACTTGTCCAAGTTGGAACTCCTGTTGATATTATTATGAACCCTGCTGATGACTATGTTGAGGCATTTGTAAAAGATGTAAATAGAGCAAAAGTTTTAAAAGCTAAAATTATAATGAAATCAATTAATGAAACAACTAATGAAGAAAAAAATAACTTAATTAAAATACAAGAAGATCAATTTATAGAAGAATTTTTACCACAAGTTGTATGCAATAATGCCAATTGTGAGGTAGTAGATAAAAAAGGTAATGTTAAAGGGTATATTACAAATAAAGAGCTACAACACTCTTTGAGTAAATCTTAATACTGTGACAATAGACTTAAAAAACAAGAAAATTATTATTTCTGCTGGGGGTTCCGGAATAGGATGGAGTACTACAAAAATATTTTTAGAAAAAGGAGCTACGGTTTATATATGTGATATTAATCCTATCTTTCTCAAAAAATGTAGAAAACATAAACTAATTAATAAAAAATTATTTGTATTTGAATGTGATGCTTCTGATGAAGATCAGGTAAAAAATTTTTTTATTAAAGTATCAAAAAAAACTAAAAAGCTAGATGGTCTTATTAACAATGTTGGAATAGCCGGACCAACCGGTACTCTTGAAAAATTAAAAGGTAAAGACTGGGAAAATACATTAAAAGTAAATGTTATAAGTCACTTTTACTTTTCAAAATATGCAATACCTATGTTAAAAAAAAATAAAGGCGGTGCTATAATTAATTTGTCTTCAACGGCTGGAATATTTGGGTTTCCATTAAGATCTCCTTACTGTGCTAGCAAGTGGGCTGTTGTAGGTATAACGAAAACATTAGCTATGGAGCTTGGAAAATATAAAATAAGAGTAAATGCTATTTGTCCTGGAACAATAAAAGGAGACAGAATGGGAAGAGTGATAAGAGATAAATCGAAATTTTTAAATATTTCAAAAAAATTAATAGAAAAAGAATTTGTATCTATGACTTCAATGAATACTTGGGTGTACGAAGAAGATATTGGAAAAATATGTAGTTTTTTAATTTCTGATGATGCGCCAAGAATATCAGGACAAGTGATTGCGGTAGATGGAAATACCTTAAGAATGCATTAATATCTATACTTTGGTATTGTTGTCACTTATCTCCATAAACGGAAAATGAGAATCTTTGAAATGGATATTTTCAGCTTTTTTTAAGAAACTAATATCATCTAGCAAACCAGCATATAGATAATATTTTTTATATTTTTCCACATAAGTTAAAATTGGAGCCGCACAATTTCCACAAAAATGTTTTTTTATTTTATTTCCACTCCCTCCTGGGTGTTCATAGATCTTCAGTTTCGATTTATCAATCTCTATAGCTTTATCTCTTAATAAAATTATAGTCATCATACCACCAATTTTTTTTCGACAATCAATACAATGGCAATTAAAAACTAATGGAATTTCATCAAGTTTGACTTTAAATTTGATATCTCCACATATACATCCACCAGTTTTTTCTATGAAAATTTTTTCACCCATTAATTTCGAATTTTGCTTTCATATTTTTTTCTAATTTTTAATAGATCAACTAAATATTCATCTCTTATATTTGAAAGTTTATTAATTGATTTACCTTTGGCTTGTTTTTTAGTACCAGCAATAAGTCTTTCAGATAATCTTTTTGTAAGTTTTGGAGCTTTTAATTTTGTCCAAGGCAATTTTAATGCTGGACCAAATTGTCTTAACATATGTTTCATTCCTGCATTACCACCAGCTAAATGAAATGTTAAAAAAGTACCCATTAAGGAATATCTTAGACCAGGACCATCCTCTATAGCCCTATCTAATTCCTCAGTTGTTGCATAATTTTCATTAATAATGTGCAAGCCCTCTCTCCATAACGCTTCTTGAAGTCTATCTGATAAGTAACCTGGTAACTCTTTTTTCAGCATAATCGGTTTCATAGATATCGATTTATAATAATTATTGGCTTTTATGAGTGATTGTTTTTTTGTTCTCCTTCCAGGTACTATTTCAACTGCTGGAAGTAAATACAGTGGGTTAAATGGGTGACCGATTATTCCTCTTTCTGGATTCTTGCATTTAGAAAATATTTTGGAAGGTAAAAGTCCCGATGAACTTGAAGAAATAATAACATCTGATCTTACATATTTTGATATTTTTTGAATTAAATCTGTTTTGACTTTGTAATTTTCTAAAACATTTTCTTGAACAAAATCTACATGATACAAGGCTTCCTCTAGTGAATTAAAAAATTTTAAGTTTTTAATTAGAAGTTTTTTTTTAAATAACTTTTTTATATTTTTAGAAGTCCTACCTATTTCTTTTAAAACATATTTTTTAAGATTTTTATTTTGATCGTACGCATGAACAATTTTATTATGAGCCAGATTTCTAATTATCCAACCAGTTCCTATTACGCCTGTACCAACGATACCTATGGTTTTAATCTTTGGCATTACTTGTGTTTTACAAGCTTTAATTTTTCCCTTACTTCATCAGGTGTCATTATTGATGCTCCAAGATCTGTAACAATTCTTCTTGCTTTCTCTACCAATTGAGCATTTGTAGCTAACTTTCCTTTTGATAAGTATAGGTTATCCTCAAGTCCTACTCTTGGATTTCCACCCATTACGACTGTCTGAGCAACATACGGCATTTCGTTTTTTGAGATAGCGAAACCAGACCATACTCCCTCTTTTGGCATTATCTCTTTCATCGCTTGCATAGCAAGAGGTGTGGCTGGAGCTCCCCATGGAATTCCTAAACACATTTGAAATAGTGGAGGGTCATCTAATAAACCTTCTTTGTATAATTGAGCACCAAACCACATATTTCCTAAATCAAAAGCTTCTATCTCAGGTTTAACTTTTATTTCTTGAAGTTTTTTTGCAGCTTTTCTTAAATCGTTAGGTGTATTAACTGTGATAACAGAACTGTCTCCAAAATTTAATGTGCCACAATCAAGTGTGCATATTTCTGGAAGGAATTGTTCGGCATTGGCAATTCTCTCCATTACATTTGCCATGTCTGTCATTGGACCAAAATCTAGAGGGTTCTTGTCTTGGCCTATATCTAAATCACCACCCATTCCTGTTGTAAGATTAAGAATTACATCAGTTTCAGATGACCTTATCCTATCAACTACTTCTTTATAAAGGTCGAGTCTTCTGCTTGGAGTTCCATCTTCCTCTCTAACATGAATATGAGCAATTGCTGCACCAGCTTTAGCAGACTCTATTGCCGCTTTTGCAATTTGCTCTGGAGTTTTAGGTAAATCAGGATGTTTACTTGCTGTATCACCAGATCCTGTAACTGCACATGAGATGAAGACTTTATTGTTCATTTTTATTTATAGAAAAATATAATATCATATCATCAATAATTATAGGAAATAAAAATTAAATGGACTTAAATAATCTAAGAGTAAGACGTAGTTTTATCTTTACACCAGGTCTTCAGCCAGAAATGTTTCCTAAAGCCTTAGCTTCAGGTGCTGATATGGTTTGTATTGAATTAGAAGATGGAATAGCCATGAAAGACAAAGATGAAGCAAGAAAAAATACCATAGATGCATTAAAGTCACTTGAGGTAAAAAATGATGTTGAATTAGTTGTTAGATTAAATTGTCAAAGAACTAAACATGGGCTTTTAGACTTAGAGGCTATTGCTTCAAATAAACTTAAAGTTAAAGCTATTATGTTACCAAAAGTTAAAACACCTGACGAAATTACATTTATTGATGACATGCTTACTGATTGTGGTTTGGATACTGATCTTCATGTTATAATGGAAACTAATCAAGCTCTTGAAAGTATTTACGATATCGCTCATTCTAGTGATAGAATAGTTGCTCTGTATTTTGGAGGAGAAGATATGGCTGCAGAATTAAGGGTGGAAAACAAACTAGAGAATTTAGTTTATGCAAGATCAAGATTAGTTCATGCTGGAGCTAGCAAAGGTGTAGATGTTATTGATGTTCCGTATTTAAATCTAGAAAATATGGAAGGGATGAAAAAAGAAGCCCAGTTTGTTAAAAATTTAGGTTTCACTGGAAAAGGATCCATTCACCCAAAACAAATAAATATTTTAAATGAAATTTTTACTCCATCTGAAGAGGAAATAAGTAAAGCTAAAAGAATTATGGATCAATTTAAAAAAGCAAATACAGGTTTAGTAGTAATAGATGGCAAATTAATAGAAAGGCCTGTTTTACGAGAGATGCAAAGAAAATTGTTAGTAGCAAACAAAATAAATAAAAACTGATAAAATGTCATTTCATTTAGCTACTAGAAAAATAATAAAAGATTGGACAGATTATAATGAGCATATGAACATGGCTTATTATGTTCTAATTTTTGATGAAGCTTGGGAAACTATGCTTAATAAATTTGAAATGGGTGGAGCTAAAGCACAAATTAATAAAAGAAGTACAATGGTAGTTGAAATAAGAACAACTTATAATAATGAAGTTAAAGAAAATGAGGAAGTAGATATTTACTGTACTTTCTTTGATCATGATAAAAAAAGGTTACATTTAAAATGTGAAATGATTGAAAAAAAAACAAGAAAACTTGCCGCAACAACAGAAAGTCTTTCTCTTTATATTGATCTTGAAAAAAGAAAAGTTACGGAATTTGAAGAAGATAAAATAAAAATTATGGACGAATTCATCAATGAAAATAAGGCAAATTTTAAGAATGATAATTTAGTGTTTTTGGATAAATTAAAAAAATAATATGGAAATAAATTTAATTTCAGGTGCATTAGGAGCTGAAGTAAAAGGAATAGATTTAAAGGATTCTACTTCAGAAAATTGGGATAAAATAAATCAATTAATGTTAGAACATAAAGTTCTTTTTTTTAGAGAACAAGAAATATCCTCTCAAGAGCAAATAGATTTAGCTAAAAAATTTGGACCGCTTGAAATGCATGCATATGTTAAAGGTTTACCTGAGTACCCTGAAATAATTAGAATAAAAAAAGGTGCAAATGAAAAACACCAGTGGGGTGAGACATGGCACACAGATGTAAGTTATAATCCAAAACCAACAAAGGTCATTATACTAAGATCAAGAAAAATACCTCCTGTTGGTGGTGATACAATGTTTTCAAATATGGAACTTGCTTATGAGACTTTAGATCAAAATATGAAAAAAAGATTAGAGGGAAAAAAAGCTATTCATAGCTCACTCGGAGCAGCCGCTTTTGTAGATAAATATGAGGAAATGCATGGTAATGGAAATATAGATGAATATTCAAATGTTCACCCAATTGTTAGAGCTCATCCAGAAACAGGAAACAAAATTTTATTTGTTAATTCAATGTATACAAAAAAAATATTAGACATTAGTGATGAGGAAAGTGACGAAATTTTAAATAAACTATTTCTTCATCAGGAAAGATTAGACTTCACTTGTAGATTTAAATGGACTGAAAATGCAGTAGCAATTTGGGATAATCGATGCACTCTTCATCAAGGTCTTACTGATTTTTTTCCTGGAAGAGGTTTGGGCCACGAAAGAATAATGGATAGAATAGCAATCCAAGGAGATAGACCCGTATAATAATGCAAATAGTTGACGAAATAGTTTTCAACTTCAAAAATAATAAATCATTATATATTGGGGAAGACTTAACAATTGCAGATCATATGATCCAATCGGCTATGCTTGCAGAAAAAGCTAAATGTAGTGATAATTTAATATGTTCGTGTCTTTTACATGATTACGGGCATTTTATTGTAGATGATCCTGATGAACTTGTAAGTAATGATGAAGATGGTGAACATGAGTTAGTCGCTTATAAATTTTTAAAAAAATATTTTAAAAAGGAAATTGTTGATCCAATAAAATATCATGTATTGGCTAAAAGATATTTGGCAAGAGAAAAAAATTATTATAATAAATTATCTGAAGCGTCTAAGATTAGTCTTAACCTACAAGGTGGAGTTTTAACTGATAAAGAGAGTAAAGATTTTGAAAATAAAATATATTTTAAAAACTCAATTTTGTTGAGAAAATTTGATGAGGCTTCAAAAAAAGTTGGTATCAAAATGAAAAGTATTAATGATTATAAAGAATTAATACTTTCAAAATTAATATGAAATTTGATTATATTATTATTGGTGCTGGAACAGCTGGCTGTGTTCTTGCAAATAGACTATCTGAGAATGGTAAGTTTAATGTTGCTATATTTGAAGCTGGTAAAGATAGCAATATATGGAAAGTGAATATGCCTCTGGCGATATTATACGCAATGCATGATCCTAAATATAATTATAAATATTATTCAGAACCTGAACCTCAACTGAATAATCGAAGATTGTTTTGCCCTAGAGGCAAGATGATAGGTGGTTGCTCGGCACATAATGGAATGGTTTATGTTAGAGGTAACAAAAATGACTATGAAAGATGGGCTTCAAATGGTTTGGACAATTGGTCTTACGAAAAAGTTTTACCTTATTTTAAAAAAATAGAAACATGGTCAGAAGGTGAAAATGAATTTAGAGGTGGTAAAGGAATTTTGCCTGTTAATCAGTCTAAAAATAAAAATCCTTTGTTCAAAGCATTTATTAATGCCTCAGTTGAAGCTGGTTACAAACACAATGAAGATATGAATGGCATAGATCAAGAGGGATTTGGCATGTATGATATAACTATTCATAAAGGTCAAAGAGCGAGTGCTTCTAAATATTATTTAGAACCAGCAAAAAAAAGAAAGAATTTAAAAGTATTTACAGATGCATTTGTTGAAAAAATAATTTTTGATGGAAAGAAAGCAATTGGAATAGAAGTAAATATTAAGAATAAAATATCGAAATTCTTTGCTAATAAAGAAATAGTTTTAAGTGGTGGAGCAATCAATTCCCCTCAGTTATTGATGGTTTCTGGTGTTGGACCTCAAGAAAACCTTAAAGATAATGGTATCAATGTTATACATGCTTTAGAGGGTGTTGGTAAAAATTTACAAGATCATTTAGAAACTTACATTCAACAAGAGTGTAAAACAAAAGATACTCTATATTCATATGTAAATAAAATAAATATGTTAAAAATTGGAATTCAATGGTTTCTTTCTAAGAGTGGGCCATGTTCAACTTCTTTTTTAGAGGCAGGAGGTTTTTGTAAGTCATCCGATGACAAACCTTACCCAAACATACAATTTCATTTTTTTCCTGCTTTTGTTATTGATCATGGCTTAGTTGATCCAGACAGACATGGATATCAATTACATGCAAGTTTAAATCAGCCTAAGAGTAGAGGATATATTAAATTAAACAGCTCAAACCCATATGATTATCCCAAAATTCAATTTAATTATTTAAAGGACGAATATGATCTTAAGGAAACAATAAAATGTGTAAGAGTAGCAAGAAAAATTTTATCACAAGAATCCATGAAACCTTTTGCAGGTAGGGAAATCGGTCCAGGTGAAAATTCCAATGATGATGAACAAATTACAGAATATATAAGATCTAAAGCAGAAACGGCATATCACCCCTCATGTACACTTAAAATGGGTACAGATAGTATGGCTGTAGTTGACGAAAGATTAAAAATTCATGGTTTACAAAATATTAGAGTAGCTGATGCTTCAGTAATGCCTGAAATTACAAGTGGTAACTTGAATGCACCAACTTTAATGATAGGTGAAAGAGCAGCTGATTTTATCCTTAATTAGTCTCGAGATATTTTTTATATCTATCTAAACTTTCTTTTGGCCACGCAGTTTTTGGGTCATACATTTCATTATGACAAATATCCTTATTGTCTATATTAATCCAAGGATCTTTATCTTTTACAAATATATGAGCTTGAGGTGGAAAAAGTTCTGGATTTGAAAGAGTTTTTGTTCTTACAGTTAGTCTCCCTATCGCAAATTCGTAATCTGCATAAATATAGACACCACATTTTTTACAAAAGTAATGAGTACATTTTTTTCCACTACCTGCTGTCAATTCGGCTTTTAAAAGTTCACCACTGATTTCTAAAGAATTATCAAAAATACTAGTATTCATTACATAAGATGATCCAGTTAATTTTTTACAGTCTAAACAATGGCAGACCTGAGTAAAAAGCGGTTTGCTATTAATTGAATATTTTATACTCCCACAAATACATCCACCATAAATTGTTTCAAAATCACTCATTTGTTTAAGAGTATCTTATTAATTATGAAGGTTAAAGTTTTTTTGATATATGTGCGATATGCAAACAAACGATAATACAAAAGGTATTTTGTTTATTATGACTGGAATGGCTTTTTTTTCCATTCAAGATTCATTGATAAAGTTTATTTTTGAAGATATTGCATTATTTGAGTTATATTTGGGAAGAACCTTAATACAAGCGACTATCCTCATATCCTTTTTTTTAATAACAAAAAAAAAATTTACTCTTAAAACTCATTATCCTTTTTTAACTTTGCTTAGAGTTATTTGTTTCTTTTTTGGATTTGCCTTTTTCTATATTTCTTTAACTTTTATGTCTTTGGCAATGGTTAGTGCATTATTTTTCTCATGTCCTTTCTTTATGTCAATGTTTGCTAAATTTTTTTTAAAGGAACAAATTGGAATTCGAAGATGGAGTGCAATTGTTGTGGGTTTTATGGGAGTATTAATTGTACTAAATCCAACACTTGAAGAATTTAATTTTTTTAAATTAGCACCTGTTGGATGTGCACTTTGTTATGCATGCTCAATGACTATTACAAAATATACTTCTGATAAAGATAATATTTATACTCAAATGACCTTGCTTTATATTTTTGCAGTTGTTGTAAGTTTAATTATTTATTTTGTTAGTGGAGATGGAAAATTTAATAATTTTTCTGATCCAACTTTACAGTTTATTGTAAGAGAATGGTTTACTAATCCTTCGGCTTCATGGCCATATGTTTTGATAATGGGTATTGTAGCCTCTATATCTTTTTTCTGCGTTTTTTCTGCTTATAGTATTGCGTCACCTTCCATAATTTCTTTGTTTGAATATTCTTATATAATTTTTGCTATGGTCGCCGGATATATTCTTTTCGAAACTATTCCAACTACTCGCACTTTCATTGGGGCAGCAATTATTATTGCTGCTGGTGTTTATATATATTTAAGAGAAAAAGTAAAAAATCAGATGATAGCAACAGATACTCCAAATAGATAATAATTTATGAGAACTAAGATTATTTTTATATCTTTAATATTTTATTTAATAAATTTAAGTTATGCATTCTCAGCAAATTTTAAAAACTATTTAGAATTAAGTGGATGTGTTGATGAATATAAAAGTTTTACTGGTTATAAGAATAAACTTAATGAATGTTTTAAAAATCAAGGAATAAAATTAGATAAAGACACAATTAAATTAATAGAGAAAAAATCAGGAATTATAGATGATATAATTGACCTAGAACTACCCAACCAAGAAATTGTGGTTGAAAAAAAAAGTTTTTTAGAAAAATTAAAGAGTTTTGAAAAAAACTTAAATAAAACATTAAATCCTGATTTAGATAAAATAGCTCAAGAAGAAAATATATTTAATAAACCATCAGTATTTTCAGATAGTTATAATGAGGCCAAAAATTTTAATATTGATGAAAGAGACTTTAGCAAACTAAAAAGACACATTAAAAATAATCCAAAAGATATTTACGCAATAACTGAAGATATTAACTTTTTAACATTTGAAAAAGGTTATTTATCTAAATTCAAAAGAGAAGAATTGCTATTAAACATTTATAATTCTTTTGATCCTTTATTATTAAGTAGTTTTAAACCTGATAAATTTATCTCAGGTTCTGGTTTAAGTGGAACTCAAATTGGAGCTCTTGCGGTAGCTGGAGCCATTGGACTTTCTGGAGGGGGAGGTGGAAGTGGCGGAACCTCGTCAAGTCCAGCCACAATATCTTTTTCAGTTTCTTCAAGTTCTTTGGGTGAGTGTGATACAGGAATTACTATCACTGGAACTTTAACAAAAGCCCACTCGTCTAACGTAAATATTACATATAGTACAGGTGGAACTGCTAGCGCTGGTACAGATTATAATCTATCTTCTTCATCCTCAACAATTGTATCTGGATCGACAAGTGCATCTATAACTCTTACACCTGTAAATGACACTACAAATGAAACTTCAGAAACCGTTATACTAACAGCAAGTACAACAGATGTCTCTACAACAGGTAATACTCAAACAACTATTACAATTTATGATTATGTATTAAAATGCAATACAACAACTTATTCAGAAGATACAAGTGTTCAAAGCACAATCACTGGTAGGTCTTCCTGGACTACAGTTGATCAATCTTCAAATAATGTTCATCCATATGAACTAGTGAATTTACATAAAGCTCATTCATTTAAGAATAGCAGTAATCAATATTTACTTGGTGACAATCAAACTATCTATGTAATGGATGATGCTATGCATAATAATCATTCTTCATTTCAAGGTAAAACGGTAACAATGCTAGACTCTCCCTCAACATCAAATTCTTCAGCGCAACATGGTACACATGTGGCTAGTATTGCTGCTGGTGTTATCAGTGGAACAACTCATGGTGTTGCCCCAGATGCTGATATTGTATTTTCAACCTTTAATGATAATGGTACTGCTCAAGCTTCGGATATAGACACGGCAAGAACAACACATTCTGCAATTGTAATGAATAATAGTTGGGGATATAGTCAAGGTTGTTCTGGAAGTGTGTGCACTAGTTCTGTTGAGTGGTCTGAATTAGTCAATGATGCCAGCAATAATGGTAGAACTATAAGAGAAGAATTAAATAATTCTACTATGCATGCTTTTGGCGCACACACATCTACATATATTACCGCCCTAGATAATTTTCAAAATAGTGGTGTAATAGTCTGGGCTAGTTCAAATTATGTGAATGACACAGATGTAAGCGTGATGGCAGCACTTCCTGCATATTTCAATGGTACGGATGACTCAGTTGATTTGACTGATGCATGGCTTTCAGTAATGTATGCAGAATTTACTGGAACATCTTTGTCTGGAGCCTCTACATCAGACTTTAATAGATTAGGTAATCCCTGTGGAGCAGCTAAAGAATGGTGTTTAGTGGTTGATGATAAACAAATCGGTGCCGCTGGATACATAGATTCTGGAGGCACAAGTCAATATTCTACTCTCAATGGATCATCAATGGGTGCACCCCAAGTTTCAGGTATGATCGCGCTTTTAGGACAAGCTTTTCCTAACCATACACCCGAGCAGCTAACAGATAGACTTTTGGCATCTGCGAATAACGCTTGGTTTACACCAAGCGGCAACACTACATTTACAGTTCATGGAGCATCTATAAAGCATGGTTATAATGATACATGGGGTCATGGTGTGCCTGACATGTATGCCGCTTTATCGCCTATAACAACAAGCTTGAATCCTCTTTCATTTGGAGGGGGTGGAGGAAGTGGTGGTGGAGGTGGATCTTCAGGTGGCGGGCAAATACCATTTGCACAATTAAAAAAATATCCTGTTTCTCTATCATCTTTGTCTACATCATCGTCTTTGGGCAATGCAATATCTAAAGGTTTAGAAAATAAATTTACATATGCTTATGATGCATTGCATGGTGGTTTTAAAATATATATTTCAGATTTTATTAATATGGAAAATAAAGATACTCAAAGAATAAAGGTATCTGTAACCAAAGAATTAGAAAATTTGAGAAAAAATGAAATAAGTGGTCAGATTTCAAATAATCTTTTGGGGGGAGAGTATATTAATTTTAAAAATAAATATAACTATGGTACAAGCATAACATTAGATGTCCCAAATTTAGCAATTCAAAATGCTTTACCAAAAAATAATTTTTATATAAATCCTTTTTTAACTGAAAATAAGGGTATTGGTTTTAATCAAAGACTATACTTGGATGGTAGTGATTTATTAATTAGTTACAATAATTCAACAATTAATCCTCTTACAAATATAAATAAAGATATGGCTTTACCTATAGAAACAATTGCTTTTTCATTAAATTTAAATAATAAAAATTTTGATGAATTATCCTTAACAACGGGTGTTATAAAAGAAAGTGAAAGCTTTTTACTTTCAAAATTAAGTGGGGCTTTTGGATTAAATAATGACAATGTAACAAATTTTTTTGGTTTAAATTTAAATAAAAATTTTAATAACGACAGTTCAATATCATTTAATAATACCACTGGAATTTCTCAGTTAAAAAATGGAAATGATAACTTTATAATTGGTTCATCAAAAGTTTTAAGTTCAAGTTTTGAAATTGATTATCAATTAAATAACATATTTGGAAAAGATAGTTTTAATTTTATATACTCACAACCTAACCGGATTGAAAAAGGTGATATGAAATTTCGATTTATAGGATTATCAGATAAAAATGGGGTAATACCATACAAAGATCATAATATAGAGCTAAGTCCATCAGGTAGACAAAAAGATATAACTTTAAGTTATATTAGAGAATTTGATAGTTCTTTAAGATTGGGATTTAAAACGATAATAACTGATGATTTGGGACATTTTAAACAGGATAACCTAGATACAAACTTTATTGTGACAGGATCTTTTAAATTTTAAAGAAAAAATTAAAATATTATTAAAATTAACTGATAATTCCTCAAATATCAGACAAAATTGTGATTGAAAAAATAATCCAATAAGATTTAATTTTGATTATATAAATTGTTAACAATTAAAGGGAAAATATGAAAAAATTATTAATAGGTATATTCGTGTTTATCTTAAGCTTTACTTCAAAAGCTTTTTCAGATGGGCATGGAATTAAAATGGGTATTATTTTAGGATTTACTGGTCCAATTGAAACCCTAACACCTGCAATGGCTGCTTCTGCGGAACTTGCTTTTAAAGAAGCATCAGATTCTGGCTCATTACTTGGTGGAAAATATATTAAGGCAATGAGAGGAGACTCAACTTGTGCTGACTCTGCTGCTGGAACAACTGCTGCTCAAGGTTTAATTGATGGTGGTGTAGTTGCAATAATGGGTGCAGATTGTTCAGGTGTAACAACTGCAATAGCTGATAACGCTGCGATTCCTAATGGAGTAGTAATGATATCTCCATCCGCAACGTCCCCAGCATTAACATCAATAAATGATAATGGGTATTTCTTTAGAACAGCTCCGTCTGATGCCAGAGGAGGTGAAATCTTAGCAAAAATCACAAAGGATAGAAAAGTTAAGAGCGTTGCTATAACTTATACAAATAATGATTATGGAAAAGGATTAGCAGATGTTTACGAGTCTTTTGTAAAATCACTTGGCATTAAAGTAACAGCTGTAACTGCTCACGAAGAAGGTAAGGCAGATTACGGTGCTGAAGTTGCTACACTAGCTGCTGCAGGTGGAGAGGCATTGGCTGTTCTAGGATATCTTGATCAAGCAGGTGGAAGTATAATTCAAGGTTCTTTGGACTCTGGCGCATTTGATAAATTTGTTTTGTCTGATGGAATGTATGGTGAATCTCTGACAAAAAGATTTGGGAAAGATTTAAATAAATCATTTGGTTCTAGACCTGGATCAATGAGCAAAGGTGCAAATATTTTTACAGATTATGCTAAAAATGCAGGTATAGACTCTGCTGGACCTTTTACAGGTCAGTCCTATGACGCTGCAGCCCTTATAGTGTTATCAATGCAGGCAGGTGGAAAAGCTGATAGAGCTACGGTTCAAAAAAATGTGATGTCAGTTGCAAATGCTCCTGGAACAAAAATTTATCCAGGTGAATTAAAAAAAGCACTTGATTTATTAGCTAAAGGTAAAGCAGTAAATTATGAAGGAGCTACTGACGTAGAACTTACTGACGTTGGTGAAGCAAACGGATCATTCCTTGAGTTTGAAGTAAAAGGTGGGAAGTTTGTGGATGTAAAGCAAAGATAATTAAAAAAAAAACCCCAACAAAAATATTGTTGGGGTTTTTGCCTTAAAATAAATATTTATCTCCTAAATACAAGACTAGACCAATAAAAATACCAAGCAATATATAATACATTATTGTTTAACTATTTTTTCAGGTATAATTCCTTGGGGTCTAAACCTCATAATTAGTAATAAGCCAATTCCTATAACTAAAAATCTGAAATATGGTGCACTTTCGATTAAATGAACTTTAACTGAATTAGTTTCTGGCAGATGTGCTGTAAATAAATTTATTAAAAATAATGCTATAGGAGCAGCTTCAACCCATAAAAACCAAACTACAAATCCTCCTAAAATTGCCCCAAAGTTGTTGCCTGTTCCTCCAACAATTACCATTACCCATATTACAAAAGTGTATCTCATTGGCCTATAGCTAGTTGGTGTAAATAATCCATCATTTGTAACCATCATAGCTCCAGCCAAACCAACAATTGCAGATCCTAAAATAAAAATAAGTAGATGCTCTTTAACAACGTTTTTACCCATTGCACTTGCTGCAACCTCATTATCTCTTATAGCTCTCATTTTTCTACCCCAAGGGGAATATAGAGCCTTCTGTGTCAGTATTAATAAAATAATAACAACCGTAAAAAATAAACCAGAAAAGCAAAGTTTTACGTAGATAGATGAGGCTTCAATTACCATTTGAGTTAAAGCCTCTTGCTTTTCAGAGGCTGAATTTATTAAATTTAATTTTGTTGAATGAAATTTTGCAACTAAATTAACAAACCATTCTGAGGCTTGCAGATCAATCTCGTATGGCGCTGGTCTTTTTAAACCTGTAACATTTTTAACTCCTCTTGCAAGCCACTCCTCATGCTTAATTATTGAAACTATAATTTCTGCAATTAATAATGTTGCAATTGCTAAATAGTCAGCTCGGAGACCAAGGGCAATTTTTCCAATTATAAAAGCAAGTCCTCCTGCTAGTAATGCTCCAAATATCCAAGATAATAAAACTGGTAATCCCATTCCTCCTAAAAAACCTGTCTTTGCTGGATCTATTGCCTCGATGGCTTCAATGCCTGGTGCCGCAGTTATTCTTAACAGAATTATTCCACCTAGAATTACAGAAGCTACTGAGTAATTTCTTAATTTAGACTTATCAAATCTATTTAGTATAAATTTAACTACAAAGATAATTGCAATAATTATCCATATACAAGCTAAAATATTTAAGCCTCCAACTTGCCAAGCTTTTTTGACTGGTTCAACCGAAACCAAGACTACAGCTAATCCTCCTAATGCTGTATATCCCATTATCCCAAAATTAATTAATCCAGCATAACCCCATTGTATATTTGCCCCAATAGTCATAACTGCAGAAATTAAACAATAATTTAAAATAGTTAATGCAATAGACCAGGATTGAAATATCCCAACCAAAATAATTAAAAATATCATGATTGAATATGCGGCGATGACATTTTTATAATTCCTCATATTACTTTTCCTTTAAAGATACCTGACGGTCTTATTAATAAAACAATTACTAAAATTGAGAACGAAACTGCAAACTTGTAATCTGTCGATAATAACTGGAGTAAAGAGTCTGGCTCAAGATGTTCAGGTAATAGATATGAAATAAATCTTTTGTAAGCATAAGTTACAAATATTTCTGCAAAAGCTATGACATATCCACCTAAGAAAGCTCCAAACGGATTTCCTATTCCTCCAACAATTGCCGCTGCAAATATTGGAAGCATATTATTAAAATAAACGAAAGGTCTATAACTTTTATCTAAACCATATAATACTCCACCAATAGTAGCCAAAATTCCTGCAATCACCCAAGTTATCAAAACAACTCTTTTAGGATCTATACCAGACAATAATGCTAAATCTTCATTGTCTGAATAAGCTCTCATACTTGTGCCTGTTTTTGTTCTATTTAAAAACCAAAACATTATTGAAACAACAATTAACGTTACAATGATTGTTATTGCTTGTGTTGATTTTAAAGTTATACCTTCAGCAAGGCCTGTCATTTCTTTAAATTCTGTTGCTTTAAGTATAAATTTTTCACCATCTAAAAATATTCTATCAGATGGTCCAATGATTATTCTAATTAAGGCTTGAGTGACAAACATTACCCCTACACTAACCATTGCAAACTGAACTGGAGGACTTTTTTTTATCCTATAATAACTGAAAACAAATTTGTCTATGATTAACATGTATAAAATCATCATTAAGATTGCAAAAGGAATTGTTAAAAGTGCTGTTGGTAAAACACCTAATCCAATACCTAAAGATTGAAAATAATATGTAAGAATAACTGCGAACATTGTTCCAAATGACATCATGTCTCCAGTTGCAAAATTAGCGAATCTTAAAACTGCATAAATTAAAGTAACAAAAATAGCACCTAAAGCTAATTGTGAACCATAAGCTAAGGCTGGTATTACTGTGAAATTAAAAAGTACAATTATTGCATTTAAGAAATCCATTATGCTCCCAAAAATGATCTACGAACCTCTGGATCCTCAAGCAAATCATTACCGGATCCCTCAAATTTATTTTGACCTGTTACCAATACATAGCCTCGATCTGAAATACTTAATGCTTGCTTTGCGTTTTGCTCAACCATAATAACGGCAACATTTGTTTTTTTAACTTTTATTATATGTTCAAACAATTCATCCATTACAATTGGAGAAACTCCAGCTGTAGGCTCATCTAACATAAGAACTGATGGATCACTCATTAAAGCTCTTCCAAGCGCGACTTGCTGACGTTGTCCACCAGATAATTGTCCGACGACTTGGGATTTTTTTTCGCTCAAGATCGGAAATAAGCTATAAATACTCTCAATTTTATTTTCTAAACTCCCTTCTGTCAAAAAGCCACCGATCTCTAAATTTTCTCTAACAGTTAATTCTGCAAATACATTTCTTGTTTGTGGAACAAATGAAATACCCTTTTTTACTCGATCTTGAGGATTAATTTTTGAAATATCTTCACCATTCAAAGTTACAGAGCCTGATTTTAATTTTAATAATCCGAGCATCGCTTTCATGGCTGTTGATTTGCCAGCACCATTGGGGCCTAGAATAGCTACTATCTCTCCTCTATTGGCAGTTATGGAACATGAACTAATAATATCAGGGCCATCCCCATAACCTGCAGTCATTTTTGCTCCTTCAAAGTATGCCATTAATTTTCTTTTTTTGTTAAGTTTGACTTTCCAAGATAGCTTTCAATTACTTTTTCATTTTTTTTGACTTCTTCAGATGTTCCTTCAAATAAAACTGAACCATCTGCCATTACTATTACTGGATCACACATTCTGCTTATAAAATCCATATCATGTTCTATCATACAAAAAGTGTAATTTTTTTCTTTATTCAATTTTAATATTGCAGTTCCTAGATCTTTTAAAAGTGTTCGATTAACTCCCGCTCCTACTTCGTCAAGTAAAACCAATTTTGCATCAACCATCATAGTTCTTCCTAATTCTAATAATTTTTTTTGTCCACCCGAAAGATTTCCTGCCCTTTCATTAGCTAAATGTGTTAAATTAAGAAAATCTACAACCTCATAGGCTTTTTCTCTAATAACTTTTTCCTCTTTTTTAACTAGTCCAGGCTTAATAAGTGCATTTAATAAATTTTCTCCACTTTGATTTGAAGGCACCATCATTAAGTTTTCTAATACTGTTAAGTTTGAAAATTCATGTGCAATTTGAAATGTCCTCAATAATCCTCTGCCAAACAACTCATGCGATGGTACATCAGTAATATTTTCATCATTAAATATTACCTCTCCATCATTAGATTTTAAATTTCCAGCTATTAAATTAAATAATGTTGTTTTTCCTGAACCGTTTGGACCAATTATTCCAGTGATTGAACCCGATCTAATATTTAATGAGCAATTTGATACTGCTGCTAGTCCTCCGAATAATTTTGTAAGATTATTTACTTGTAAGATATTGTCAGACATTTTACTTACCTTTTTTTAATCTATTCAAGACGCTATTTGCTGTTTTATTTAGTGATTTGTAAAATCCAAGTTTTCTTAATTCTTTAACAGCTTGTTCATTTAAGCCTTTTGGGGTTTGTGAATTTTTAACAAGTACTTTTAAATCTTTATTTGAATTAATTTTTGCATCCTCAGATAAAGCAATAAATAACGAAGTAATATACTTTTGAGAATCGCTTCTATTAATTCCCCTTTTTACTAACCATTCACTCAGAGTTTGTAGTAATTCATAAAATGGTGCCATCATTGATGAAGTTGACCAAAAATTTAGTGATAAGTTTTCATTTTTTATTTCAACAGATGTGCCAAGCTTATTAAAAAAATTTCTAACTTGTTTATCTGGTGGAAAAATTGGTACTGGTCCTTTTCTAATAGAAATTGGAGGCAAAGGAATTGCTCTAATAATCTTAGTTTTAACTTTAATATATTTTTTTAATTCAGTCATTTTTATAGTTGATATAAAACTTATTATTGTTTGACCTTTTTTAAATTTTAGTTTTGGAAGAATAATTTTTCCAATCGTTGGTGTTACGGCTAAAAAAACCCAATTTGATTGATTTATAATATCCTGATTATCAGTAGATATTTTTATCTTTTTACTTTTTCTTTTAAGTTCACTTGAAATTTTTGAATTTCTCTTTGAAATAATTATTTTATTAATTTTTAATCTTGACCCCAGTATTCCATTGATTACTGATTTTGAAATATGTCCTGTACCAATAAATCCGATTTTCATGATAAACTAAGTGATTATTATCACTAAAATTAATTAATTAGTAAAAAAAGAACCTCTAATTCTTAGTAATTCTCTTGATAATTTTTTATTTTCTACAAATGGTTTTCTACCATGAAGCCAGAAATAGTTATTTGCAACTACTGAAAAACCTACTGGTAAAGGCATGACAATCTTTTTTTGGCTTCCCTCTAAAGAGTCTGATAATTTTTGTAAAAATAATCCTTGTTCCATATTTTTGGGCTCAGGAAATTGGTCTATGTAAGAAATTTGTGGTTTTCCATTTTCGTCTTCTGAAAAAACAGGATGTTCCACCTTGTAATCAACATTTTTACTTTTTGGGGAACCCCATATAAAGTTTTGTTTTCCAACTTTATCATTAGTTAAGCTATCTAAATGTTCCCAATCATCAAGGTGTAACATTGCAGTTTCACCTCCTTGAACATTTTCTTCCTCCATTTTTAACATTAACAACCAATCAGTTTTTTCTTTGACGTAAGTTCCATCAGTATGAAGATCCATATTAGTATATGCTTTTCTAAGATATGAATCGCTATTGTCCTCATGTTTAACATGAAATCTCGCATAATATTTTCCAGCCATTGAATCAAAATTTGGATTACCAAGTAAGTGTGTTACGGCTGTTGATAATTTAATAAGAAAATTATTATCAATTTTTTTGGACTTATTTTTAGGCCCTATAATAAAACAACCAGTATCTCTATCTCTTAAAACTGAGTTTATAAATTTTCCTAGCTTTCCACCTGTTGAATCGTCTAAAGATTTTGCAAGTGTAAATCTAGTAAAAGGTTTATATTCAAGAGCCGTAATATCAAATTTTTTGAAAGGAAATATTAATTTATCAATAATTTCATCTTCAATTTTAATATTTATTATTCTTTTGGAATAATCACTGAATGAAATATCAAAGCCTTGAATGGTATCTAAGCTATGCATTATAATTATTTATTACAAACACCAATTGAATTTGGTCCACATGTTTCACCATTAGTCCAGGTGGCTCCAATTAGGTTTGCTCCATCAAAATTAGCATTAGTCATATTAGATGAGGTAAAATTAGCTTCCATTAGATTTGCGTTTTGAAAATTCGTTTCAATTAATGTTGAGCCCATAAAATCAACTCTAGTCATATTTGCTCCAGTAAAATTAGCTTTTTCAAAATTTCCACCAACAAGAGTTGACTCGTATAAGTTAGCTCTTATAAATGATGACTCTGGAAAAGTTCCAAATGACAAATTTGATGTCATCATAATACTTTTATCAAAATTTACTTGTATAAAACTTGCAAATGATAAATTTGAGTTAGGCAAATAACTGCCTTGTAAATCTTGTCCATCTGAAAATCTACAATTAGTATAATCAACACCGTCAGTTAAAGGATCATCACATGCTGCTTGTGAAATACTTGGTATTAAAATTATAAACAATAATAAAATAATTTTTTTCATTTATATATAAACGCTACTTAATAAAAACATAATGATAGCAGAGAATAAAGTTGGGTAAACTAAATTTTTTTTTGTTATATTAAAAATTATTACTGCAAAAAGTACAACAATAAATCTAGACAAATAATTACTGTCAGAAAGCGCCCCAGCTGGGAATATTATCATTCTTGAAATTAGAGCAGCTAATGTCGAATAAGCTAAATAATTAAACCACCTATATATTTTAGTATTTTCATCTATTATTTCAGATGTAAAAGCTCCTAAAAACCTTGAAATATAAGTAGCTAAAGACGTAATAACTATTATTAAAACAATATTAGCTGACATTTTTCTCTCCTATTACAAAAGCAACAGTTCCAGCTATAAACCCACCGATCAAAACACACCAATCAGGGCTAATAAGATAAAATAAAGGTCCTAAGATAGCTCCTAAAATTATTGAAACATTTAATTGTATAGACTTCATCACCCCTATCATTGTGCAAGTAAAATAAATTGGATTAATTATAGCTAGTCCAATCATCATCTCTCTATTTAAGAAATCAGCCGAGTAATAACCTAAGATCGTTGAAAAAATTGCTATCAACCAAGTTGCAGTTCCAATTCCTATCCAAAAATCGACTCTATATTTTTTTTCAATATCTTTATAATTATTTTTAAGAATTAACCACGAAGATACTGCAACAAAATGACATGAAAGATAATACTTCCATCTTGGTTGACTTTGGTGCTGTAACAATGGCATTAAAGATACAGTCATCGGATACAATCTTGCATTCACTAACCAAACTGCAAAAAATAAATTAAGTAACGAAACGCCAATCAAAATTGATTCTGCCATCACAAGTGAGCCAGGTAATGCATAAGTTAAAAAGGTAGAAAAAATACTTTCTTGAATTGTAAAACCTAAATTTTTTAATAAAGCACCAATTGCTAAAAAGCTTAAACCAAGAGCAATTGCAGGGCTATCGAATTCTTTTGCAGAAAGAATTCCTTTAAAAAAATATTTTGAATTAATCATCCGCCTAGGAATAGACGTCCAACATCATCGTTTTTAAGTAAATCATCACCTCTTCCAGCTATTGCAGTTTGGCCAGATACCAAAACATATCCAATATCAGAAAACTCTAAACCTTTTTTGGCGTTTTGTTCAACTAGAATAATTGTTTTCTTTTCATTTTTTTGTAAGTCACCCAAAATTTCAAACACCATATCAATATATCTCGGCTCTAATCCAATAGAAGGTTCATCAACTAAAAGAACAGAAGGTTTCATTACTAAAGCTCTTGATATTTCTAATAATCTTCTTTCTCCACCTGATAAAACTTTTGCTGGTTGATTTCTTCTATTTCTTAATCTTTCATATTTATCTAAAATTTTTTCTGCCTCTTGATATGATTCTTCTGTTTTATCTTTAATGAAACCACCCATTAATAAATTTTCCTCTACAGTCATATCTGGAAAAACTGAGTTATCTTGCAGAATATAAGCTATACCAACTGACTTCAATTTTTCAGCTGGAGTTAAATTAGTTATTTCTTTTCCATCAATTTCTATTTTGCCTGAGAAAATATTTGTAAACCCATATATTGAATGAAGTATTGTTGATTTGCCAGCTCCATTTGGACCAATTAAACATAATGATTGTGCTTTACTTACAAATAAATCAAAATTATGAAGAATTTCCATTTTACCATATCCTGCATTTAAATTTTTTATAGTTAAATGAATATCTTCTGAGGATAAGTTTTTTAGATCCTCCGCACCAGGTGCTTTTCCTAAAACTTCATATTGACTAGACATTATTGAGCCCCCAAATATGCATCAACTACTCTTTTATCATTTTTAATTTCTTCGGGAGTGCCATTTGCGAGCATTTTGCCGTGAGCAAGGCAAAAAATGTCTTCTGCTAATTGCATAATTACTCTCATATTGTGCTCAATAACAAGTAATGTTATGCCAAAATCTTGATTAACTTTGATTAGTCTGTCAATAATTCCATTAATTAAAGTGGGATTTATACCTGCAGTTGGTTCATCTAATAACAACATTTCTGGTTCATTCATTAGTGCCATTGCAAGTTCTAATAACTTTTGCTGACCAAAAGATAAGTCTCCTGCTCTAAGTTTTCTTTTTTGATATAATCCAACAAAATTAAGTAAATTTTCTGCTTTTTCTGTAAGCTCTTTTGGAATTTTTGAGAATATTTTAAACAAACTTTCATCACTACCTTTGTGACTGATAAGCATATTATCTACACAATTTAATTTTCCATAAATTCTAGTTTGCTGAAATGTTCTTAATAATCCTAGTTTTGCAATTACTGGTACTGGTAATTCTGATACTTCTTTTCCATTAAACTTAATTGAACCATTATCTATTGGATATGTGCCAACTATCGAATTAAACAATGTAGTTTTGCCAGATCCATTAGGTCCTATAAGACCAACTATCTTTCCTTTTTCAACTGACATAGAAATATCAACATTAGCTTTAACACCTCCGAATGATTTACTTACGTTGTTTACTTCTAAAATACTCATTTTAATTCAACCTGTGCTTTTCGATCAGCTTCATCGACAACTTCACCAAATCTTTCTGGATATTTTTCTCTTAACCATCCCATTAATCCCTCAGGGAAATAAATTACTATAACTACTATTAAAACTCCTAATGCAACATATTGCCAACCAAGGAAGAATGTCCAAAAACCCTCTTTAAAAAAGTGAAATAAAGTTGCACCAATAATTGGGCCCCATAAAGTTCCCTTACCTCCAAGGATTGCCATTAAAACCATAAAAACACCCATTTCTCTCCCGTCGAATGCAACATCTGTTGAGTCGATATAACCAACTAGACCTCCCATTATTCCTCCTGCAAGACCACAAAAGAAAGCTGAAATCATCCATCCAGTTATTTTGTATTTCATAGTCTCAATTCCCATTGCTTCAGCTTTGTCTTCATTATCTCTGATTGCGTTCAGAATTAATCTAAACCTTGTTGTGTAAATTGCTCTTACAGCAATGAAAGTTAGAACGAGTGCTCCAAAACTTAGAAAATAAAAAAATTCACCTCTTGCCTCAAGGCCTCCTATGTTTGGAAAAGGAGGAGTAGTAAAGCCCTGTCCAGCTCCAATAATTTCAATACCTCCAGAAATTTCTCCTGCTGCAACTCCTAAACCTAATGTACAAATTGCAAAATAATGACCTCTTAATCCTAAAATTGCATAACCAATTAATCCCGCAACTATTGTAGGAACAACAGCGGCAACTACCAGACCAGCTGCCATACCTTGAAAGAATTGTGAAGGTGTATGAACGAAAGTTTTTTCACCACCGCTTTCTGTCCATTCTGCCAATGGGAAAAACATACCGACTTGAACTGATGCGCAAAGATACATTCCCAAACCATAAAAAAGAATATTTCCAAATGTGTTGTAGCCCATTTCACCACCTTGGATATTCCAAGTAGTTGCTAGAACAATTAATACACATAGAATTGATAATTGAACTTTAAAAGCTGGAAAAACAAATGGTGCAAATAAACCGAATACTAAAATTCCAATGTACAAGATCCAACTATTTTTGTTCATATAAACTCTCTATTTTATCTCTAAAATCTTTATCAACTGTAAAATAGTGTCCATTTTCTTCATGAAGACTAGATCCTGTTGAATGATATTGATCTAAATGTTTTTTAAATTTGACAATATCCACCTCTATAAATTTGCCATTATCATCCTTAATTTTAGCTTTTTTCACTTTAAATACTCTCTCTTTCTTGAAAGTTTAAATCTTCTGTAAACTAAAATTAAAACTAATAATAAAAATACTGAACCAATTCTAAATTCTGTACCAAGAATGTAATCTGCAAATTCTTCAAATATTCCTAATCCCATACCTGACATAGCAACTCCAGGTAAATTTCCTAATCCCGCAACAATTACAATCATAAATGATCTTATAGTGTAAGGTAATCCCATGTATGGGTGGATAGTAAATGTTATTGAAATTAACGCCCCAGCTACACCACATAACGCTGCATTTATTCCAAAGGTTGCTGCATAAACTTTTTCAGTATCAACACCTAAAATTTTTGCAGCTCTTGCGTTTTGAGCTGTTGCTCTAATAGCACGACCTAATTTTGATCTTTTCATATAAACTACTAAACAAATTGCAAATACAATACTTATAAAGGCAGAAAATATTTTAGAGTTCGGCAAAACGACGTTATTATCAAACAACATTGTGGTCCCGTATCCAGAATTAGCCAAAACAACGTCTGCTCCAAATGCAAAGTTCATTAACTGCATGAAAAGAATGCTAATTCCAAATGTCGCTAATATTGAAATGAAGAGATCTCTGTCTACAACTTTATTTATAACTAATTTATAAATTGCGATACCAACAAAATACATAATTATAGGAGAGACAATTACTCCCCAAGCCGGATGAATTCCATATAGATACATAAAATATGCAATGTAACCACCAAGTATAACAAGGTCTCCCTGTGCAATATTTATTATGTTCATAACACCCCATTGGAGTGCCATTCCATAAGCAATTAATGCAAATAATATTCCAAGTAAAAGTCCATCAAGACATGCTTGAATTGTTATCATTGGATATTGGAAGACTAAAAAATCCATAGTTTATTTTTGATTTCTATAAAAAAAACCCCCTATTTCTAGGGGGCTTAAATGTTTTTTTTTATCTTTCAGACCACTTTGGAATTGGGTGAATTAACTCTGCTGAAGCCCATTTTAATGGAGCAACAACTTTATTTTCACACTTTCCACCAGCGTCACACATTACTTGGAAAAGTACCATTGGTTTGTCAACATTTTGACCACCAGGTGCAAATTTAATATTTCCATAGAATGTTTGCATGTTAGTTGCAGCAAGAGCATCTCTTACTTTTTTTTGATCAAAAGTATTTGCTCTTTCAAAAGCATCTTTAAATACTAACAATGCAGCTGAAGACTCTGCCGACTGATATGGTGGGTCATATCCAAATTCTTTTTGGAAATCTGCCGCATAAGTCATGCCATCTTTAAAGAAATCATCTTTGTAAGTTAATGTTTTATGCCATTGAGAAGCACATAATGCATATTGAGAATTTTTACCGTGTTGCTTTGATAATTTTGCAGCATCACAGTGTGTCATTGCCAACATTGGAACATCAACTTTCATTTCTGAAATTTGTCTTATAGCTGTCAAAGCTCCTTTTGTATGACCTGAAACAACCAATACATCTGGCTTCATTTGTTTTACTTTAACTAATGTAGCAGCCATATCATTAAGTTCTTTTGGAAGTTTATCGTCGATTATAATTTCAGATCCAGTTTCTTTAGCAGCATCTAAAATGCCTAATCGTACGTCTTGTGAGAATGCATCTTGTTCAAAAGCTTGTGCAATTCTTACACCTTTTCCGCCATTTAACTCAACAGCTGTTCTTATTGCTACATCAAGATACAAGTTTGCTGGTGCTAATACCGCAAATAGATATTTGTAACCTTTTGTAAACAAAGATCTAGAAGCACCGTTAGCCTCAACCATTGGAACACCATATTTTTCTGTTACTGGTGCGATCGCTTTTGTCAAACCTGAACTGTAAGGTCCAAGCATGAACTCTACTTTATCTTGTGAGATTAATCTTTCTGCAAGTTGAGCTGCTCTCTTAGGGTTTGACTCATCATCATAATATATGATGTCAAACTTATAAGTTTTTCCCCCAACTTTTACTCCACCCATGCTGTTAATTCTATCAACAGCCATGTTATAGCCGTTTTGAGTATGAACACCATTAGATGAATACTTACCAGTTAAAGAGATTGCAGCACCTAAAATAATTTTATCTCCAACAACTTTTGCAAAAGATACAACTGAAGTTGAAAATAATAATGCTATTGCAGAAACAAATGTAATTAAAATGTTTTTTATTTTCATTTATTCCCCTTTAGTTAATTAATAAAGCTTAAATTAATAACAAAAACTATTTAATTGCAAGTGGGAGTAGTAACGCAATATACCCTAGTATTGTTGGGTAAATGCAATAATTATTGCAATCAATATAATTACACAAGCTGAAATTGTATTTATAATTTTAGGATTAGCTTTGATCCAAACAATTAATTTATTAGCTAAGACTGCATAACCAACTAGAGATAGAAAATCCAATACAACGTAAGTAGAAATTAAAATAATAAATTGAACAACATAATTAGAGTTAAAATCAATAAATTGCGGGAATATGAACGGAAAAAACATCCATGCTTTCGGACTTGTCCCTGCTACTAAAAATCCATCTTTGTAAAACGAAAAAAAACTTTTATTAGAAATATCTTTCGTGTTTATATCTTTAGGACTCGATTTATAAATATCATAAGCGAGATATGTTAAATAGGCGATACCTAACCATTTTAAAGTATTTAATATTGTTGGATTGTCCGACAAAAAAGATCCAATTACAAAAATTACTAAAGTTGCCTGAATTATATTTGCAGTTACGTCTCCTAACGCAGTCCAGACACATTTTTGAACACCATAATTCATTGAGTAAGAGATAATTACAATTCTAGGTGTGCCTGGAGTTATAAACATAAAAATGATGATCTGTAAAAAAAGGATAAAATCTATGGGAAGCATTTCGAGGATAGTCCTAAAAAACCGGGAGCTAAAGATGGCTAGATAGGACTATCTAAAACTGATAATATCATAGGATTAAATATTTGCATTAAAATAATTTTAGCAATTTGTTGAATTTTGATGAAAAAAAGTCACAGACCCACAACCAGAGTTAAAAATCCAGAACCCCCTTTGGAGAGTCCAGATTGGGTTGTATGGGCGGCGTGGGCTGACCGGATTACTTTTGAGGAAATTGAAAAAAAAACTGGAAAGACTGAAGGTGAGGTTATTAAAATTATGAGGAGATCATTAAAACCCTCATCATTTAGGTTATGGAGAAAAAGAGCAAGTTCGCAAAGTATAAAACACAGAAAAAAATTTGAATATTCAAGAAAACAGATTAAGTCAAAAATCAATAAAAATGATTACTTACTATAGTAATTTGTAAAACATCACTTATATATTGCTTAATGAAAAATATAACAATTTATTCTGGTCCAATGTGTAACTTTTGTGATGCAGCAAAAAGATTATTATCAAGAAATAATCTTAGTTATGATGAAATAGATATATCAACAAAAGAAGGTCTTAGGGACGAAATGACAAAGAGAGCAAATGGACGAAGAACTATTCCTCAAATATTTTTTGATGATTATCATGTCGGAGGTTATCAAGAATTAAGAGAATTAGAGAAAACCGGAAAGCTTTTTAGTTCTTTAGAATAATTTGTTAATCAACAAATGATATTGTCATTCCAGGTTCATTTGCATACATAACATTACCAGTGCATGCAGCTGCACCACCTGTGGCTTCACCAACTGCATTTGAAACATCAAATGCTACTTTTACTGTAGGAAAATCTCCCGCTTTAACTTTTAAACCACCTCCTGAAATAATTTTTCTATATTGAAAAAACTCGTCACTACTTCCTATTACACCATCATTTGAAACACTTGCACCTAATGAGTCTACTGATCCATTCATGTGATCATTATAACTACTTCCATCGGGAACATATAAAGTTGACGATCCAGGAGTACCACCAGTTTGTCCTTTTGCGTCTGTGGTTTTGGTACCAGACTCACCAGCTTTGGTTGCACAACTTCCTGCTGTCCCAGTCATTGAAAATTGTCTACTCATAGTAATTTGAATAAAGGTATATAATGTTCCAATTTTTGCTTTTGCAATGTTTCCATAAGATCCAGCTGTAGCTCCTGCACTGACTGCTGCAATATCTACAGCACCAGATGTACCAGATGGTGATATAGTTAATGCATTTAAACAATTTGCTGTAGTACTTCCAGTTTCGCACAGTTCAAGTTTTGTCATTGTTACCTTATATTCAGTAGCTGCTCCTGTCGCTGCAAATGAATTAACTGAGTAAAACAAAATGTAAAAAATAAATATTGATTTTATTAAATTTTTCATAACTTATTGCTTCGTTAAAACCACAGCTCCTTGAACTTCTATTGTCATTGAATTTCTTCTTCTAACTTTGTCTTTCATTTTTGCCTCGACATCACCTTTTTCAAAAGCACTCGCTGATAAAAACCCATCCTGAAGTGATGTTTTATTTCTTGGAGGATTGTAATACATAATTTTGAAAGAATTTTCATCTTCAACACCACTTGTGTCTATAAAGTTTCTAGAAGCCTCAAATTGTATACTTGGTGATAAATTCATTTCTAAGGAAACTAGATTTCCACCTGTATTTTCAGATGCTTTATCTTTCTCAAAATCGTAATTTTGGATATTAATTCTTGTCCAAGGCATATATGGCAACTGAGATGATAAATTTAGTTCATAACCATCTAATACTTTTTCTTTTGTTCCATCTATCGTTTCTACACCAGATAAACCTAGATAGTAATTTCCTGTTAATTCTAAAATTGGAGCTTTTGCCTCGACTCCCAAACTTGTTCTTGCATGACCTTCGGTATCATAATCAATAAATGCATTCATTCCTGTGATCATTGATTTGTCTGAAGATATATATCTTTGGCCATAACCTAGGTTCAGGATAAATCTAGTATCATCGTTCACTTCTTGAGTGTGCAAGCTAAATTGTGAAAATGAATTTTGATTTTCAGAATTATCTAATTCTTTAAATTTAAGTAATTCTAGTTCCACTTCATCATCCTCTGGAAACTCTAAAGAGAATTCAGTGTCTCCTCCTAAAGTATTCTCAACAAATGATGAGACTTTGTCTGAAAGTTTATTAATTATATCATTACTTGTATCTGCGTATGCAAAAGTAGTGAATAGATATAAGCAAGTTATAAAAATAAACTTATTTAATAAATGCATACATATAGGTTTAATTTATTTTTATATTAATTACAATTAATTCTCTGGCTTAAAAACTAAACATACTCCGTTATTACAGTATCTTTTTCCTGTTGGTTTTGGACCATCATCAAATATATGTCCATGATGTCCTCCACATTTTTTGCAATGGTACTCAGTCCTAGCATAACCAATATAGTGATCAGTTTTAGTTTCAAAAACATCTGGAAGAGATTTATAAAAAGATGGCCATCCTGATCCACTTTCATATTTTGTTGAAGATTCAAAAAGTTTTATATCGCAGTTTGCACAGTGATAAGATCCTTGTCTTTTTTCATTATTTAATTCGCTTGTTCCTGGTGGTTCTGTTGCTTCATTGAATAAAATATTTTCTTGTTCTGGAGTTAAATTTGAATTTTTTTTCATTATAAAAATTTAGCACATGTTTTATGTAAACTAGAATGTAATTCTACTAGCTTGTTAAAATCTTCGTTGTATCCACCTCCTAATACTCCACAAATAGGAATTTTATTTGAGAAGAAATTTTCAATTACTAATTCATCTCTCTCAAATATACCATTATCAGAAATTTTTAGTTTACCCAACCTGTCATTATAGTGAATATCAACACCAGCGATGTAGAAAACAAAATCAAACTCTTCTTCATTTAAATATTTTAGGTTATTTTTTAAAATATCAATATATTCTCTATCTTCCAAATTTTCCTCTAATTCAATATCAAGATCACTTACTGATTTTTTTGCTGGATAATTAACTTTAGCATGCATACTAAATGTAAAGACTTGATTATCATTTTTAAATATTTCAGAATTGCCGTTACCTTGGTGAACGTCTAAATCAATAATTAAAATTCTGTTTGCCAAACCTCTTGTAGTTAAATATTTGGCTGCTACCGCAACATCATTAAAAACACAAAAACCGGCTCCTTCATTAGATGTTGCATGATGACTACCTCCTGCAGTATTACACGCTATGCCATAGTTTAAAGCTAGCTTTGTAGCAAGTACTGTACCTCCAGTTGCAACAAAAGACCTTCTAACTACACTGTCAACCAAAGGAAAACCAATTTTTCTAATCTCGTTTTTATCTAAAGTTTTATTTTTTATTTTATTTATATAGTCTTCAGTATGTGCCTCTTTTAAAGTTTCTACTGAGCATGGTTCTGGAATATAGAAATTTTTAACTATTTTATTTTTAATTAAACCTTTAGCTAATTCTCCAAATTTTTTTATAGGAAATTTATTGTCATCATTTAGTTGAGCTTCATAATCTTTATGATTGACGACAGGTAATTCCATAAAAAATTAGTAGGGACTATATTTCCCAAGGATTATTCTTGTTGTTGTTGAGATTATATTTAGTAATCGCTTTTTCTAGTATTTGTAATGAGACTTTCTTATCTTCATAAAGTGTATACAAAGAACTGACGACTATATGTTTGCTATCTACCTCAAAAAAATCTCTCAAATTTTTTCGCGTATCACTTCTTCCAAATCCATCTGTCCCCATTGCTACAAATTTATTATTTATGTGACTAGAGATTAATTGAGAATATGCTCTTACATAATCTGAAGTAGCAATTATAGGGTCGCCATTAGAAATTAGCTGCTGCAAATAATTTTGTTTTTTATTCGCAGGAGACAATGTGTTTTTTCTTAAAACTGATTTAGCATTTTTTTCTAACTCTGAATAACTTGTTATACTGTATAATCTTGAACCAATTCCATATTCATCTTTAAGTATTTTGGACGCTTCAATACATTCTCTAAAAATTGGTCCAGATCCTAATAAATTTATGTTTATTTTTGAGTTTGATTGATCTTTAAAAAGGTAGCCGCCTTTTATTATTCCATCTTTATTTTTTATATCAATTTTAGGATGTGAGTATTTTTCGTTATTTACAGTAATGTAATAAAATTCATCCCTGCATTCTGTCATCATTCTTTTCATTCCTTCATCAAATATAACAGCTAGCTCACTTGCAAAACATGGATCATAAGATTTTAAATTTGGGAATGTCGATGCAATTATGTGACTTTGTCCATCTTGGTGTTGCAATCCTTCTCCAGCTAGAGTAGTTCGTCCTGCTGTTGCACCAATTAAAAATCCTCTTGGCATTTGATCTGCTGCAGCCCATATTAAATCTCCAATTCTTTGAAAGCCAAACATAGAATAAAAAATATAAAAAGGCATCATTGGAAAATTATGATTACTGTAAGAGGTAGCCGCTGCTAGCCATGAAGATATTGCGCCAGCTTCATTAATTCCTTCTTCAAGTAATTGTCCTGTTTTAGATTCTTGATATTTTAAAATCGATGTTGCATCTTCAGGTTCATATAACTGACCATCTGGTGAATATATTCCAATTTGTGAAAACAAATTAGCCATTCCAAAAGTCCTGGCTTCATCAGCTACAATAGGAACTACTCTTTTTCCAAAATCTTTATCTCTCATTATATTTCCTAAAGATCTTACTAATCCTGTTGTGGTTGAATATTCTCTATCACTTTTTTCAAATAAAAAATTTGAATGTTTTTCTATACTTGGGGTTTTCAGTTCTACCTTTTTAAAACTTCTCTTTGGTAGTGGACCCCCTAGCATGTCTCTTCTCTTTTTTAAATATTTTATCTCATCTGAGTCATCTGAGGGTTTGTAGAATTCTAAATTTTCTATTTTATTGTCTGGGATATCAAGTTGGAAACGATCTCTAAATTCCTTTAAAGCATCAAGATTTAATTCTTTTTGTTGATGGTTTGTCATTTTAGACTCTCCTGCTTTTCCCATACCGTAGCCTTTTTTTGTTTTAGCAAGTATAACTGTTGGCTTCCCCTTAGTTTTGACTGCTGCACTAAAAGCTGCATAAAGTTTTTTAAAGTCGTGTCCACCTCTTTTTAATTTGTCAATTTCATCTTTACTAAGTGAAGAAACCAATTTTAAAACTTCTGGATCTTCTGCAAAAAAATTTTTAAGGTTATACTCACCATCTCTTGCCCCTAAAGTTTGATATTTTCCATCTACAGTTTTAGCAAAACGTTTTAATAACAAGTGATCTTTATCTTGTTGAAAAATCTTATCCCATTCAGACCCCCAAAGGACTTTTATAACATTCCATCCATTGGCTTTAAAAATTGTCTCAAGTTCTTGAATTATTTGTCCATTACCTCTTACTGGTCCATCTAATCTTTGAAGATTACAATTTATTATAAATGTTAAATTGTCCAATTTCTCTCTAGATGCTATTGATAATCCAGCCAAACTTTCGGGTTCATCCATTTCACCATCTCCAAATAAACCCCAAACTCTTTTATCTGTTTTTAATAAGTTTCTATTTTCCAAATATTTCATGAAACGAGCTTGATAAATTGCATTAACCAAACCTATTCCCATTGATGCTGTAGTGAATGTCCAATATTCTTTCATTAAATATGGATGACAATAAGATGAAAGCCCTTGTTCATTAAGTTCTTGTCTATAATTTTCTAAATGATTTTTTGTTAATCTTCCCTCTAAAAATGATCTTGCATAAATTCCTGTTGTGCACTGAGATTGATAAAAAATTAAATCTGCTTGGTCTCCTCCCTTAAAAAAATGATTAAAGCCAGTTTCAAATACTTCAGCAAATGATGCATAACTTGCAATATGTCCTCCAAGACCTCCAAAGTTTTTATTTGCTTTCATAACCATTGTTAAAGCATTCCATCTTAAAATTGCTGTTATCTTTTCTTCAATTGCTAAGTCACCAGGGTAAATTCCTTGATCATATTGAGATATAGTATTTCTATATGGTGAATAAGGGACGGGTGAATATAATACTCTTAAATCTTTTGCCCGTTGTTCAAGTTTTTCTAAAATTACTTTAGCTCCATCTCTACCATGATTCTCTACTACTGCATCTAAAGAATCTAACCAATCATTTAACTCTTGATTATCCAATTTTTGATTTTGATTAGCTTTAAGTTCTTTGCTCATCAATAATAGTATACACAAAAATAAAAAATTTTATCTGGTAAAATTGTCTAAGATTTCTATTGTTCTATAACTCTTTGAGGTTTGCCTGATGCAAAACTATCAAGATTTTCAATCATTTGATTATAGAATGTTGCATAATTTTCAGCAGTTACGTAACCTATATGAGGAAGCAGAAGAGCATTCTGAACGAATCTAAGCTTATGACTTTCGGGCAATGGTTCTTTTTCGTAAACATCTATACCTGCACCAGATATAATATTTGTTGATAAAGCTATAATTAAATCATCTTCATTAACTATTTCACCTCTTGAAGTGTTTATTAAATATGAGGTTTTTTTCATCTTCTCAAATTCTTTAATAGTAATACAGTTTCTATATCTTTCTCCACCTTGAACATGAATTGATAGAAAGTCTGAATTTTGAATTAAATCATCCTTGCTACACGGCAAAACATCCAGCTCTTTGCATTTATTTAAGTTTAAATTTTCACTCCAAGCCATAATTTGCATGCCAAAAGCTTTGCCAATTTTAGCAACTTGAGAACCTACCCTCCCCAATCCAAGCAAACCTAATATCTTGCCCTTAAGCTCAACTCCAATTGTTGATTGCCAATAACCTTGGTACATATTATCTATTTCGGTTTTGAAATTTCTTGCAAGTCCCAAAATTAATGCCCAAGTTAGTTCTGGTGTTGGGTTGCTATTAATTTCGGTGCCACTAACAACAATATTATTTTTTTTTGTAGCTTCTAAATTTATTGACTTATTTCTCATTCCGCTAGTAACAATTAATTTTAATTTTTTTAAACTCTCTATAAATTTTTTTGTTATCTTTGTTCTTTCTCTCATTATAAAAAGAACTTCAAATTCTTTTAATTTTTCAATTGCATCATCTTCATTTTCAAATGGATCATTAAATACCTGAAATTCGTATGTTGAAGATAATTTTTTAAGATCAATAAAATCTTTAGCGATATTTTGATAATCGTCGAGTATAGCTACTTTAAGCATTTTTTTTGTTTGAAAGTAATATCCCTGAAATAATAAATATTCCACCGATATAATGATAAAATAGCAATACCTCATCAAATATTATCATTGCAAGAATTGCTGCAAGAATTGGCATTAAATGTAAATAAATTCCTGCTCTATTAGCACCTATTAAAGCAACACCTTTTATCCAGAAAAAGAAAGAAATGATGCCAGGCAACAAAACAACATAAGATAAAACAAGAATGAAATTTGTATTAATTGTAATTCGATTACCAATGTAAATATAATCTATTGCATACACTGGAATAAGAAATATTACCCCAAGACCAATTACAACTTGAAGTAAGGTTATTGGAGATAGTCCATAATTTTTTTTTTTTAAAAGCGCTGAATAAAGTGACCAAGATATCATTGCAAATAATGCAAATAGATCTCCTTTTTCAAAAGCTAAACTTTTAAAGACTTCAAAATCTGCTTTTGAAATTATAAATAATACACCTAACAAAGAAAATACAACTCCCAAAACCTGAAAGGTATTTGTTTTTTCTATTTTTAAAATTATAGAAAATAAAATAATCATAACAGGAACAGTTGAGATCATAAGTACACCCGTAATTACTTGTGTAGTTTTTAAAGAATAAAAAAGTGCTGAATTAAAAATACTGACCGCTGTTATTCCTAAAAAACATAAGAGATAAATATTTTTAAAAATTAATTCCTTTTTTTCAATCATCTCTTTATAGGTAAAAGGTAATAAAATTAGAAACGCCAGTGACCACCTTAATATGTTTAATGATATTGGAGGTATTTCATTTAAACCCGCTATCTTTCCAACAATAAAATTTCCTGACCAAAACAAAGCTGCTAAAAAAAGCAAAATAGATGCAATTATAATATTACTTTTATTTTCAAGCATTAAATAGAGTACTATAAAAGATTATTTTTAACTAAACCTTATTGAACTGTATGGTTGCAGATCTAAGTTAGTATTCTCACCTGAGATCATTTTAGATATAATTTTTCCTGATATTGCACCAAGTGTCCAACCTAAATGATGATGACCAAATGAATAAAAAACATTTTTATAGTTTTTTGAAGGACCTAGAACTGGAAGAAAATCTGGCAATGTGGGTCTAAAACCAAGCCACTCATCTTTATGCTCTGGTAAACCATCTAGCATATCCTTTGCATTTAATATCAAGTTTTTTATTCTCGATTTAGATAGAGAATTTTCTAAACCTCCAAATTCTACTGTTCCAACAACTCTTAAACCTTGTTCCATTGGCGTCATTCCAAAACCTCTATTTGCATAAACAATGGGTCTTGAAATTAAGTGGTCATAATCTTTAAAATGAACATGATATCCTCTTTCAGTATCTAGAGGTATATTTTCATGTAGCTTGTCTGTTAGTCTTTTTGAAAATGCCCCGCACGCAATTACAAGTCTATCAAAAATAAATCTTTGCGTTTCTGTTCTCAATACAGGTTTTTCTTCATCAAAATCTAAATTTTGAATATTTAATTTTAAAAACTTTCCACCCTTATTTACAAAATTCTCAAATAATTTTATTAAAATTTTTCTTGGGTTTCGTGCATGTCTTGCATAATCATAAAATACCCCACCATGATAAAAGGGTTTTAAATTTGGCTCTAAATCATGAATTTCCTTTTTATTAACTAGTTGTTGCTTTACACCAAGCTGATCTCTAATTCTAATTTCTAGTTCTCTACTTTTCATATTTTTATCAGTCCAAACATAGAGAATACCATTATTTTCAACTAATCCCTCTAAATCAATTTCGTCAAATAATTCATCGAATGCTGGCAATGATTGATCTAAAATTTGATGCATATTTTTAGCTGTATGCATCATTTTTTCCTCTCTACAATTAAATATAAATCTTGCAAACCAAGGGATCATCTTTGGCACATAGTTCCACTTTAAAGCTAATGGTCCTCTTGAACTAATTAACATTGAGGGAACGTCTGCTATAACATCTGGTCTGTTTAAAGGAACGGACGCATAAGGGGAAAAGTGACCAGCATTCCCATATGATGCTGCACTTCCTGGCTCCTCTCTATCAAAAAGTGTTACCTGAAAACCTTTTTTTTGAAGAAACAAGGCATTGCAAACACCTTGAATACCTGCACCAATAATTCCAATTTTCAGATTTTTTTCATCCACCCAGTGAATATATTTTCTTAGAAATACTTATTATATATGATATTTGATCGCGGGTTTATTTTACTTAGATTGTTATTTACCTATAGATATTAAGGTTAAGTCGTCACTTAGCTTGTTATCCCCAGCAGTATCAATTACGCTATTTGATATATCTGATAATTGTTTGCTAGAATCTGTATTAAAATTTTTCTCTATTATTTTTAATGATCCCTCTATTCCTATTTCTTCACCTGAGCTATTTAAGCTTTCAGATAAACCATCAGTGAACGCATAAAACCTATTATTTTCTAACTTAACTTTGTGCGTTTTATAAACTGATTTGTCCTTTTGAAGTATTACGCCCATAGGCGGTGAATTACTCTCGAATTGTTCATAATTTCCAGATGATGATCTAATAATAGCAGGTTGATGACCTCCATTTACCCATCTTAATTCATCAGTCCTCATGTTATATTCTCCCAATATACTAGTAACAAACATGCCTCCAGTTTTAGTTAAAAATAGATCATTATTCATATGAAACATCATTTCATCTGGATCTACTTGATCTCTAGACATAATCTCAAATAAAGTTGATGCTTTTGCCATTACCATTCCGGCATGAATTCCTTTACCCGCAACGTCTGCAATAATAAAGTAAACACTATCATTGTGAGGATAAAAGCTGAAGAAATCTCCAGAAACTTCTCTAGCAGCAATATTAATTCCGTGCACAGGATAATTTTCTAAGTTTCTTTTTGGTAAGAAATTTTCTTGAACTTTCACAGCAAGTTTTACTTCATTTGAAATTCTGTCTCTCCATACTTTCTTTTCGGCTTCACTTGTCTCTAGTTTACTCATCAATCTATTATAATAGAGTCCTATTACACCTCCTGCAGTAAAAGGATCTTGGGGACCTCTAATTGTTAAATCACCAGACTCAGATTGCTTTTCTAAAATTGAAATCAAATCGTGCTCAACAGAAGTTGCATTGTGCTCAGCAATATTAAGACCTAACTCTTCATGTAATGGACTTACTCTTAACGGATAGAAATAATTTAAAATTTTTAAAATTAAGTATGATCCAATAAAAGCAAATGCACCTATTGAGACAACGCCAATAAATTGAACTTTAATTTGTTCCAATCTCGATAGTCCTGTTCCAAGAATCTCAAGGTCTCCGAACATTGCTACAGCAATAGTACCCCAAACTCCAGCTCCTAAATGAACAGGAACGGCGCCTACAACATCATCGATTTCGATTTTCTCTAAAAATTCATTTATAGCAATGGCAACCACGGCTCCAATAATTCCAACAAAAATTGAACTAACTGAAGTTAAAGAGTTACAACTAGCAGTTATTGAAACTAAACCTGCCAAAGGACCTATAATAACGTAATAGGGATCTGGTTTTTTAAATAAAATAAATGAAATACCAAGACCTGTTAATAATCCAAATGCAGCTGCAAGAAATGTATTAATTAAAATTAATGGTACCGCTTCATCCATAGCACCATTGCTACCACCATTAAAACCAAACCAACCAAACCATAAAATTAAAGTCCCCAAAACTGCTAGTGGAAAACTTGAACCTGTAAATTTTCCTTTATTAGCATCAGAATACTTTCCAATTCTTGGGCCTAAGATTAAAACTGCCGATAAAGCAATCCATCCACCAACTGAATGAACTATTGTGCTTCCTGCAAAATCGACAAATCCTATATCTGTTAGCCATCCAGTAGTCTTTACTTGTCCTGTAACTGCAAGTAACTGTCTTGTTGCATCAATATTGTTTAAATAATTTGAGGACCAAGCCCAGTGACCAACAATTGGATAAATAATACCTGTGGCAAGAATAGTTAAAATTAAATATCCATTAAATTTCATTCTCTCTGCTACTGCACCTGAAACGATTGTAGCAGCAGTTGCAACAAACATTGCTTGGAACACAAAATAAGTCATATATTCAGCCTGATCTGTTTTAAAAAAGAATAAGTCAGTTCCAAAATAACCGTTATAGCTTTTTCCAAACATTAAACCAAAACCAAAAATCCAAAAAATTACAACTGCTACACCAAAATCGGCAGCATTTTTAAGAGCAACATTTATGCTATTTTTGTGCCTAGAAAGACCTGTCTCCATACACATAAAACCTGCTTGCATTATAAAAACAAGAATTGCACAATCTATAACCCAAAGGGTATCAACAAATGATTTTACTGAATCCAAATCTACACTCTCCATTTTTCCCTAAATTATTATAAAAAAGTATTCATCATAGATAATTGATGCTCAAATTAGGTTTGTTACTCTTTCTTTTTCCAGATAAAATAAAATAAGTAAGGAGATAGAGCGGGAACAATCCCAAACCAGAACCACTCATCCCATCTAAAGCTTTTGTCTAACATCGGACTACTTAAACCGTTCCACCAGGTCAAGTACCCAATAAAAATTATCCATGCTAAACTAAGAGTTGCATAGATCTTAAAATTTTTTGAGAGATCTCCAGAAAAAACAAATTTAACTTTTTCTAAATATTTACTAATCTCAATGTTCATTATTAACAATTAGTTCTTGTCCAAACAGACTTATCTGTATATTCAAGTTTGCATGGTGATTTAGTCCCAGTTTCTTGAGCAATAATTGTATAATTTTCTGCAGATCCTTGAGAACAAAATTCATAACCAATCTCAGGTGTTATAACGTCGGACCCACCAAGTAGTGTTGTTTCTAAAGTAGTCGATGTTGAATTATTAGGTCCGCATCCAGGAGTAAAATATCTATCCTCATCAGAGTAGTATTCACTTTGTGCAAGTGAAATTTGTAGAATTATATTTTCTGCAGATTTCTTTTTTGCTGACGATACGTAACCATTATAACTGACGATTCCTATTGCTGAAATTATTCCAAGAATTGCAACAACAACCAAAAGCTCAATTAGCGTAAAACCTGAGCTCCTGGTTGTCATAAAATTTTAAATTTATTCTATGGTAACAGTACCAGATAAAAGTGTGGCTCCATCGACTTCACAAGATGAAACTGTGATTGTAGTACCAACTTGTACTACAGCGGTTTGTCCTTCACCATTACCACTGCATGATATCGTAGAAGTTTGAATCGCAGACTCTGATGTTCTGTATGGATTTTTAAACTCTGAGCCTAATGCTTTTTCTACTGCAACTGCTGTATTTGTAGATTTTTTTCTATCAGCACAAACTAGTTTATCATTGCCTTTAACCATGACATCTGTTTCACCAATCTCACATTTTTTTAATTCTGCGGCTACATATTTAATAACTGCAGCTTGATTTGATTTAACTGCTGATTTTTTTGCTCCCTTTGTGTAACCAGAATAAGCAACAACTCCAACGGCAGCTAAAATACCGATGATTGCTACAACGACTAATAATTCTATAAGTGTAAAACCTTTATTATTTTTTTTCATAATTTATGATCCTATTTTAAATAAAAAATATGTATATACATAATAACTATATCTTTTGAAAGTCAATATCTACATACATAATATATTCAAAATGGGTCATTTTTGTTGATTTCACAGGTAAATTTAATAAATATTAATATTTATGTCATACAAAGTTACAGAAGAAGGAGAAATATCAATTGTTCACCTTGATGGTGAAATTGATATGGATGTAACAGAAAAAGCAAAAGAAGTTATAATGCCTCTTATTGAGGCAAAAAAAGAAGTTCATCTAAATTTAAAAGAAGTTCAGTACATGGACTCTTCTGGAATATCTGTATTAATTGAAAGTCATCAAAAAGCAACTGAACTTGGGACAAAAGTCATCTTAAAAGATATTAGCAAATCAGTTTTAAAAGTAATCATGATGGCAAAACTGGAGCAAATTTTAAACTTAGGATAAATAATGAATAATCTTGCTCAAATATCAGAACAGAGAGATTTTGTTGTAAGTTCATCTAGCCTTAAAGATGTAAGAAGTTTTTCAAGAGAAGTTTTTGAAAAAGTAAATATTGAACAAGACTTAAAAGATGAATTAGTATTAGCGATAGCAGAAGCAGCTCAGAATATTGTAAAACATGCTTACCAAGGTGAAGATACTGAAGATAGAATGGAGATTAAAATCTCTTTAGAAAATGGAAATTTAGAAATTGGTTTTTTTGATAAAGGGAGACCAGTTGAAAAAGATAAAATTAGGCACAGAAAAATAGATGATATTAAACCAGGTGGTCTTGGAACTTTTTTTATTCAACAAATAATGGATGCAGTAGTATTTAAAGAAGGCGAAAAGCCTTGGATCAACCATTTAATATTATCTAAAAAAATAGATTATTAACTTCCGATAATTGCACCAACATTAAAGATTGGTGAATACATAGCTATCATTAAACCACCGATCATTGTACCCATAAATACAATCATAATCGGCTCAATTAAACTCGACATATTATCTACAGCTGTATCAAACTCTTCTTCATAATAAGCTGATACTGATGTAAACATTTCATCTAAATTTCCTGTCTGCTCTCCAACAGAAATTAGCTGACTAAAAGTTGCAGGGAATACTGGTTCTTTTAAAAATAGTTTTGTTAATGTATCTCCTGAGAAAACACCTTTTTTTACATTTTCCAAAGCTTGAGTGACAACATCATTGTTACTTACTTGTTTTGCAATTTCTATACTTTCAAGTAAATTTACGCCTGCAGAACTAAGATTACCCATAATAAGAGAAACTCTTGCAATTAAAGATTTTAAAATCATATCTCCAAATACAGGCATTTTTAAAACTCTATAATGCCATTTATATCTTACTGCAGGTATTTTCGTTGTTGTGTATTTAAAAATAGCAAATCCTATTGCTAAAACTAAAAATAAAGTTAAACCACCTGCTCCTCTCATAAAATTACTGGCATTCATAATGACTGCTGTAGGTGTTGGCAAAGGTACTCCCATACCTTCATACATTTCAGCAAATATTGGAACAACTTTAATTAACATGAATACCATTACAGTTATTGCTACTGTAAACATGACAACAGGATACGTTAATGCACTTTTAATTTTTTTTTTTACTTTTTCTCTTTTTTCAAGTGAATCTACTAACTTGAGTAAGAAAACATCTAATTTACCACTAGCCTCACCTGCTTTTATTAAGTTTATATAAATATTGTCAAAAACCTTTGGGTATTTTTCAAAGCATTTTGAAAGTGTTATACCCCCTTCTAGACTTTTTCTAATATCCTCAATAATTTCTTTCATTGTTGGATGCTCAATTTGATCACGTAGCATTGAAAGTACATTTAAAATTGGAAGACCTGCTTTAACCATGGTTGCAAACTGTTTTGAGAAAATCATTACATCTTGAGGCGTAACTTTTTTCTTTCCAAATGAAAAACTGCTTTTTTTGCCTTTTTCTTTAGCTGCTTTTTTCTTTTTTGCTTTAACTAAATTGGTTATTATTATCTTTTGTTCTTTTAGCTTATATGACGCTTCTTCCTGATTTAGAGCCTCTATTTCGCCCTCAATATATTTTCCTGCTGAAATACCTTTATATGTAAATGTTTCTGAGGACATTTATTAATCCATAGAAAGAACTCTATCAAATTCTCTGAAATTTAAGTCTCCAGTTAATATAAGTTCTCTTCCCATATCTTGCATTGTTCTAAAGCCTTCATTAGATGCAATTTCTTTTAACTCTGGTGTTGTAGCTTTTCTTAATATTGCTTCTTTTATTGGTTTTGTAACATTTAAAATTTCATAAATTCCCATTCGACCTTTGTAACCAGTATCTTTACATTTTGGACAACCTTTTCCTTTTTGTACTTTTGCTCTAGATGCTTGTTCAACTGTAAAACCTAGGTCTGCTAGTGCTTTTGGAGTAATGTCATTGTCTGGCTCTCTACATTCTGTACAAGTTTTTCGCGCTAGTCTTTGTGCTAACACCAAACTCACAGCCGCGCTTATTAAATAATCTGGAGTGCCCATATTTTGTAATCTTGTAATAGTACTAGGGGCATCATTTGTGTGTAGTGTACTGAAAACTAAGTGTCCTGTAAGCGCTGCTTTTAATCCTATATCAACTGTTTCTTTATCCCGCATCTCTCCAACTAGAATTATTTCTGGGTCTTGTCTTAAAAATGATCTCAACGCTGTTGCAAAGTTAAAACCAATATCATCTTTAATTTGAACTTGTCCAACACCATCAAGTTCATACTCAACTGGATCTTCAGCCGTTAAAATGTTTAGATGAGGCTTAGATACTTCTTTAAGAATACTGTACAATGTTGTTGTCTTTCCTGAACCTGTTGGTCCTGTAACCAATACTAATCCTTGTGTACCGTGAATTGCTTTTCTTAAATTTTTAAGATCTGTTTCTTCAAAATTTAATTGCTCTAAACTTATGTCTCCTGCATCTTTGTTAAGAACCCTCATTACAATTCTTTCATTCGTTGCAGTAGGTAAAATAGATAAACGTAAGTCCACTACTTTTCCATCAATTTTAAATGGTATAGCTCCATCTTGTGGAAGTCTTCTTTCTGCAATATCCAATTTTCCCATAATTTTAAATCTTGTAACAACAGCACCATAATTAGAATGTAAAAATTTTTTGAAGTGTTCTTGTTCTGTAAGAATTCCATCTAATCTATATCTAACTCTTGAAGAAAATCTATATGGCTCAATATGTATATCGGATACACCTGATTTAATAGCATCAGCAACAACAGCAGTGCTAAATTTAATAACCTCAGACTCGTTTTCTATTGCTTCTATATCCTCTTCGGGTTGGCTTTCTAGAACTTCAGCTTGTTCATCTACATCATAATCAAATGTTTTAGTTTTTTCTGCCTGAGTTTGTCTAATATCCGAAATAGTTTTTTCTCCATCTGCTAATAGTTTATCTACAAAATTTGAAATATCTGAAACTTTTGCTGCATGAAGCTCAATATCCATTTTTGTAATAGTTCTTAAGTTTCTCATCAAACTTAACTTTGAAATATCTGAAATTGCAATATGTAAAACTTTTCCATCAATTTTAAATGGTGCTATAAAATTCATATTTATATAATTAGAAGGAAGTACAGCTTTTAGCTCATCAGTTACTTGTATTGTTGATAAGTCAACAACATCTAATGATTGATCATGAACTAATAAATCTAAAATTTTTTGTTCATCTGTAAGATTTAATTCAAATACAGCATCTAATTGTGATTTGTTTCCATCGCTAGAAACTTTTTTGATTTCGGCTAAATCTTTTCCAGAAATAATATCTTGGTCTATCAAGATATTAATTAAATTTATCTCTGACTCTCTACTAATGTTAATCATTATAAAATTCTTGGTGCTATAAATACCAATAATTCATCTAGGTTATCAGAATTTGCTTTGCCTTTAAAGAGGTTACCGATTACAGGCATATTACCAATACCTGGGGTTTGGTTTTTACTTTGAGATAGTACATTTTTCTTGATACCACCAATTACAACAATATCTCCATCTGCAACTAACAATTTTGTTACAATTTCCATTTTATTAATAGGTGGCTCATCACCTCCTGCTGATCTATTTGGTGTATCATTATTTACCTTGATAGTTAAAAGAACATTTCCATCACCGATAATACTTGGAGTGACTTCTAATTTTAATGCAGCTTCTTTAAAAGAAGTAGAAGTTGTACCATCAGATGTTGTTTGATATGGAATTTCTTCACCTTGTGTAACAGTGGCCAATTGGTTATCTAAAGTAAACACTTTTGGATTTGATATGGTTTTACCCATACCCGAACTTTCTAATGCAGTAATTTCAGCTTTAAGAACTCCTGCAGGTGTTCGTCTCAAAATTCCGATACCACTTGTAGCACCAGTAACTGGAAAATTAGCTATACTATCTGTTGCTGATCCTAGACCTGCAGCAGTATCTAAATCAGTTCCGAATGCACTTCCACTGCTAGTGCTTGCTGTACCCCCTGCTATTTTTCCATATTTATTATAATAACCGCCTAGCCTAGCACCAAGCGCTCTCTCAAAATCTGAATTAGCTTCAACAATGAAAGCCTCAATTAAAACCTGTTTTGTTCTAATATCTATCTCTTTAACAACTTTATCAACTACGTCTAAGTCTTTTTCTTTACCTCTTACTATAATTGAACGAGTGGTAATTTCTTCTGTAATTTGTATTGGTGTATAAGAGCTATCACCAGATGATTGAGTAAATAATTCTTCAATTGTTTGTTTAGCTTGAGCTGGCGTTATATAGTAAAGTCTAAATATTTCAGAATAAATCGGTTCAACACTGTCTTCTAATTCTACTTTCTTTTTTACGGCTTGTGCTCTTTCAGATTTATAAGTTTCTTGTGCAGTTAATGTTTCTGGTGAGTGAATTCTAATTAAGTTACTTGCAACATCTACATCGGATGCAAAATTTTTCATATCTAATAAAGCCTGAAAAGCTTTATCCCAAGGAACGTCAATTAATTCTGCTGAAATTGCTCCGGCAACTTCATCGCCTACTAGAATATTAATTTCACCGATTTTACCCATCAACTTCATGGTTTCTTTATAATCTAAGTTTTTAAATTTTAGTGTTACTCTTTGTTTTAATAATGGATATTCATCAGAGATAATTAAATAGTTTCTTTGAGCCTCAGATGATATTTTTTTTCTTTTGCCTAATTTTCGAGAGTCTCCTTCTAATGGCTTAGGACCCATCTCTAGAGTTTTAGCAACTTCAGATTTTCCTGACTCTACTATAGCTTTGTCTTTAATTAATGGTGTATTATGCTTAAAAGGTTTGTTGTATTTTTTTTGAAATTTTGAGTTTGGGCCGCAAGCACTTAATAAAAATGCAAATAATATAACCAAAAGAGTGTTGTAATATTTCTTAATAATCATCTGCCTCTCTTACTTGTCCGTTAAAATCTATGATCATAAATTTTCCATCTTCTTTTTTAAATATTGCTTCATTTAATCTTAAATCTACTAGTTGAATTTTTCCTAAATATTGTCCAAGTGATAGAGTTAAAACTTCTCCACCAGAATTAACGATTGATATATAGCTATAATCTTTTCCTGATATAAGTCCTGCTAATTTAAAATTATATAAACTTAGTTCATTTTCCTGTTCATCTTCAGGTATATTTCCAGACATCGAGCTTGTTCCCTCATTTCCAGCAAAAGGATCATTAAGAGGAACCTCCTCATCATCTTCCATTTCTTTAGCAATTTCTTTTACCTGTTCTAAAACTTCTTTCTTTTGATCATGGCTATCAGAAAAAGAAATTGTCGGTATTAACATCAAAACTAAAAAAATTAATATTTTAAAAAAACTCATCTGGCATTCCTACTATGGTTAACTCTCCTGTAGCAACTATCGCTCCAGTTGAATCATTTTGTACTACACTTATCGTCTCTTTGTCAAAATTTAACATTTTCTTTTGCTTAGATACTGCTCTTTTGAACTTTATATAACCTAAGAAATTTCCTTTAATTTCATAGTCTACTGGAATTTTGTAATATGAGACCATTTCTTTTTGAAGATTATTTTCTGACTGATCTGTCACTCCAACCTTTAAAACTGGTTTTGGTTCTTTTTTTTCTATTTTTGAAATAACCAAACCATTGACTGCTGCATGCTTACTAAGACTTTGATAGAGATCCTCTACTTCTGCTTTTGAATGAAATAAAGTTGACGTTTCTTCAAACTTCGGTTTCATTTTTTTTATAGTTTTTTTTAAAGATATAATATTATTTTCAAAATCAACTATTTCTTGCTCTTTTTGAATTTTGTCTTGGTATTTTGCTTTTCTCTCCTTAACCATCGGATTTAGGATTGCATAGTAAATAATTAAGAAGAGAATAATTGCTCCAAATCCTATTCCAAATTTTATAAGTGTCTTTTTATCTATAGTAGAAAATTTCTGTTTTAGATCGTCCATTGTCATGTTCTTTAAATCCATTATACGTTCTCCAATATACAGGCAATTTTAAAACCCTTCATTGTTTGTGAACCCTGTTGTTCATTTGGCAACGTCATACTTGCAAGGGATGCTTGAGAAATTAATTTTTTATTATTTAAATTGCTGATTAATTTTAATATATCTTGATCACTAAATGCTGATCCTTGAATTATCACTAAATCTGACCCGTTATATTCAATAGAATCAAACTTAACTCTTTTCGGTACTGCTGATGCTATTTGAGCTAATACTCTAAAACTTATTGTTTTATTTGATTTAATTGAATTGCTTAATTCTAGCGATTTATCCATTAATTTTTTCTCTTTAAGATATTTATTTCTTTCTAATGTTCTTAATTCATGTGTTTGAATTACTTCCTCATATCCTGCAATTTTTTTATTTAAGTCAGTAATTTGCCAAAATGAAAATCCAAATAGAACAAGGTATATAACTACAACAATTCCTGCTATTCCTTTAAATGCAAAATTAGAAAATGCTTTAGCTTTTTTTTGCGCTATCATATTTTCTCGATTGGGAAGTAAGTTAATATTTTTTACTGCAGTTACAAATTTATAATATCCAAAAACATCAAGCTTTCTAAATGCTAAACCCATAACTGTTGAAAAATAAGAAGGGTTGCTTAATTTAGTTTCATTTTCTATCTGTGCAGGAACTTTTATTCCATCAAATGGATTAAAAAGATTATAACCAGTATTAACCATATTTTTTCTAAAGCTTGCTAAATAGTCTTCTACATTTGGCAAATTAGAAGTGACTTTTAAATTTCTAATTCTCTTTTCATATTTTGTTTCAAAATCTTGAACGGCTTGCTTGACCTGTGTCATATACCTTCTGACTAAAGCATCCATTTCTTCTTGATTATTACTTTCAGATAAAGTTTTTCTGTCTTGAGCTCTAATAAAGATATCAGTTATTATTGGGTTATTTTCGTAAAGTATCATTACGTAGTTCTCATCTAATCCAAATTCTAAAACAGCTGTTAAATTAGAATCTTCAATTGAACCTGCTATTTGATTTATTTGATCTACAGCTGATTTTAAAGCAAAACATTTAACATCGATGATTACAGCATTTAGTCCACCTTTTTTTATGATTGCTGTATAACTATTAATGTCAGAAAGTTTTGAGGCAACGAACAAGATATCCATCGTATTAGCTTTTTCATCTTTATTTATGACCTGATGGAATATTGAATATTCTGCCAAGTTATCTGTTAGTTGAACTAAATTTTCCCAAAGTGAGTCAGTATCGATTGCTTTTTTTAATTCTTCTTCTGTCATCAAAGGTGCGGTCACCACTCTAATGATCGCACTAGTGACTGGAATTGCTATTGCAGCGTTTGTTGTTGATACTTTTGATTTTAATAAAGCTAACTTTAGTTCTTCAGCAATTTTATCTTGATTTTCTAAAACAGTGCCGCCATCAGGAACTCCCTCGAATTTGTGAACAAAAAATTTATCTAAAACCCATTGGTTTGCTTTATTACTTGATACTTGAGCAAGTCTAATTTCGCTTGGTGTCAATTCAACACCTAAAATTTCCTCACCTTTTATTGAAGATTTTCCTAATCTATTTTTTAAAAGTTTACTAAAAAAACCCTCTTTCTTTTTTCCCGCATCTGGCTTTGGCACAGGTTTATCTGGTGCACCATCTTTACTCTTTTTCTTAAAAAGATTAGCAAAAGGATTTTTCATAATTTTATAATTTGAATTTTATCTATATACTCAACTTTTACTAGAATAAAAAGCTTGAGTAGTACATAATGAGTTTTTTTGAAATAAATTACTAAAAATTACTTATATTTATAGTATCAATATTGAATGTTTGAAAAATTAGAAGAACTGGCAAAAAATAACAAGAAGATTTCCGATTTCCACATAAGGGCTGGAGCTCCATTAGCTTACAGACAGACAGGTGAGATTATTAAAGTTCAAGAAGTAATGGTTACCGCTCAAGATTTAAAAGATTTGTTATCAATGAACTGTAACGAACATGAATTGAATAAATTTGATAAAACACATGAGTTAGATACTTCTGTATCATTAAGTGGATTAAGATTTAGAGCAAACTTTTATAAAACAATTAAAGGTCCAGCGTGTGTTTGTAGAAGAGTAGAAAGTAAAATTCCTGAAATGGATCAATTTAATTTACCACAATCTCTTTATGATATTGTGGACTTTCATAAAGGCTTAGTTTTGGTTACAGGACCAACAGGCTCAGGTAAATCAACTACGCTTGCAGCAATTGTTAATGAAATAAATAAAACAAGAACTGCAAACATTATTACAGTAGAAGATCCAGTAGAATTTATACACCAAGATAACAAAAGTATTGTTTCTCATAGAGAAGTGGGAAAACAAACTGAAACATTTGCTGCAGCTTTAAAGGCAGCTCTTAGAGAGGATCCAGATGTAATTTTAGTTGGAGAAATGAGAGACTTGGAAACTATTAGTCTTGCATTAACTGCTGCTGAAACTGGTCACTTAGTATTTGGAACTCTTCACACAAGTGGTGCACCAAGTACAATAAACAGAATTATTGATGTATTTCCACCCGAGCAACAAGAACAAATAAGAGCTCAAATTTCAACTTCTTTAAAAATGGTTGTCACACAAAGATTATTAAAAACTAGAGACGGTGCAGGTAGAGTTGGCGCATTTGAAATTATGAAATGTACGGCACCAATACAAAACTTAATCAGAGAAGCTAAAATTCATCAAATTCCAAGTATCATGCAAACTGCAGTAAGAGATGGAATGATAACAATGGAAAAATCTTTAGAAGAGTTAGCTAAAGCAGGGAAAATAGATCCAGGTGCTGCAAGATCAGAACATTAAAGGTTTCACATTACTTGAATTGCTAGTTGTTATCTCAATTGTAGCAATTGTATCTGCAGTTGGAATTCCAAATTTTATGAGCTGGAACAAAGATAGAGTGTTAAGAGCTTCTACTGAAAAAGTTGTTAATATGATTAATTCAATAAATACTCAATCACAAAGGGGCTCTCTTCCTTTTGTGCAAGTTTACATCAAACCTAATGGTAGTAACCCAACACAAATTATAACAAGAGGATTATCAAGAAGTGCTTATACAAATAGATTAAATAGTGGTAACCCAATAGATTGTTATACATCAAGTTCATTTTGGACTTCAGAAGTAGATAACAAAACATATGATGTGGCAACTCACATAGATAGAGAAAGCTCAATATGTTTTTCACAAAATGGAACTCATTATAAAACTTTAGGTAAAATAAAAAACCAATTAAGAGTTACTTTAGACGAACCTTCAAATGCTACTGATCAATATATAATAATGTGTACTTTTGATAATGCTAAAAAGAATGGTGGAAAGTGCCCTATTAATAAAGCTAAAGGATTAGAAAAACCTGCCTACTTGGTTGAATGGACAAGATTTGGTAATGTGAATAAATTTAGATGGAGTGGTAATGGTTGGACTAGGATGTAATTTTTTTAAAAATCAGAAAGGAATAACTCTAATAGAGGCTCTAGTATCAACAGTTATAATCGGTATTGGTTTTGTAGCTATTTTTCAGATGGTTCAATATTCTGTAAGATCTATTGACGTATCGGGGGAAAGAACAAAATCAAACCTTTTGATATCAATGGTTGCGGAAGACCTTATTTCAGAAAAAAACTCAACTTCTCCCACAAGCAAAGTATCTTTTGTTGATTATTTAGTATCTGAAGAAAAAAAAGGTAAAGCATCCTGGAATTCTGCAACTTGTAGCACGGGATCATCATCCTCTAAAACTTTCACAAACACTTTAGATGCTAAAAAATACAAATGGGACAATAGATTTTCAAAGAGAAGGCTAAAATGTAAAGGGACACAGAATAGAAAAGCACTGAAAGTTTATGATATCTGCAATAATGCAGCAGCAGGCAACAGCTGCACTTATAATAATAATAAAAACTATACCGGAACAGGAATTTATGATCAATGGGTACTTGGTAGAATGGAAGTTAATGTAAGTACTGGGCGAGTTGATGCATCTGGAAATGCAAAGCCAAAGAAAAAATACTTATATTTCCAAATTAAATAATGAGAAAAAAATTAAGTAAAATTGCTGGAGTTACCTTAATTGAAATTTTAATTGGTATTGTAATTTCTGTAGTAATGATGGCTGCAATGTTTACTTCATACAATGTTGTAAATAATTCTTACTCTCAAGTAACTGATAGAGCAAAAATATCAAGTCAAGGAAGAGATGTTATTGGAATGATGATGAGAGATATAAGAAATGCCGGGTACAAATATTATGGTGACAATGTTAAAACAAATAATCAACATGCTCCAATAATTATTACAAAGTCATCAAATTTTAATAATGACTGTGATAAAATTGATATCGTGTATGGCGATGTTGATTACAACAAAAACAAAACACCAAAATATGTTTATCAAAGATATAAAATCACATATCATTGCGAAAAATCAAAATTGCCTAATAAAAATGCTAAACCTTTACCTGGTGGTAAACAGCCTCCGATAGATGCTTTTGCAATTTATAAAACTAAAGTTATTTGGGACAAGACCGCTAATAACTGGAAAAATCCTGAAACAGACGGAGTTGATGCAACATATAAAAAACAACTGATCGCAGATTATATTGAAGACTTAGTATTCATACCTATCGATGAAGAAGGAAAAATAATAAATCCTCCTCCAACACCAACGAATGCAACAAAAAGTAAATTATATAAAATTAAAACTATTGATATCGCCTTAACAGTTAGATCAACAAAGAATTTTTTTAGAAATATTAAAGCAAGATTTCAAGAAACATTAAACGATCAAACTAGAAAAAAAGTTAAGACAGATAGATACTTAAGAGAAAGTATTGTGGTAACTGCACATGCAAGAAATTTAGGAATGCAATAATGAGAAAAAATGAAAAAGGTTTTGCATTAGTTTTATCATTAGTATTAATGCTTGTGATGTCTTTGATGGGTGGAGCATTAATAGTTATCTCAGCTGGTGATCATCAAAGTAATAATAGAAGTGAAGACTATCAACAAACTTTTTATGTTGCTGAAACGGCTTTAATAGAAGGTGAGCGTTATATTCTTAATCAATTCCTTGGACCTTGGAATACTTCTAGTCATAAAAGAGATACAGCAAAAAGAAATTTGCCAGCAAATCAAACATCTAAGTACACAGGAAATATGACGCAAAAGAATTATAACTCAAGGTCTATTGGAAGAGATGATTATTTAAGTCCAAGCACTATTTGTTACAATTCATTTTCAGAGATAGATAAAGATAATCTTAAAGTTGTGACAGCTGAAAGCTGGAACTTTGGAGTAATAATAAGAGATAGTTTTTCCTCAAAAGGCGGAACAGTTGAAAAAGAAGAGGCTCAAAAATTATTAAAATATTATTATCAATTTTTTGTAACAAGAATTGGATCAGCTCCTTATAGAGGCTCAGGTTCTAGTGTTAAAAAAGGTGCAAATAATACCGGAAATGACGGTATGGCGTATAGAGTGTATGGGTGTGGTATTAAAAAAGAAAAAGATCCAATGGTAGTTGCGCTTGAAAGCGTTGTTGTACTTCCAAAATAAATATGTCTAAAATGGTCTTAAAGAGAAATTATTTTTAAAAATAGGGTATAATTAATTTATGAAATTAATAACTAAAATAATATTAATTTTAACTTTATCTATTTCTTATTCATATTCTGCATGTAACTTTAAAGCTGAGCTTGGAATTAAAAGAGCAGAGTTTGAATCAAAGGAAATTGTTGGTGCACCATTACCTGGAGAATATGGAAATTTAGATTTTTACGGAATATTGGCTGAAGACATTTGTCCTGAACAAAATTTAAAAGATATTGCTATTGAATACAAATTTTTAAATGATGAATTAATCGCAATTAATTTAATTGCTCTAAATGATGAAACAAACTCTGTTTCTGAAAAACTTACCTTGATGAATTATATGAAGAAAAATTATGGTCAATTTGACACGACACAAAATCCCAAATCATTTACTGGTTATGAGATAGTAGACAAATCAAATAAATTTATAGTTTATCAACGTATACCTAATGACCAAGGAGTTATTGACGAACAAATTTATATCTCAACTCCTAAACTAGATGAAAAATTAATGAAATATATGCAGGACATGGAAATGCAAGTAATGAAGGATAGTCAATGAAAATAAAAAATTTAATTTATTCAATTATTTTAATTTTATTTTCATTATCAAATCATGCTTTTTCAAAAGCACTTCCACCAGGATCTGGAATTGGTGATGTTCCTGCCAATGTTTTAATAATGTTGGATAAATCTGGAAGTATGGGGTGGCGGATGAGTGGTGGTACCGCAAGTATGCGTTACCCATACGATGCTGATGCTGATAGCAATGGCGATGTTCTAGTATCACAATATAATAGAGATGGTGTTAAAAAATTTCTATATGGTTCTAAAACTCTAGATACAGGATTTGGAAATAGAGGTGTTTCTGGAAAAGGGAATAGAACATACGAAGGTAATTCAAATTGCAGAACATCTTACTCTTATAGTGGAGAAACTTATAACGACGTCTATTACACAACGGCATATTATGAAAGAGCAATTGTAGCAATAAGAGCAAGTGATGGTAGGTGTTTGAAGAAATACTACCTTGGTATTTATCCATATAATATGACAATAGATAAAAGTACGGGTTATTTATATGTAGGCGGTTCTTGGGGATATAAAACAATAAATCTTTCGAGTGGAACGATTTATAATTGTAGCACAAACATCAATATGGCATATGCATTTGGTGCTGCAATTTCTGGTAATAAAATAGTCTACGCGAGAAACAATTATTTATATACGTTTCAATTAAGTACACATAACCACAAATGTCCAAATACAAGTGGATATTCAAGTATGCGTTATAATTCTGGATATTATACTGGTCTTCAGTTCAATCCTAATAATAACCAAGAATTGTGGACACTTTCTTGGAGCAACAGTCGAATGGAAAAATTGACGATGAATAGCAGTCTTACATCTATAAGTTCAACAACTAGATTTGGTAGTAGAAGTAGAGCAAATAGCTCTGCATCTGCTACATACTTTTATTATCCTTGGGGATTAGGTTGGGATGATGGAAATAACAGATTGCTAGCAGCAGACTTAAACAAAGGTTCAGTTCAAGTCTTTGACTCAAATGGAGCCTGGGTTCAAAATTTTGGAGGAGCCCCTACTACCAGGATGCAAGCAGCTCATGCCGCTATAAAATCGTTGGTAACAGATGCTTCTTTAACATCTGGTGTTGATTATGGTTTTGCTTATTGGGCACATGGTACCGCAGGTTTTTCTAGGTGGAGTGGTGGAGATATAAAGACAGGAACAGGAACTGCGTCTCCATGCAATAGATATAATTGTCTGAAAGTTCCAATTTATAAAGGTGGAGCTGCTCACATTGCAAGAATTATTAGTTCAGTTAATCCTGGAGGAGGAACTGATGCAGATGCATTTATGAAAATTGCACAACAGTATTATCTAAATGGAACTTATTCACCAGTAGATAAAAACTCACCCTGTCAAAATAGTTATGTATTAGTTATTGGAGATGGAGATTGGTACAATCACAGTAGGGCTTTGTCCAAAGCTAGAAACTTATTTCAAAATCATAAAATAAAAACATTTACTGTTGCTTTTGGAACGGGAATTAGTAGCAGTGGACTAAGAAACTTTAATCAGATTGCTAATGCCGGAGGAACAACAAAAGCAATTGTTGCGACCACAGCAGAATCTTTAAAAACCCAATTAAAAGCTGCTATCTCACAAATCATCGCCTCAAAACTTTCATTTACAGCACCTTCAATTACAGCCACAATTGAACAAGGTGGATCAATGTATCAAGCACAATTTGATTATAGACAAAACAAAGAATGGGCTGGAACTATTACTAGAACAAAAATAAATCCTGATGGTTCACTTGATACAAAAGACAAAGGGAATTGGTCAGCAGTTGATCAAATGCCAGCCCCAGCAAAAAGAAAAATTTGGAGTGTAATTCCATCAACTGATTATAAAACAGATTACAACAACTTCAGAGATTCAAATGCAACAGCAGTTGGAAATTTAATTGCAATTTATGCGAATGATATTCTCGATTATCATAAAGATAGTAATAATGCAGATGGATCTACTAATAATAGAAGGTGTGCTAATTCCCCTGGCGTAATTGATGGGACTACTGACGACCTAAAAGGTTTAATAAACTTCGTAAGAGGACAAGATTACTTTGATTATGACTCAGATTGTAACTTAACAGAGACTAGAAAAAATCCTTTAGGAGATATTTATCATTCTCAATTAGTTGTGGTTGGTGCTCCGTCTGCTGAAACTGCATTTGTATCAACAAATCAAGAAGCATATTATAGAAAATTAAAAGGTTATGATGCATGGGCAGCATCATTAGCAAGTAGAAAAGAAATAATTTATGCAGGATCAAATAGTGGAATACTGCATGCGTTTGATGCTAAAACTGGTAAAGAGGAATGGGGTTTTGTTCCACCATTATTAGCTCCTAATTTACCAAATGTAATGAATACTAATTTGAACCAACCAGGCCAAGGGGGAACTAATGCTGTATTTGGAGTAGATGGTTCAATAGTAGTCCATGACATGTATTTCAAAAGTCCACTTGGAACATCAAAAAAATGGCATACAATATTATTTGTTCCATATGGAAGAGGTGGTCCTGGATTTAGTGTATTAGATATAACTAATCCATTAAAGCCTTTGCACCTATACTCTATATACAACGATATTATTAATAACAGAATTTACAAAATGGATCATAATCAGGTCGTTTCAACATTTGATTATATTTCTAGGTCTTATTCTCTGGCTGCAATGGGACAATCAATAAAAGTTGCTGACAATTATAACGATGACTTTAATGGTTCTGGAGTTGATGCTAGTAAGAAAAAATGTGCAAATAATGAGGATAATTATTGTTATGAAGGAAAATCTTGGACCTTCCCAGTACAAGGAATTTCTAAGAACGATATAACAATTATTAAAAATGGTAAAAATTATACTAATTTTACAGTAAGTACTGACTCTGCTGGTGATACTATTATAAACTTTGCACAAGCTATAAAATATTCAGCTCATCCGGATATAGACTCTTCAGAAGTAGGATTTACTATTAAATCAGGAGCTAAGGCAACTGGAGTTCAAGCTCCTCATGATATGTATGACTACAGTTTATTAGGAGAAACATGGTCTGATCCAAGAATATTTAGAATTCCAAACAACGGTGCTGGTGATGCAAACATTGAAGATGATATTTATGTTGCGGCTATGGGTGGAGGATATGGAACGCAGTTTGAAGGCGTGGGTTCAAACTTAACTATAATTAATTTAGAAGATTCATCTAATCCAGGAAGTCTTTACAAAGTTATCGAAATAGAAGATTTAGCATCAAGTGACATTGTTAATTCAACACCTGGTTCTCCTGTATTAATTACACCAGACACTGCAACAGGGATAACATTTACAGGTGGGTTATTATATTTAAGTGACCTAGAGGGTAAAATAACTAAATTTAATTTATCAAACTTGTCAGATGATGGTCTTGGAAATGCAATTAAAATTTTTGACAGCACGACTTTATTCACTGCTGGTTCAAATAAAACAAATGGTAGATACATGTATCATTCAATGGATGCTACGATAGGTGGTACAACAAATGAATTATGGTTGTTTGCAGGAACAGGAGACTTTGAAAGAATCAATGATACAACACGTGGGGTAGAAAACTATCTTCTAGGAATAAAAGATAAAGATTATCCTTTCTATAGGGAAATTGCTAAACCTACAAAAGCTGATGATATAACTAAGTGTAAAAATACAACAAATGATACTAATGGATCCAAATGTCCTCAGAATGCAGACAAAGGTTGGTACATTGTTCTTAAAGATTTTGCAAAAATAACAGCAGAGCCGACTGTATACAAAGGGACTGCGTATTTTCCTGTTTACGAGCCAACTAAATCAGTTAACAAATGTAGTTTGGGTAATGCATATATTTGTGGTGTTGATGATGAGTGTGGAACTAATACTTCTTCTCAATTAAATCAAACTATGGGTAAATCAAATAAATGTGCTTATGTTGGACAAGGTGTTTTATCTAAAATTGTAGTATTTGCTGATAAGTTATTTGCAAACATTGCTGGACAATCTACTGGTAGCAAAAAAGACTTAGTAACTCTTCAAGCAGGACAAGGTCAAACTGGAATTTATAGAAGTTCTTGGAGACATAACTATTAATAATTTTTATCTTTTATGAAAAAGATTTTACTTAGTATTGTCTTCTTTTTTTTATTTACATCAATAAGCAATGCCGGTCCATGTTTAACAACAATTGCTAGTGCATCAACTAATCAATTAGCATGTGCAGATGATGATATTTTAAATGTTACTTCTGCTGGATCAATTACTTACAATGATCATAAAGCTATTGATCTAGAGGATGAAAGTGGAGTTCAGATTACAAATGACGGGACAATTGAAACAGAAGATGGAACTAATAAACAAAAAGCAATTCATGCTGAATCATCTTTAAATACAACAATAACAAATAATGGAACTATCAACTCAGACAATAATGAAGGGATTTATATAGATTACGCAGAAAATATAACAATCACAAACAATGCAGGTGCCACTATTAGCGCTGAAGCAGGAAATGCGATTGAGGGTCGAAATGTTGGTTGGTGTGATAAGGCTGGTAATAATGAAAATTGTCAATCTAGTTTATCATCTTCGGGCTCTACTGAAGTTGGTCTAATATTGCATAATCACGGTATGATTAGTGCAACACAAGGAACAATTTTGTTAGGCTCTGGAGGAGGAGGTTCACCACGAAGTCGAGGTGTTAAAATTTATAACTATGATGGAGGAACAATTAAATCTACATCAGGTAATAACCCAATTATCGCAAAATATCTTACAGATAGTGAAATTATAAATTATGAGGGAGGAACAATCGAGAGTGCAGGTAGATATGGTATACTAGCTGAATATGGATCAAATATTACAATAGATAATCGTGGAACAATAACTTCAGATAGAAATACTATTTATTGTAGAGAGTGCTCTGGAGTTACATTTACAAATTCAGGAACAATCAGCTCAACAAATACAGGTACTAATACAGGCACAGTTCTTATTGATAGACAAGGAGACAGTGACGACGCTCATACAATTACAAATAGTGGAACTATAGAGTCGGCGTTTGGAGCAGCAATACAAATAGCTAGAAACACTGGTGGAACAACTATCGACAATACTGGAACAATAAAATCATCAACAGCTGCTATTGGAGCTGGCAGAACAAAGAACCTTACTATAAATAATCATGGTACGATTACATCAACAGGTGAGAATAATCAAAATCACTTTGGAATTGGATTTGGAAACGACTCAACATCTGTAGAAGCTGGTGAAAATGTCGTTCTAAACAATTTTGGAACTATTAGCGCGGCTATTGGTGATGCAGATGGGGTTAAGATTGGAGATTATCACGCTAATAAAAACTTTAATGGCTTAACAATTAATAATTCGGGAACTATTTCAGGAGGTGACAATTCTATTGTCATGGCAAATTCAAATAACACAGGATTAGAAATAGTTACCAAAGGTGAAGGTACATATGTTGGTGAAATTGAATTAAATAGTACCACTACTACAATGACATTAGATTGTAGTATTTCAAAAGATCAAAAAATAGAAATTCATAACAAAACTAATATGGTTGTCACAGATAATCTTTGTGGAAATGATACCTATGAAATATTAGACAGCAACAGCGATACAGATGCAGATAATTCAGAAACAAATGGTTTCTTATATGTTTATGGTGAAGATCTAGATATTGATAGCCATAATAAAAAATATAGATCAGAAATATTTTTATCTAATTTAAATGATATTTTTAATTCGGTTTCAGAAGAAAAAAAATCGAGTGGATATTATTCTGTAAAAAAAAGAGACAATATTTATAAAAATCAAACCACAGGTATTACAGGAGAATTTGAAATTGAAAACGATAACTTTACACCCTTCCTAAGTTATTCAAGTCAGCAAGCAAAATTTAATAATGGCGAAGCTTCAGATAGTGAAAACTTATCTATTGGTTTAAAAAAAGAAATTGATTACGAGAAGTTTAAATTTTCTGTCGTTTCAATAGTTGGATTAACAGAAAATAAATATTTAGATCTTGAAACTGAAACACAACAAACAATTTTAAAAGAAGATTTTGGCCAGTTTGCCGCTGTTAATTATAAAGGTTCAAGAGAATTTGAAATAGATAACAGTCAAAGTTTAAATATTGAGGTAGATGGTAAATATGGATTAAAGAGACTTCCTACTTACTTAACATCTTTTACAGATGGAGATCTTTCTGTTGATGATGCAGTAGATCAAGTGTTATCGACAGGTTTTAATGTTGAATATTCAAAGTCTTTTGAAAATGGGTTTGTTCTTAAACCTTATACGGGGTTATCTATAAATAAAACTTTAAGTGAAAAAATAGATATAATTGCAGACGGAGAAAGGAAAGATGCTGATCATTATATGGATGATGATTTGGCAGTAAAAGCTGGTTTAAATATCAGCAAAAATACTGATAATTTTGGCTTAAACTTTAATTTTGAATTTAATGAACAAAATGGACTTAAGGATAGCCAAGTAAGTATTTCATTAACTAAAGTAATTCAAAACAATATAAACAAGAAAATAGAAGGAATACCAATTGATCCTGAATTAGAAAAATTGTTTGATCAATTACAATTAGCTAAAGAAAATGAGAGATTGGCTGAAATAAATGGTAGAGCAGTTGAGGAGAATAGAATAATGAAAGAAATGATTATTCAATTAATCAAAGAAAACAATAAACTCAAAACAGAGAGAAATCTTTTACTAAAAAATTGATTTTAAAGTCTTAACAATACTAAAATTTGTGCTTGAGTACTTATTAATCTCAAA
>CACNYF010000001.1 GCA_902624535.1 uncultured Pelagibacteraceae bacterium | reverse complement strand
TAGTTGAGGAATACAAGCCAAAAAATGTATTAGAAATCGGTGTTTTTTGTGGTGTTACATCAAGAAATATATGTGAATTATTAAAGACAAATTTTGGTAGTGATTTTAGATATTACGGATTAGATTTATTTGGATCTACTAAAACATCAAGTGTAGATGAGATCGAACCTAAATTTCTTGAAAATCAAAAGTTTTCGAATCCACTTAAAACTATCTATTATAATTTCATAAAAAAAGAAAATTTAAATTCAAAGATATCTGTTCAAAATTTTTTAAAGAAATTTTCGCAAAATATTGAGCTAATAGAAGGAGACACAAGGGTGACTTTAGAAAAAGTTCCTTTAAGTGAAATTGATTTCGTATTTTTAGATGGAGGCCATAGTTACGATACAGTTTTAAGTGATTTACAGAAACTTTATGACAACATGAAAAATAATTCTAGAATTGTTTGTGATGATTTTGCAGGTATTACAAAAATTGAAAGTGTTGAAAAAGCAATAAAAGACTTTGCAAATAATAATAAAATAAAACTTGAAGAAAAATTTAAAAGATTTGCTTTATTGAATGTAGAAAAATAATTATTAAGAGTGAATTTGTCTTTTATCTACTGATAATGCTGCTTCTTTTATAGCTTCAGAAAATGTTGGGTGTGCGTGACATGTTCTTGCAATATCTTCGGAACTAGCTCCAAATTCCATTGCGACAGCCATCTCAGCTATCATTTCTCCTGCATGAGGACCAATAATATGTACACCAAGCACTTTATCAGTTGATTGGTCTGCCAAAATTTTTACAAAACCCTCTGGCTCATCAATTGCTTTGGCTCTTGAATTTGCCATAAAAGGAAATTTACCAATTTTGTACCCTATGTTTTCTTTTTTTAATTGCTCTTCGCTTTTGCCAACATAAGCTACCTCTGGAGATGTATAAACAACTCCAGGAATAATATCATAATTAACATGACCTGATTGACCTGCTATTAATTCTGCAACAGCAATTCCTTCCTCTTCAGCTTTATGGGCTAACATTGGGCCATCAATAACATCACCTATTGCATAAATATTTTTAACATTCGTTTCAAAATTTTTATTTACTTTAACTCTTCCTTTTTCATCTAACTTTACACCAACTTTATCTAAATTTAAGTTTTTAGTATAAGGTCTTCTTCCTACAGAAATTAAAACAACATCAACATCATGTTTAACTTTTTGGCCATCATTTTGTGAAGTCTCAACCGTCACACCGTTAGAGTTTTTAGTTATTTTATCAACTTTAGTATTAAGGTTGAATTTTATACCTTGTTTCTTTAATATTTTCATAAATTCATTTGAAATATCTCGATCCATTCCAGGCGTAATATGATCTAAAAATTCAACAACTGTGACTTCAGTGCCAAGTCTTGACCAAACTGATCCCATTTCCAACCCTATATATCCTCCACCAACAACAATCATTTTATTTGGGAGTTTGGGAATAGATAGGGCTCCAGTTGAAGAAAGAATTCTCTCTTCATCAAAATCTACTCCAGGCAATGAAACTGGCTCTGATCCTGTACTGATTATTGTTTTATCAGTTTGAATTATTTTAGTGCCTTCCAAGCCTTCAATTTTTATTGAATTCTCGTTCTCAAATGAACCTTTGCCTTTAAAATAAGTGACCTTGTTTTTTTTGAATAAAAATTCAACTCCTTTAGTCAAAACTGTTACAGCTTTGTCTTTATTTTTCATCATTTTATCTAAATTGAGTTTTATTTCTCCAGTCTCGATTCCAATTTTTTCAAAATTTTTAGCACTGTGAAATTTTTCAGATAAATTAAGTAAACTTTTTGATGGGATGCATCCAATATTTAAACATGTCCCTCCTAGAGATCCTCTAGACTCTATGCATGCTGTTTTAAGTCCAAGTTGAGACAATCTAATTGCACAAACATAACCACCAGGACCACCACCAATTACTGTAACATCAAATTTTTCTGACATATTATAAATTTAAAAATAACCTTCTTGGATCTTCTAAGTTTTCTTTAACAGTTTTTAAAAAACTCACAGATTCTTTTCCATCAATTATTCTATGATCATAAGACAATGCTAAAAACATTATAGGTCTAGCTTTTATCTCACCATCAACAACAACAGGTCTTTCAACAATATTATGCATTCCAAGAACTGCTGATTGTGGAGGGTTTAAAATAGGAGTAGATAACATTGATCCATAAACACCTCCGTTGCTAATTGTAAACGTTCCCCCTTGAAGATCCTCTATGGTAAGACTGCCATTTTTTGCTTTGTCTGACAGATCTTTTATGTTTTTTTCAATGTCAGCAAAAGACATTTCATCAGCATTTTTTAATACTGGAACTACTAATCCTTTTTCAGTTCCTACTGCAAAGCTCACATTATAATAATTTTTGTAAACCATTTCATCATTTTCAACTTCAGCATTTATTGCAGGAAATAATTTTAATCCTACTATACAAGCTTTCACAAAAAAGGACATGAAGCCAAGTTTAATTCCATAACTATTTTGGAAATCTTCCTGGTTATCTTTTCTCATTGAAATTATATTTGACATATCAACCTCATTAAACGTTGTAAGCATAGCTGCATTATTTTGAGCCTCTTTTAAACGTTTAGCAATCGTTTGTCTTAGTCTTGACATTTTAATTCGTTCTTCTTCGCCGTATTGAATTTTTCTTTCGTTAGGTTGAGGGTTAGCTCCCATTAAACTTATTAAATCACCTTTTAAAATTCTACCATCTTTACCTGTCCCTTTTACTTCATCTAAATTAATTTTATTTTCAACAACCATTTTTCTTACAGCAGGAGAAAGTGTTTTATTTTGTTTAATAGGCTTGGTTTCTTTAACTTCATCAGTTAATACCAATGGTTCTTCGTCAAGCAATAAAGGTTCTTGAGTTTTTTTTGTATCTTTTTTCTTTTCGATTTCTAAATTTATTACATTATTTTTTTCAACGTTTCCTTTAACCGGCTCAGCTTCCTTTTCTTCTTTAAGAGCACCACCTTCTGAAATCATTCCTAATACAGTTCCAGCTTCGACTGTATCACCATCTTTTGAGTTGATCTCTGATATAACACCACTCGCAGGTGCAGGAACTTCTAAGTTTACTTTGTCAGTTTCTAATTCTACTACAGCTTCATCAGCAACTACGTTATCACCCTTTTTCTTTAACCATTTCGTGACCGTAGCCTCTGTAATACTTTCTCCCAAAACTGGAACTAATATTTTTTCACTCATTTATTCAAATACTTTATTTATAATTTCTTGTTGTTCAGAATTATGTCTTCTTGCATAACCTGTAGCAGGTGTAGCATCTGGACTTCTTCCAATGTAAGAAATTGCATTGTTTTTAGCCTTAATAGTCTCTAATGTCCATTGTATATAATCTCTAACAGCAAACCAAGCACCCATATTTTTGGGCTCCTCTTGGCACCAATAAAATTTTGCATTTTTAGCAAATGGTTTTAATTCTTTAACGAGACTTTTAGCAGGGAAAGGATATAGTTGTTCAATTCTATACAAAATCACATCATTGATTTTTAGTTTCTCTCTTGCCGCGAGAAGATCAAAATAAATTTTTCCAGAGCATAATATTACTTTTCTAATTTTTTTATCTTCTTTTAACTTAATAAAACCTTTTTGCTTAGTATCTCTAGCATGATCCCATAGCACTCTATGAAAAGAATTTTTTTTACTAAAATCTTCTAAATTTGATACACAATATTTATTTCTTAAAAGTGACTTAGGTGTCATTATAATTAAAGGTTTTCTAAAATCACGGTGCATCTGTCTTCTTAAAGCATGAAAATAATTTGCAGGTGTAGTACAATTCATAACTTGTAAATTATCATTTGCACATAATTGTAAAAATCTCTCTAATCTCGCAGAAGAGTGCTCTGGACCTTGTCCTTCATAACCATGGGGTAATAACATAACCAGTCCTGATGCTCTTTTCCACTTTCTTTCACCAGATGATATAAATTGATCAATAATTACTTGTGCACCATTTGCAAAATCTCCAAATTGAGCTTCCCAAATTGTCAATGTATTTGGTTCTACTAAACTGTATCCATATTCAAATCCTAAAACTGCAAGTTCAGATAAAAAACTATCTACAATTTCAAAATTTTTTTGGTTACTAGATATATTGTTTAAAGGTATGTACCTTGAATTATCAATTTGATTTCTTAAAACTGAGTGTCTTTGACTAAAGGTACCTCTACCTGAGTCCTGACCTACTAACCTTACTGGATAACCTTCAACTAATAATGAACCAAATGCTAAAGACTCAGCTGTTGCCCAATCAATTCCTGAGCCTTCATTAATAGTTTTTTTTCTATTTTCCATAATTTTTGTTATGGTTTTGTGAATATTTTTATCAGTTGGAAAAACATGTATTCTGTCAGAAATATTATTTAAAATTTTCAAATCTGATCCAGTTACACCTCTTTTATCTTTACCTCTTTCAGGTTTATATCTCGACCAAGTTCCCTCAAACCACCTAATTTTAGGTTTATAATCTTTCGCATTTTTAAATTGATCATCTAATAAATTTTTAAAATCAATAATTTGTTGATCTAAATCTTGTTTCGTAAAAAGTCCTTCATTTACGAGCTTTTCACCATAAATTTTAATTGTAGATGGATGAGATCTAATTTTTTTGTACATAAGTGGTTGGGTGAAAGATGGCTCATCTCCCTCATTATGTCCAAATCTTCTGTAACATATTAAATCAATTACAACATCTCTATTAAATTTTAATCTAAACTCAGTTGCTATTCTAGTTGCGTAAACAACTGCCTCAGGATCATCTCCATTAACATGGATGATTGGTGCATCAACCATTTTACCTACGTCAGAAGGATAAGGGGAAGATCGCGCAAATCTAGGACTTGTTGTAAATCCAATTTGGTTGTTAACAATAATATGGATTGTCCCTCCAGTGTTATGACCAGGAAGTCCGGACATCGCAAAACACTCTGCTACTATTCCTTGCCCTGCAAATGCAGCATCGCCGTGAATTAATATTGGTATAACTTTATTTCTTTGTTTGTCTTGGTGAAAAAATTGTTTAGCTCTAGTTTGGCCAAGAACAACAGGATTAACTGCCTCTAAATGTGAAGGATTATCTGTTAAACTAACGTGTACAGGATTTCCATCAAATTCTCTATCAGATGAGGCTCCTAAATGGTATTTGACATCTCCAGCACCATCTTCTGAACCATCCATTTCACCAGCAAATTCATTAAAAATTCTTTTATAAGATTTTTGTAAAACATTAGCTAAAACATTTAATCTCCCTCGGTGAGACATGCCAATTTTAACCTCTTTAATTTTAGATTGTCCTCCAATTTTAATAATTTGTTCTAGAGCAGGAATTAAGCTTTCAGCCCCATCCAAACCAAATCTTTTTGTCCCAACGTATTTTTTATTTAAAAATCTTTCAAAACCTTCTGCTTGAATTAGTTTATTTAATATTGCCTGTTTACCATTTTTTGTAAATTTCAAAGCATTTTCATCTTTTTCAACTCTGTCTCTAAACCATACTCTTTCAACAGGATTTGAAATATGCATATACTCATAACCTAAAGGACCACAGTAAGTCTTTTTCAAAAATTTTAATATTTCTTTTATGTTTGCTTTTTTTCTATTAATAACTCCATTTAAAAATATATCCTTTTGATAATCTTCCTTTTTAAATCCATAATATTCAGGATGTAGCTCATCTAAATATTCGGATTTCATCATTTCTAGTGGATCAAGTTTAGATAACAAATGACCTCTTAAACGGTATGCTCTAATTAAAGCTACTGCGCTTATTGAATTTTTATTTGAATTTGCAATTATCTGAAAATTGAATTTATTTACGTTACCTTCCTCTTGTTCATTTTCTTTTGCTTTTTTTTGGACATCGCTAATATTTATTTGTTTGGAGAACGGTTTCCACGACGGTCCATTAATTTCATTTACTATAACCTCCATATCTTCGCCAATTTCCGAAAAATACTCTATCCAACTTTCAGATAGTGTTGGATCTTTATTGATAAATTTTACATACATTTCTTCTATGAACGCGCTATTGGACTTACTAAGAAAAGACGTTTTTTTATATTCCAAATTTTTTGGAGAGCTCATTTTTTTTAAATATAATACTAGATTTTGTTTTCAATTGGACAATTTATTTAACAATGTTTTTCCAATTTCTGAAGGGGATGTGGCGACTTCTATACCACAATCTTCCATTATTTTGATTTTATCTTTGGCTCCACCTTTGCCCCCTGATATTATAGCACCTGCATGACCCATTCTTCTTCCTGGTGGTGCTGTAACTCCAGCAATGAATCCAACCATAGGTTTTTTTATTTCATGATTTTTTACAAATTCAGCTGCTTCTTCTTCAGCTGATCCACCTATTTCACCAATCATTAAAATTGATTTAGTTTCCTCATCTTTTAAAAATAAATCTAAACAATCAATAAAATTAGTACCATTTATTGGATCACCACCTATACCGATGCATGTTGATTGCCCCAAATCATTCTCAGTTGTTTGTGCAACAGCCTCGTAGGTCAAAGTTCCAGATCTTGATACAATACCTACAGAGCCTTTTTTATGGATATTGCCTGGCATTATTCCGATCTTGCATTCATCAGGAGTAATTATCCCAGGACAATTAGGACCGATTAGTCTTGATTTCGAATTAAGTAATTTTTTTTTGACCTTAATCATATCAAGAACTGGTATTCCTTCAGTGATACAAACAATCAATTCTAAATCAGCTTCAATTGCTTCTATTATTGCTGCAGAAGCAAATTTTGCAGGAACATAAATCATTGTTGCGTTTGCACCAGTTTTATCAACTGCTTCCTTTACTGTATTGAATACTGGTCTATCTAAATGAGTTTGACCACCTTTTTTTGGTGTAACACCTCCAACTAAATTTGTTCCATATTTAATTGCTTGCTCGGAATGAAAAGTTCCATGGCTACCCGTAAAGCCTTGGCAAATTAACTTTGTGTTTTTATTAACTAAAACTGACATTATTTAATAGCCTCTACAATTTTTTTCGCAGCATCTGACAAATCAGATGCAGAAATTAATTTAAGACCTGAATTATCAAGTATTTTTTTTCCTTCTTCAAAATTTGTTCCCGCCAATCTAACAACTAAAGGAACATTTATTTTTATTTCTTTTGCAGCATCCACAACACCTTGTGCAAGAATATCACATCTCATTATTCCACCAAAAATGTTAATCAATATTCCTTTAACATTTTTATCAGATAAAATTATTTTAAAAGCAGCTGCTACTTTTTCTTTAGAAGCCCCACCACCAACATCTAAAAAATTTGCAGGCTCCTTTCCATATAATTTAATTATATCCATAGTTGCCATTGCAAGCCCAGCTCCATTAACCATACATCCAATTGTTCCATCAAGTTTAATATATGCTAGATCGTGTTTGCTAGCTTCAATCTCCGTTTCGTCTTCTTCATTAAGATCTCTCAACTCAATTAGCTCTGGATGTCTAAATAAAGCATTTCCATCAAAATTTATTTTTGCATCTAAACAAATTAACTCTTTTTCTTTTGTTAAAATTAAAGGGTTAATTTCAATTAAGTTAGCATCCGTTTCTATGAATAGTTTATATATGGACTTGATTAAACTAATTCCTTGTTCTTTTGTTTTCGCTTCTAAATTAAAAATACTTATTATTTTATTACAATTTTCATCAGATATTTCATTATCCAAATTCACTTTTGTTGTTAAAATTTTCTCAGGAGATTTGATGGCAACTTCTTCTATATCCATACCTCCTTGGTCACTTGAAATAAAAGCTATCTTTGAACTTGCACGATCTACAACACAAGACAAATAAAATTCTTTATCTATATTAGAAGAAACTTCGACATATAGCCTTTTAACAATTCTTCCGCTAGGTCCTGTCTGATGAGTAATTAGTTTTTTTCCAAGCAAGGATTTTGCTTCTGTTTCAAGACTTTTTAAATCATTTACTATTTTAATTCCACCAGCTTTACCTCTACCTCCAGCATGAATTTGTGCTTTCAGCACATATTTGTCAGTTTTAAGATTTTTTGCTTTTTCTAATAACTCATTTACATCCAGTGCATAAACTCCATCTGGAACTCTAGCTCCGTATTTTCTAAGTATATTCTTTGCTTGATGTTCGTGGATATTCATTAACTAGTTGTTTAAACTAGGATCAATTTTGGATGCTGCTTCCCATAATTTTTTTACAGCATCGACTGAGTTATTAAACTCAGATTTTTCATTTTCATCTAGCTCAATTTCTTCGATTTTTTCTATACCGTTCTTTCCAACAATTACTGGCACTCCAGCGTAAATGTTGCTTATTCCGTACTGTCCATTTAAATGAGCAGCGCAAGGGAGCATTTTTTTGGTATCTTTTAAGTATGCTTCTGCCATTTCAACACCTGAAGCTGCTGGTGCATAAAATGCTGAACCTTTCTCTAAATATTTAACAATTTCAGCACCTCCATCCCTAGTTCTTTGATTTATACTTTCTAATTTATCTTTTGAAATTTTTCCTTCTTTAACTAAATCTAACAATGGTTTTCCTGAAACTTTTGTAAACCTTGGTAGAGGAACCATAGTATCTCCATGACCTCCCATTACCATTGCCTCAATTTCTCTAACTGGCACATTTAACTCTAAAGATAAAAATAGTTTAAATCTTGATGTGTCTAATATTCCGGCCATTCCAACAACTTTGTTGGGCGATAGTCCAGAAAATTTTTGAAAAGCCATAACCATTACATCTAATGGATTTGTGATACATATAACAAAGGCATTTGGTGCATGCTGTTTTATACCTTCAGCAACCTGTTTTATAATTTTTAAATTTATTCCTAATAAATCATCTCTACTCATTCCTGGTTTTCTTGGAACACCAGCTGTTATGATAATTACATCTGAATTTTTTATATCCTCATAATTATCAGTACCTGAAAATTTTACATTAAATCCATCAACAGATGAAGACTGAGCAATATCTAATGCTTTACCTTTAGCAATTCCACTTGCTACATCAAATAATACTACTTCATCAACAAGCTCCTTTAATCCAATTAAATGTGCTAAAGTTCCACCTATTTGTCCAGCTCCTATTAATGATATTTTTGACATTTTACTATTTCATTGTTGGCATTATAAATTCAGGATCTGATCTAACGCCTGAAGGCCATCTTGAAGTAATTGTTTTTAATTTAGTGTAAAATCTAACACCTTCTGGACCGTGCATATGCTGATCTCCAAATAATGATCTCTTCCATCCACCAAAGCTGTGAAAGGCAACTGGCACAGGGATAGGGATATTAATTCCGACCATTCCAACTTTAATTTGATTTGCAAATGTTCTTCCTGCATCTCCATCTCTTGTATAAATACTTGTTCCATTGCCAAACTCATGGTCATTAATTAAATTTAATGCCTCATCAAAATCTTTAGCTCTGACAACAGATAATACAGGTCCAAATATCTCTTCTTTATAAATTCTCATATCTTTTTTGACATTGTCAAATAAACAGCCGCCAATATAATAACCATCCTCATACCCTTGAAGTTTAATATCCCTTCCATCAACAACAAGGTCTGCTCCTTCTTTAATGCCTAAATCAACATAACCCCTTACTCTTTCAAGATGCTCTTTGGTTACTAAAGGACCCATTTCAGAATTCTTATCCATCCCTGGTCCAATTTTTAAAGCTTCCACTTTTTTAGATAATTCATCCACAAGTTTGTCGCCTACATTACCAACAGCAACAGCAACAGATTGAGCCATACATCTTTCTCCTGCAGACCCATATGCTGCACCCATCAGACCGTTTACAGCTTGATCTAAATCACAGTCTGGCATGACAACACAGTGATTTTTAGCTCCTCCTAGAGCTTGAACACGTTTTTCATTTTTGGCTGCGTTTTCATAAATATATTTAGCGATAGGTGTTGATCCTACAAAACTTACTGCAGATATATCTTTATGTTCCAAAATTGCATCTACAACCTCTTTATCTCCATTAACAACATTTAAAACTCCATCTGGTAGACCAGCTTCACTAAATAATTCTGCAAGTTTTAATGGACAAGATGGGTCTTTTTCAGAAGGTTTTAATACAAATGTATTTCCACAAGCTATTGCCATTGGAAACATCCACATTGGAACCATTGCAGGAAAATTAAATGGTGTAATACCTGCACAAACACCTAATGGCTGTCTCACTGACCAGCTATCAATGTTTGTACCTACATTTTCTGTGAAATCACCTTTAAGCATTTGTGGAATTCCACATGCAAACTCAACTACCTCTAATCCTCTTGTAAGAGAACCTTTAGCATCCTCATAAACTTTTCCATGCTCTGATACAATCATCTTGGCTAGCAAGTCAGAATTTTTTTCAATTATTTCTTTGTATTTAAATATTATTCTAGCTCTTTGTATTGGAGTTACATTTGACCATGTTTCAAATGCTTTTTTTGCTTTTTGAACAGCCAAATCAAGATCTTGTTTTGTGCCAAGTCTAACCTCAGACTCTTGTTTACCTATAGCAGGATTAAATACTTTTCCTTTTCTATCAGATGTACCTGAAACTATTTTACCTTCGATAAAATGTTCAATTAAATTCATGAATGTATTTAAATAAGTAATTATGTGGTTGCAAGCATTTTCTTTATCTCAGCAATAGCTTTTGCTGGATTTAATCCTTTTGGACATGCACTTGTACAATTTAAAATAGTATGACATCTATAAAGCTTAAGTTCATCAGCAACTTTTTGGAGTCTTTCCTTTCTATCTTCATCTCTACTGTCCATTATCCATCTATATGCCTGTAATAAAACAGCAGGACCTAAATACTTGTCACCATTCCACCAATAACTTGGACAAGAAGTAGAACAACAAGCACACATTATACACTCATAAGCTCCATCTAGTTTAGCTCTGTCTTCCGGCGTTTGATGTATTTCTGTTGTTTCACTTTTTGAATTATTTTTTAACCAAGGCTCAATAGATTGATATTGTTTATATAATCCACTTAAGTCTCCTATTAAATCTTTTTTTACTTTTAAATGAGGTAAAGGATATATATCTATATCTCCATTAATTTCTGCGTGAGGCTTTGTACAAGCAAGACCATTCTTTCCACCCATATTCATTGCACATGAACCACAAACTCCATGTGCACAAGATCTTCGATATGCAAGAGTTGGGTCAATTTCGTTTTTGATTTTATTTAGTATATCTAAAACTTTAGATGGACAATTATCCATATCAACTTCATATGTATCAATCCTTGGGTTTTCCCCAGAAGATGGATCCCATCTATATACATTTACTTTTCTGATATTATTTGAACCAGTTTTGTCTTTAAAATATTTACCTTTATTAACTTTTGAGTTTTGAGGTAAATTTATTTGAACCATTAATACACTCTTTCTTGTGGAGGAAAATATTGAACTTCATTTGTTAAAGTTGAAGTATGTACATCTCTGTATTCAATTTTAGTATTTTTTCCATCACACCAAGATAATGTGTGTTTCATGAATTTTTCGTCATTTCTTTTTGGATAATCTTCACGTGCATGAGCTCCTCTACTTTCTTTTCTATGATAAGCCGAATCTACTGTAGTAATTGCTTGTCTGATTAAATTATCAAATTCAAGGGTTTCAACTAAATCAGTGTTGAATACCAACGATTTATCTTTAACAGAGATTGACTCCATACCATCATATGTCTTTCTAATTTCATCTACGCCTTCTTTAAGATTTTTTTCAGTTCTAAATACAGCACATTTTGATTGCATTGTTTTCTGCATTGCTAGTCTAAGCTCAGCAGTTCCATTATCTCCTTCTGCATTTCTAAGTTTATCAAATCTATGTAAACATTTTTCTGTCTCGCTCTCACTAACTTCCTCGTGAGGTGTGCCAGGTTTTACCAATTCCGCAGCTCTCTTAGCTGCAGCTCTTCCAAAAACAACAAGGTCAATAAGTGAATTTGATCCTAATCTGTTTGCCCCATGTACTGATACACACGCAGCTTCTCCAATTGCCATTAGACCAGGAACTGTTTTTTGCGAACCGTTAACTGTTAATACTTCCGCTTTATAATTTGTTGGTATACCACCCATATTATAATGAACTGTCGGAACAACAGGTATTGGTTCCTTGGTGACATCTACATTTGCAAATAATCTTGCTGCTTCTGTAATTCCTGGCAATCTGTCTTCTATAACTTTTTTATCCAAATGACTTAAATACAAATGAACATGGTCTTGATCTTTACCAACACCTCTTCCCTCGTTAATCTCGATTGACATTGATCTACTAACTACATCTCTTGATGCAAGATCTTTAGCATTGGGAGCATATCTCTCCATAAATCTCTCACCTTTGGAGTTTACCAAATATCCACCTTCGCCTCTAACACCTTCAGAAATAAGTGTTCCATGTCCGTATATTCCTGTTGGATGAAATTGTACAAATTCCATATCTTGAAGAGGTAATCCAGCTCTTAATACCATTGCATTTCCATCACCAGTGCAAGTGTGTGCGGATGTAGCTGAGTAATAAACCTTACCATAACCACCAGTAGCAATAATAGTTATGTGTGATCTAAATCGATGAATTGTTCCATCATTTAAATTCCAAGCAATTAAACCTTTGCATTGCCCATCTTTCATAATTAAGTCTAATGCAAAATATTCGATAAAAAATTCTGTATTACTTTTTAATGCTTGTCCATATAAAGTATGTAAAATAGCATGTCCCGTTCTATCTGCTGCTGCACAAGTTCTTTGTACTATTCCATTTCCATAATTTTTAGTCATACCTCCAAATGGTCTTTGATAGATTTTACCATCTTCAGTTCTACTAAAAGGAACACCGTATTTTTCTAATTCTAATACTGCTTTTGGAGCTTCTTTACATAGATACTCAATACTATCTTGGTCTCCTAACCAATCTGCTCCTTTAACAGTGTCATACATGTGCCAACGCCAATCATCTTCACCCATATTTCCTAAAGCTGCTGAGATTCCTCCTTGAGCAGCAGATGTGTGGCTTCTAGTTGGATAAACTTTTGATATACATGCAGTTTTTAAACCGGCTTCACTTAAACCTACGGCAGCCCTTAAACCAGATCCACCAGCTCCTAAAACTACGACATCGTATTCATGATCTATTATTTCGTAAGAATGCATATTTATAACTTAAACAGTATAATTATTGTTAAAATTGGGCATGTTGTAGCAAATAAAAACAAGGCTTTGTTTGCGGCATTTTTGATTTTTTCGTCTTTAATATAGTCCTCAAATACCTCACTTATACTTAAAGACGAAAATAAATAAGCAAAAATGATAAATAAAATAAACAATATTTTTGCAGGTTGTGATCTAAAAAAGCTTAATACCTCAAAAAATGATTTGTCATAAATTCCAGCTAAGTTTATTGCAAACCAAATCATAAGAGGAGTCAGCAAAAGTGAGCTTAATTTTAACGCTATCCATTTTTTTGTAACTGATCGCATTATAAAATGTACCTACCAAACACATAAAATATTACTGTCAACGGAAATGACCCAATAATTACTATTAATCCAGTAATCTTTGTAGTCTTTATCTCAAAACCATATCCAAGATCTAAAAAAAAATGTCTTATCTCACTTAAAATTTGAAAACTAAAAGACCATATAATGCCTAATAATATAAATTTTCCAAACAAGCTGTTTAAAAAAAAATTTACAATTTCATAATTTGTCTCTCCTAGTAATAAAAAACCAACCCATACACATATTAAAGTTATAGTCATAACGTTAATAATCCCAGTAATCCGATGTGATATTGAAACTAATGACGAAATATGCCAATTATAAATTTGGATATGGGGTGATAAAGGATTATTTTCCATTTTGATTTGCTTTCATTATTGTTTCAGCAATTTCAACAGAATTTAACGCAGCTCCTCTTAATAAATTGTCTGAAACTATCCACAAATTAATTGAGTTCTTTTTTGTTTTGTCTTCTCTAATCCTTGAGATAAATGTTTCATCACTACCTGTTGCTTCTATTGGTGTGCTATATCCTCCATTTTCCCTTTTATCTATAACTCTACAACCATCAGCTTTATCCAGTACTTCTCTGATTTGTTCGAGGGAGCAAGGTTTTTCAAACTCTATATTTACCGACTCTGAATGGGATACTAAAACAGGAATTCTAACACACGTTGCTGTTAACTCTATATTATTATCCAGTATTTTTTTTGTTTCATTAGTCATCTTCAATTCTTCTTTTGTGTACCCATCATCTGAAAACTCATCTATATGAGGAATTATATTGAATGCTATTTGTTTAGTAAAATTTTTAGATTGAACAGAATTCCCATCAAGATAAGATTTTGTTTGCCCAATTAACTCATCCATAGGTGCTTTTCCACCTCCAGAAACAGATTGATAGGTAGAAACTACCACTCTTTTTATTTTATATAAATCATGTAACGGTTTTAGAACTAATACTAACTGAGCTGTTGAGCAATTAGGATTTGCCACTATATTTTTTTTCATTTCGTTAATTTGTTCTGCATTCACTTGAGGTACAATAAGCGGAACATCAGGATCCATTCTAAAAAAACTAGAATTATCAATTACAGTTGATGATTTCGCTGCAATTTCTGCATATTGCTTTGCAATTTTACCACCAGCTGCAAAAAAAGTTATGTGTGCTTTTGAAAAATCATATTTTTCAAGATCATGGACTTCATAATCTTTGCCTTTAAAACTTATTTTTTTTCCAGCACTATTTGAAGAAGCTACTAAAAAAAGATTATCAAATTTAATATCTTTTTTTTCTATAACTTCTAGCGTCTTTCTTCCAACATTACCGGTTGCACCGATGATAGCTATATTAGTCATTTTAAAGATTTATACTAAATGAAAGGTAAATCGCAAACTGTTCCATTAAAACTATTACCATTTATATCAATTTTGAATGTTTGCTGTGCTTCAAAATATGGTTTTTTTATCATAGCTATACCAATTACCTGTTTAAAAGTTGGATTGTAACAGCCTGATCTTAATTCACCGATTACGTTATTTTTTTCATTAGTTAAGTTCATTGAACCAGTTACACTTATGCTGTCAGTATCAATTTTAACACCCATTAGTTTTTTTTTAATTCCTTCAGACTTAATTTTTTTTAATTTATCTTTTCCTAAAAATTCAATATCACTATCTATGTTAATATATTTATCAAAACCACATTCGTAAGGGTTATCTCCAATATCCATATCATTTCCTTGTGAAAGTAATCCACTTTCTATACGTTCAATTAAATTAGGACATCCTGCTTTAATATTAAATTCATCTCCAATTTCAAACAGATAATCATATAGTTTCAAACCTGATTCATTATCTTCTACATAAATTTCATAACCACCTTGTTTAGACCATCCAGATTGAGCAATTAAATGTTTTACTCCAGCAAAATCAAAGTAATCAAAACCAAAAAATTTTAATTTTGTTATCTTTTCACCAAAAACTTTTTCCATTAATTTAAAAGATTTCGGCCCTTGCACAGCCATAATATCAACTTCGGGCTCTATAATATTTACATCGAATTTATTTCCAATCGCCAATCCTTTTGCAAATAAGATTACATCTGTATCTGCAATAGAAACCCACCATTTATTTTCATTAAATCTTAGAACAACTGGATCATTAATTAATCCTGCATTATCATCTATAATTGGACAATAATAACATCTTCCATCTTTTGATTTGGATAGATCTCTACAGGTCATAAGTTGAACTAATTTTGCAGCATCTTTTCCAGTAATTTCTACCTGTCTTTCGGCTGCAACATCCCAGACTTGAACATGCTCTTTTAAGTGATGATATGAATCTTCTAAAGAACCGAATGCAGCTGGAAGCAACATATGATTGTATATTGTGTAAGCAGTAACTCCTTGTTTTTCAATTCTTGATGTATAAGGCGTTCCTCTAAGTCTTCTTGATTTTGCTATAGAAAAATTTTTCATTTTTTAGCTTAGTGTCATTTTTTTATCTATTTGTAAAGAAAGTAAGTTGTTTATTCAAAAAAATCTAACTAAGTTCCTTAGCTTTTTTTCTTAATTCAAATTTTTGGATTTTGCCTGTTGATGTTTTTGGAAGTTCACAGAATTCTATTTTTTTTGGAATTTTGAACCCTGCTAGAGTTTCTCTACAAAAATCGATTAATTCTTTTTCATTTGTCTCTTTATCTGCCACTTTCTCTATAAATGCGCATGGAACTTCTCCCCATTTCTCGTCTGGTTTTGCTACTACAGCAACAATTGAAACAGCTGGGTGCTTCGAAAGTGTATTTTCAATTTCTATTGAAGAAATGTTCTCTCCTCCCGAAATTATAATATCTTTCGACCTATCTTTAACCTTGATATATCCATCTGGATAAATAACCGCCAAATCGCCAGAGTGAAACCATCCATCTTTCATAGCTTTTTCGGTAGCTTCTTTGTCCTTAAAATACCCTTTCATAACAACATTACCTTTAATCATTATCTCACCAATGGTTTCTCCATCCATAGGCACAGGATTCATATTTTCTGGGTCTAAAACGACAACTCCCTCTGTATTTGGGAATCTCACACCTTGCCTTGCTTTAATTTCATTAACTTTATCTTCTTCGAAACTATTCCATTCATCATTCCAAGCACATTGTAAAACATGCCCATATGTTTCCGTTAATCCATAAACATGCATTACTTCGAAACCCAGTGCTTTCATTTTTTTGAAAATAATACTTGGAGGTGGTGCTCCAGCAGTTAAAACATAAACTTTCTTTTTTAATTCTTTGATATCATTTTGTGATGCACCAGTTATCATATTAAGGACAATAGGCGCACCTCCAAAATGGGTAATGTCATGCTTTTCAATTAATTCAAATATTTTTTTTATATCAATTGCTCTCAAACAAACTGTTTTTCCATTTAACATTGGTATTGTCCATGGATAACCCCATCCATTACAGTGGAACATTGGTACAACTGTTAAAAAATTTAATCTATTAGGCATATTCCAAGCAACAGCACTACCTGTTGACATTAAATAAGAGCCTCTATGATGATAAACAACACCTTTTGGATTTCCAGTTGTTCCAGATGTATAACTTAATGAAATTGCTTGCCACTCATCCTTTGGTTTTTTCCAAATATAATTTTCATCACCAGTGCTTAAAAATTCCTCATATTCTCTATCTCCAATTTTTTTTAATAAGGATTGATCTGCAAAATCATCTTGAACATCAATTACAATTGGTTTTTGTTTTAAAGTTGATAAAGCCTTTTCTGCAACAGCATGTAATTGTCTGTCTATTATTAACACTTTTGCTTCACTGTGTTCTAAAATATAAGCTACAGTTTTTGCATCAAGTCTTGAATTAATTGTATTTAAAACAGCACCTGTCATAGGAACAGAATAATGTGCCTCAAAAATCTCTGGAGTGTTAAAGGTCATAACTGAAACTGTATCTCCTTCAACAATACCAATTTTTTCTAATGCACTTGCAAATTTCTTACACCTGTTAAATACTTCCATCCATGTGAAAGACTTTGTTTCATATACTAAAGCCTCGTAATTTGGATAAATGTCTTTTGCTCTTTCTAAAAAACTAAGCGGTGTTAATGGGACATAATTTGAGGGATTTTTATCTAAGTTCTGATTATATTTATTCATCAGTTAAATTTTGCACTCATAGTATATTTACTACCAGAGATAGCAGATTTATAATGGCTTTCGGCTCTAGGCAAAATTTTATCAAAATAGTAATTTCCTGTATTTAGTTTATCTTCATAAAACTCTTTATTTTTTTCTAAATTTTCGTAGCTTTTTCTCATTGTCTTTAACCATATAAATGAAAGACAAAAATAACCAAAAAATCTTAAATAATCGTTGCATGAAGCACTTATGTCGTCTTTTGGTGTATTACCATTTGGAGATATCCAGTTAGTAAAATCTGACAATATTTTTTTTAATTCAGATATTTTTTTTACATGTTCTTTTAAATTATCTACTTTTGAACAATTCTGAACTTCTATATCTACATATTTCATAAAATTATCAAAAACTTTTTTCTGACTAATTTTTCTAAATACAAAATCAATTGCTTGGACAGAATTAGTTCCTTCATAAATAGGTGTAATTCTATTATCTCTAAATAATTGTTCTATCCCTTGGTCTTTTGTATAACCATAGCCACCAAAAACCTGAATTGCTTCATTAGTTATTTCCATACCCATATCTGTAAAAAACGACTTAATCACAGGGGTCATAAGGCCTACAATATCCGATGCATCTTTTTTTACTTCCTCAGAACTATGACTTAAGCTTACGTCTACCTGTTGAGCCATCCAAAAAGATAAAGATCTCTCTCCCTCAATTATAGACTTCATATTTAATAAACTTCTTCGTATATCTGCATGCTTAATGATTAAATCTGTTTCTCCATTGGAATTATTATTTGATTTACCTTGCTTTCTCTCTTTTGAATAACTTAAAGCAGTTTGATAAGCTGTTTCAGATAGACCTAAACCTTGTATACCAACAACAATTCTTTCTAAGTTCATCATTGTAAACATAGAATTTAAGCCTTTATTCTCAGGTCCGATCATATAACCTTTGGCATCATCAAAACTTAATACACACGCAGGCGAACCTTTAATACCCATTTTTGATTCAATTGAAACAGTATTGACGCCATTTCTTGGACCAATTGATCCATCTTCATTAATTTCAAATTTTGGAACTAAAAATAAACTTATCCCTTTCGTTCCTTTTGGTGCGTCCTGAGTTCTTGCTAAAACAAGGTGTATAATATTTTCAGTTAAATCGTGATCTCCAGATGTAATAAAAATTTTCTGCCCACTTATATTATAAGTACCATTTTCATTTTTAATTGCTTTTGTTTTAATTAATCCTAAATCTGTTCCACACTGAGGTTCTGTTAAACACATTGTCCCACTCCATTTACCCTCAACAATTTTAGGAAGATATATGTTTTTAATTTCTTCAGTTGCATGACTCAAAATACAATTGTATGCACCTATACTTAATTCACTATATAATTTAAAAGATAAACTTGATGATGAAAGCATTTCATCAAAAAAAGCACTTACAGTTTTCGGCATTCCTTGACCACCGTATTTTGGATCACAAGTTAAAGATACCCATCCATCTTCGATAAATTTTGAATATGCTTCTTTATAACCAGGGGGGGTTCTAACTACTCCATTTTCATACACACAAGGATTTTCGTCGCCAGCTTTTGCTAAAGGAAGAAGCATTTCTTCATTAATTTTTGCAGCTTCCTCCAAGATATCTTTCACTAGATCAGAAGTAACTTCTTTATACTTTTCAATTTCGTTATAATTTTTGTTGTCTTTTAAATGTTCAAATAAGAACATCATATCTTTCACAGGTGCAGAATAAACGGTCATAAATTTAATAGCATCAAATTAAGTTAATTTTTTTATTTTTGCAAATATGCAATAATCGCATCTCCCATTCCAGAAGTCGATATCTCTTTTGTTCCTTCGGACATTATATCTTTTGTTCTTAATCCATCATCTAACACGCTTTGAACAGCTTTTTCTAGATCATCGGCCTCTTTATCCAAATTTAGAGAATATCGCAAAGCCATTGCAAAGCTTAGAATAGTTGCAATTGGATTGGCAATTCCTTTACCAGCAATATCTGGTGCTGAACCATGAACTGGTTCATACATTGCTCTCATTTCACCGTCCTTATTTTTCGCACCTAATGAAGCTGATGGTAATAATCCTAAAGAACCGGTTAACATTGAAGCTTCGTCTGATAACATATCTCCAAATAAATTATCAGTAACAATTACATCAAATTGTTTTGGATTTCTTAAAAGCTGCATAGCGCAATTATCAGCAAGCATGTGATTTAACTCAACATCTTTATAATCTTGATCATGTAAAGCTTGAACTTCTTCTTTCCATAATTGTCCCGCTTCCATCACGTTAGATTTTTCGCAAGAAGTAACTTTGTTATTTCTTTTCTTTGCTAAATCAAATGCAACTCTTGCAACTCTTATAATTTCTGATGAAGTATATGTATGCGTATTAATTCCTTTGCGCTCTCCATTGTCTATAGGCTTTATCCCTCTTGGCTCACCAAAATAAATTCCACCTGTTAACTCTCTTACAATCATTATATCAAGACCTGAAACAACTTCTGGTTTGAGCGTAGATGCATCTACCAATTGCTTGAAACAAATCGCAGGTCTAAGATTTGCAAATAATTTTAACTCTTTTCTTAATTTTAAAAGAGCTCTTTCTGGCCTTTTCGAAAATTCTAAATTATCATATTTAGGACCTCCTACTGCACCTAAAATTACTGCTTCACATTCTAAAGATTTGTAAAAAACCTCATCTGTTATTGGAGTTCCATGTTTGTCATAAGAAGCTCCTCCAACAAGACCTTCTTCCATATCAAAATCTAGAGATTTATTAGAGTTAAACCAATTTATAATTTTTTTAACTTCACCGATGACTTCTGGACCAATACCATCACCAGGTAATAATAAAAATTTTCTTTTTTTTACTTTAATCATTAAATATCCAAGGCTTAACGGACTTTAATTTTTCCTCAAAAGAAATTATTTTACTAGATTTTTCAAGAGATAATGCAATATCATCCAATCCTTCAATCAAACATTTTTTCTTAAATTCATCTAGTTCGAATTTTATCTCACTGTTACCAAAAATAATTTTTTGCTCTGGTAAGTTAATTGAAATTTCCTCTTGTCTTTTGGAATATTCTGAAAGCTCTTTTATTTGCTCATCGTTTACTTTAATAGGTAAAATTCCATTTTTAAAACAGTTGTTATAAAAAATATCTGCATAACTTGTGCTGATAACACACGTAATACCAAAATCTAATAATGCCCAAGGTGCATGCTCTCTTGAAGATCCACATCCAAAGTTATCACCTGCGATTAGTATTTTCGAACTATCGAAAGGAGATTTATTCAAAACAAAATCATTTATGGTTTTTCCATTTTCGTCATATCTCATTTCATAAAATAAGTTCCTACCCAATCCAGTTCTTTTTATTGTTTTCAAAAATTGTTTTGGAATAATCATATCAGTATCAATATTTACTATTGGTAAATAAGCTGGAATACTTTTAAGTGTTGTAAATTTTTTCATTTAATTATTATATTTTCTTACATCATCTAAGTTTCCAGAAATAGCAGCTGCTGCTGCCATAGCTGGGCTTACTAGATGTGTTCTTCCACCACGACCTTGTCTTCCCTCAAAATTCCTATTTGAAGTAGATGCACATCTTTCTTCAGGTTTTAATTTATCTGCATTCATAGCAAGGCACATTGAACATCCAGGTTCTCTCCATTCAAATCCAGAATTTTTAAATATTTTATCCAAACCCTCTTGCTCAGCTTGCTCTTTAACTAGTCCAGAACCAGGGACAATCATAGCATCTACGTGAGAAGCTATTTTTTTGTCTTTTAAAATTTTTGCAGCTTCTCTTAAATCTTCTATACGTCCATTTGTGCAGCTGCCTATAAAAACTTTGTCAATTTTAATGTCTTTTATCTTTGTATTTGGCTTTAAACCCATATATTTCAAAGATCTGCTTATGGAGTTTTTTCTATCTTCATTTTGCTCTTTATCTGGATCAGGGACAATACCATCTATATCCACTACATCCTGAGGAGATGTTCCCCAAGTCACCATTGGTTTTATATCTGCTCCCTCTAAACTTATTTCTTTGTCAAAATTTGCATCGTTGTCAGATTTCAAAGTGCTCCAATACTCCACAGCTTTGTCCCAATTATCATTCTTTGGTGACATTGGTTTGCCTTTTAAATATTTAAATACTTTTTCATCAGGCTGTATTAATCCTGCTCTTGCTCCACCTTCAATGGTCATATTACAAATCGTCATTCTCTGTTCTACGCTTAAATTCGAAATTAAGTTTCCTGCGTATTCAATCACATAGCCTGTTCCACCTGCTGTTCCAATTTTTCCAATTATTTGAAGTATTACATCTTTGGATGTTACTCCTAATGTCAAAGCACCATTAACATTAATTCTAAAATTTTTTGATTTTTTTTGAACTAATGTTTGCGTTGCTAAGACATGCTCTACCTCAGAAGTACCTATTCCAAAAGCAAGTGAGCCAAATGCTCCATGTGTAGCTGTATGACTATCTCCACATACAATTATTGTACCTGGTTGCGTAAAACCTTGTTCTGGGCCTATGATATGAACTATTCCTTGTCTTTTATCATTCATTCCAAAGAGATTTATGCCAAACTCTTCACAATTTTTTTCTAAAGTTTCTATTTGTATTCTTGAATCTTCATCAGAAATAGCAGCTGTTCTATCTGTAGTAGGAACATTATGATCTGCTACAGCTAAAGTTAGTAAAGGCTGTCTAACTTTTCTATTAGAGTTTCTTAAACCTTCAAAAGCCTGGGGACTAGTGACTTCATGGATTAAATGTCTATCAACGAATAAAAGTGATGTACCATCATCTTGCTGGTGAACAAGATGATCATTCCATATTTTATCATATATAGTTTGAGACATTGTAAAAAATTATTTTTTTACTTCTGGATTTCCTTCTGCTTCATCAGGTTTTTTTTCAGCTGATGGTGCTTTTTCTTTGACATCTTTATTTTCATCTACATTTTTAGATACAGCTTTAGTCTCATCTTTTGGAATTTCTTTAGATGCCTCTTTAGCTACTTCCGAACTCTTTTGCTCAGTATCTGGCATTACGTTTTCTTCTGTTACTTCTTGGATTTTCGTTTCTACCTCAATCCCAATTTTCTTTTTTATTTTTTCTGCAATTCTAGCTGATTTACCCGTTCTATCTCTTAGATAATATAATTTTGCTCTTCTTACTTTTCCTGATCTGACAACTTTAATCGTATCAACAATTGGACTATATAAAGCAAATGTTCTCTCAACCCCTTCCCCAAAGGAAATTTTTCTTACTGTAAAAGAAGAGTTAATATCTCTATTTTTTTTTGCAATACAAACTCCCTCAAAATATTGAATACGATCTCTTTTGCCCTCTGTAATTCTAACACCAACCTTAACTATATCGCCTGGAAAAAATTCAGGGTGTTGTCTTTCAGAAATAATTTTCTTAACTTTAGACTGATTAATTTCTTCTATTGTCTTCATATTAGTTATCTTTTGTCTTTTTATATAATTGCCACAAATCTGGTCTTCGGTCGCGTGTTATAGCCTCAGATTGAGATAAACGCCAGTCTTTAATTTTGGCATGATCACCCGATAATAGCACTTCTGGCACACTTTTTTGCTCCCAAACTTGAGGTTTGGTATACTGTGGGTACTCCAAAAGTCCATTTTCAAAACTTTCCTCTTGAGCTGATTTATTGTTCCCTAGAATACCTGGAATAAATCTTAATATCGCATCAAGAATTACAAGAGATGCTCCTTCACCCCCAGATAAAACAAAATCTCCCAAACTAATTTCTTCAATATTTCTTGTATTGAGCAATCTGTCATCCACACCTTCAAAGTGACCACATATAATATTGATAGTATTTTCCTTGGATAGTTTTTTTGCTAACTGATGATTAAAAAGCTTTCCTTTTGGACTAAGATAAATAATTTTCTCATCTGCAGAAACATTTTTATCTATCGATGCTGCTAATACATCTGCTTTCATTAACATGCCTTCACCTCCTCCATAAGGAGTATCATCAACAGTTTTATGTTTATCAAATGCATAATCTCTAATATTTACAGTATTCAATTCCCATTTTTTATCAGACAAAGCTTTACCAAATATACCTTGGCCAAGATATCCAGGAAAAAAATCTGGGTACAACGTAAATACTCGAGCACTTAACATTATTTCTTTTCTTCTTCTTTTGGAGCTTCTGCTGCCTTAGCTTCTTCTTTTGGAGCTTCTGCTGCCTTAGCTTCGCCGCCTTCTTCACCTTTTTTTCTGTCTTTTTTAGGTATTGCTTTTTGAGGATTATTTCCTTTTTCGGGCATTGGCATTATATCGTTTTCTCCCAATAACCTTGCAACTCTTGTTGTTGGCTGAGCTCCTTGACCTAACCAATATTTTATTCGCTCAGAGTCTAAGCCAATTCTCTCCTTTTTATCTTTCGGTAATAATGGATTATAAAAACCTAATTTTTCTATAAACCTTCCGTCTCTTGGAAATCTACTATCAGCCACAACAATTTTATATACTGGCCTTTTTTTAGTCCCTCCCATTGATAGTCTCATTTTTAACATTACTTATATCTCCTTTATTTTAATTGATTAAATAGTTCAGGCGGAATCCCTTTATCCGCCATTCCTTTCATGTTTCCTTTAGACATTTTTTTCATCATTTCTGACATCATCTTAAATTGTTTTAACAACTTATTGATAGTGGCAATGTCTGTACCTGAGCCATTAGCAATTCTTTTTTTTCTTGATCCATTTATAATTTTAGGATTTTCTCTTTCTTGCTTTGTCATTGATAAAATAACAGCTTCATTTTGAGTTATAATTTTTTCATCTATTCCTGATTGATCCATTTGTGATTTAATTTTTGAAACTCCAGGGAGAAATGACATTATACCTTCTATTCCACCCATCTTTTTCATTTGACGTAATTGAGAAAGATAATCTTCCATCGAGAATTGACCTCTTTTAAGTTTCTCTTCTGTTTTCTTTAAATTTTCTTGATCTAAATCTTCTGAAGCTTTTTCAACTAAGGAAACGATATCTCCCATTCCCAAAATTCTATTTGCAATTCTATCAGGATGGAAAGCTTCAAAATTCTCAATTTTTTCTCCAACACCAAGAAACTTTATAGGGACCTCAGCAACATATTTCATACTCAATGCAGCTCCACCTCTTCCATCTCCATCTGCTCTTGTAAGTATAATGCCGCTCAAATTTACTGTATTTTTAAATTCCTTTGCTACATTAGCAGCAACTTGACCTGTTAGAGAATCTGCTACTAGTATAGTTTCTGCAGGATTAATAATAGTTTCAATTTGTTTGATTTCATTCATCATTTGAAAATCTATTTGTGTTCTTCCAGCGGTATCAAATAAAACTACTTCACAACCATTTAAATTTGCAGCACTTAAAGCTCTTCTACAAATATCAGCAGGAAGCTGGCCTTCTATAATTGGCAAAGTTTCAATATTATTTTGTTCACCCAAAAGTCTCAATTGCTCTTGTGCGGCAGGTCTGTAAACGTCCAAACTAGCCATCATAACTTTTTTCTTATTATTTTTTTCTAAAAATTTCGCTAATTTTGAGGTTGTTGTAGTTTTTCCTGAACCTTGCAACCCAACTAACATGATTGGAACTGGAGGGACAGCATTAAGAGAGATTTCGGAATTCTTATCACCTAAAAAAGATACTATTTCGTCAAAAACGATTTTTACAACCATATCCCCGGGCGAAGTTGATCTTATAATTTCCTGACCTAGCGCTTTGGGCTTAACTCTACTAATAAACTCCTTAACTACGTCTAAAGAAACATCGGCTTCTAATAAAGCCAACCTTATACCTTTTAAACCCTCGTCAACTTGCTTTTCATCAAGAGAGGGAGCTTTTTTTAATGAAGAAAAAATTTCTTCAAATTTATTAGTTAAATTTTCAAACATAATTTCGCACAGCAAGTATCGCACCAGTGGGCGAACCCTCGCTGACTGGTGTCGATCTCTTTGTTTCCAAAGACACCGCAAATTGCTGTATTTTGCGGAAGTGCGCGTAAATTATATTAGAGGTTCAAAAAGTCAATAAATAAGTTAAGTATTATTTATATGGAATTTGAAGCATTTAAAATGGATGGATTAGGTAACGATTTTGTTATTATTGATCAGAGAATAAATAGTTTAAACTTATCAAATGACCAAATCTTAAAAATTTGTGACAGAGATTTCATAGGGTGCGATCAGTTGATCTACATAAACAAAAGTCAAAAAGCTGATGCTGATGTTGCTTTTTTTAACTCGGATGGAAGCCGCTCAGATGCATGTGGAAATGGAACTAGATGTGTTGCTTATTTACTAAGTATTGAAAAAAATAAAAAAGAAATTGAAATTTCGGTATCCTCAAAAATATTAAAATCTAAAGTTCTTAATAATAAAGATGTTGAAACAATAATTGGAACTCCAAATTTAGAGTGGAACAAAATTCCTTTAAGTAAAAATCTTGATACTAAAAATCTATCACTTGGCATGATTGATATTGACGGAAATAAAATGAATGGTGGTATTGCAGTGAATGTTGGAAACCCTCATGTCGTATATTTTTGCGAGGATATAGAAAAAATAAATTTAAAAAAATATGGACCATTAATAGAAAATCATGAAGTTTTCCCTGAGAAATGCAATGTCACAATAGCTCAGAAAATTAGTGAACAACATTACAAAATTAAAGTTTGGGAGAGGGGTGCAGGTTTAACAAAAGCTTGCGGGACTGCAGCATGTGCAACAGCAGTCGCGGCTAATTTAAATCAACTACAAAACAGTGATTCAAAAATAGAATTTTCAACAGGAATTTTAAATATTCAAATTGATAATGAATTAAATATAAAAATGAGAGGCCCTGTATCTGAAATTGAAAAAATTAATATCAAAATATAATGGGTATTTTTGAAAAATTTAAAATCGGATTTAAAAGAAGTGCAAGCAATATAGCATCAGGCCTTAAAGAAATAATAGTTAAGAAAGAAATTGACGATGCAACTCTTGATAAAATAGAAGAATTCTTGATCGGCTCAGATGTGGGTATAGATGCAGCATCAGAGATAAAATCTATAATTGCTCAAAAAAAGATTGATCCTAAAAATGATCCAATCAAGGAAGTTTTCGAAATACTTAATAATTATATTTTAGAACTAATGACACCCCTAGAAAAGAAAGATTTTTTTTTAAAAAAAGAAAAGACAAATATAATATTAGTTTCAGGTGTTAATGGAGTTGGTAAGACAACTACTATTGGAAAATTAGGAAAAATATTTATACAAAATAATAATAAAGTTCTTTTTTCAGCATGCGATACATTTAGAGCAGCTGCTATTGATCAATTAGAAGAATGGGCTAACAGGGTTGATGCTAAAATTGTAAAATCAGATCCCGGTTCAGATCCGGCTTCAGTTGCTTATAAAGCAATGGAAGTAGCTCAAAGTCAAAACATAGATCAAGTAATAGTAGACACGGCAGGAAGATTACAAAATAAAAAGAATTTAATGGATGAATTAAAAAAAATAGGAAATGTAATTAAAAAAAGTGATGAAACAGCACCTCACGAGGTTATTTTAGTTTTAGATGCAACATCGGGACAAAATATAATTAATCAACTCGAAGAATTTAATAAATTACTTCCAATCACAGGCATCATAATGACAAAACTCGATGGAACTGCAAAAGGTGGGATATTGATTGCGATTTCAAAGAAATATAAAGTACCTATTGTTGGTCTCGGGCTTGGAGAAAAAGAGGATGATTTACAAATATTTGAAGCTGAGAAGTTTGCAAGTGCTTTTACCCAAGTTAATTAAGCAAATTTTTAGAAATTAAAGGTTTGTAGATGTTGCACTCAAAATTATTTTTTACAGATTTATAACCACAGTTTTCAGCATAAGAAGAGATTATAAAATTTAATTTGCCAGAGGTGTTAGCAATTTCTAGCTTATTATTTTTTATGTCATATTTTAAATTTTCATAAAAATTTTTTTTTGCACTTATCAAAATTAAAGTGTTGTTGTCATTTAATAAATAGTAAGCAAAATCCTCTGGGAAAAGTGGGTAATTATATTTTTTTGAAATTTTTTTTACTTTTTTTGGAAACCAGTCATATGAAATCAAAGGGTAATCTTTATTTAAATTTTTATCATATAAGTACAAGTCCTGTGGAAAATCATTGATATAATTAGAAAATTCTCCCTTTGCTAAAATAGCTTTCTTCCGTGTTTTAAAATATAGAGTGAACTCACTATTGTAAGAGTTCATTTTTCCAATATGGAAATAATTATTATCATAGTACTCATTATTTATTTCTGAACTAAGTTTTGTTGGCAATATTAATAAAAAAAGTAATAAAAGGAATTTATACATATCTAAAATTAGAATTTAAAAGTGATGTGGATTTGTTTAAATTATGTCTTAATTTAAACTTTTTATAAAATTGTCGATTGATTGAATTAAATCTTTATTAAATTCCATCATATGGTCGTCGTTGTCATTAAAATAATTTGACTTAACACCACCATATTTATTAAATATTTCTTCGCCCATATAAAATGGCACAATATTATCCTTTTTCCCATGCATCACGTGCATAGGAAACTTTATTTTGTTAATTTTTTCAAAGGATTTGTACTTATCTTTTAAAATAATTTTTGCAGGAAGATATGGGTAATATTTTTGTGCCAAAATCTCCATGGATGTAAATGGGGACTCTAATATTATTCCTGCAAATAAATTGTTACTTGCGGTCTCTATTGCTACAGCAGTGCCAAGAGATTCTCCATAGAGAACAATATCTTTATCTTCTATATTGTTTTGATTAAGCCATTCTTTGGCTTTAATTGCATCTTTATAAAGTCCAATTTCTGTTGGTTTGCCTTTGTTTCCACTAAAACCTCTATATGCAAAAATTAAATAGTTTAAATCTAAATCTGCAAACTCATTTAGTTTATAAATTCTATTATCTAATTTTCCAGCATTACCGTGAAAAAAAAGCAAAGTTTTAGAGTTATTATTTTTTTTGTAATACCATCCAACTAGATCATTATCAGATTGAATAGTTACTTTTTCGATTTTGTGAGATAGAGGTCCCTCATCTAAATAGTTATTTTCTCCAGGATGGTATAATAATTTTCTTTGATAAAAATAAACTATGAGAGAAACTCCAAAGTAAATAATAAAAATATAAAACAGGATTTTTGCAAATAACATTTTAGGCTTTAATTTCATTTTTATTTTTTCTTCTTACTAAATAAATTCCAAAAAATACTAATATAGTTCCAATTAGATGATAATTTTCTAAAATTTCTGAAAAAAATAATATCCCATAAAAAGCACCATAAATTGTGTATAAGTAAAGAGTAAATCCAGTAGTAGAAGGTCCCAAATATTTTATAGTTAGAGTGTACAATGAAAATGCAATAATTCCTGGAGAAAGAGCAGCAAATGAAATCCAATAATAAAACTCCTTGTTAATTAATGCTTTCTCAAAATAAGTATGTTCAATAAAATAGAATGGCAAAATACTTACAAAACCAAAAAAAGAGATTAATGTAAGTCTAGGGAAAAAAGAAAGCTCAGATTTCCATTGAAATAACATTACAGTATATATCGCCCATCCTAATGCTGCGCCTAACATCCAAAAATCTCCAGAGGCGAATTTTAATTCTAAAAGTAAATTAATATCACCTTTTAAAATTACAGAAAAAACGCCTAATAAGCAGAATAGTAAACCAGCGAATTGTAAAATATTAATTTTATCTTTGTAAAAAAAATATGAAATTAAAATTATAAAAATTGGTGAAGACGTATAAAGAATCCCCATGTTTACAATAGTTGTGGACGAACCAGCCATATATGGAAAAATTCCACATACACCACAGCCCATTAAACCAAGGAAAAAACTTTTTTTACTCTCTTGCTTAATAATTCGATAATTTTTAATTAAATATTTAAAATTAAAGATAAATAAAATAAAAAAAAATAAAAACCATCTCCAAAAAGATAAGGTAATTGGTGGTACATCATCAACCCCACCTCTAGCAACTATGAGATTGCTGGCCATAAATAAAGGCTGAAAAAGCAGAAGAAAATATCCAAAGTAATTTTTACTCATTTTTATTAAGAGATAAAAAGAAAATATAACTGAATAAACAAATTATAAAAAAGATTAAGAAAGAAATCTGATAACTATTTATTAATGAGTATCCAGTGGATTGAAAATAATCAATACATAATCCTATTCCCCATTGCATAAAAAAAGTTCCAGAAAATAATAAAACATTAAAAGAAGTTAATGATTTTCCTGCAAGACTTTTGTGGAAATTTAAAGCTACAGCAGGCTGAATTAATGAGATAACTATTGATGTTAAAATATACAATGTAAATAAAGTTGCTCCTGCTTTTTGACCAAGGTACGCGATTATTAACAACACAATATAACCTAAGGGCAAACCAAGTTTTAGAAGTTTCATGCTGCTTAAGCCAAATTCAGATAATTTTGGTAAAATGTAACCCCAAACAAAAAAACCAACGAGCATAACAATATTTATCCAAAATAATCCTGTTGCGCTCTGTAAAGCATTATATCCAGTTACATTAAGCATCCATGGTCCAGCCCACAAAGTCTGAATAGCCATAATGCCCCCATAATTAAAAAACCCCAAAGGTATTACGCTAATAAAAAACTTGTTTTTCCAAATTGTTGAAAAGGTATGATTTTTATTTTCTTCGTTAATTTCGTTTTTTTGATCCCATTTTGGGATGGCAATTAAAATAAATATTATGCTAAAAATTATTAAGATGGCTATCACACCAAAAATCCATCTCCAACCAATTATAGGCAGAAGTAGTTGCACAGGTAAAGTTGAGGAAACAAATCCAAAATTTGCAACCATAAGCATCCATGAATTTGCTCTTTGTTGATATTTTTCTGCAAACCAAACTCTATATCCTGTAAGCGGGCCCATCATGCATGCACTTACTCCAATTCCGATGAATATTCTTGATAAGAGTAAACCATTAAAAGATTTAGCTAAAGCAAAGGAGATTGTACCCACTACTGCTATGACTAAAAAAGAAGATATTATTTTTTTGGGTCCAAAACGATCTAGTAAAAAACCAAGTGGAAGTTGCATAAATGCAAAGCCAATAAAATAACCACCAGCTAACAAACCTAAATTTGCTGCTGACAAGTCAAATTCTAAAGTTAAAACAGGAGTTAATGTAGCAGTGATCGATCTTACTAAATTAGATATAAAAAAACCAAATGCAAAAGCACAAAAAATTATAACACTTTTATTTATTTTATTGATCATTTGTATTTTTTATGAAAGTAAAGTTCTATAATGAATAATCAATCAACAAAAGATAAAGATGCTATATCTGCCAACGGGATGGCAGCTACTTCTCATCCTATAGCTACAGAAGAAGCATTGAGAGTATTAAAAAAAGGTGGAAATGCCGTAGATGCAGCAATTGCTGCATCAATAGTTTTATCAGTTACTGAACCAAATGCTACAAGTATAGGAGGAGACTGCTTTGCAATAATTAAAATGAATGGAAAAGATCCGGTATCATTTAATGGATCTGGAATGGCACCAGAAAAAGCAAATTATGATTTTTTTCAAAAAAATAATATTGATAAAATTGGTTTAACAAGCCCTCATTCTGTTACTATTCCTGGTGCTCTAGATGCCTGGAATAAGATACATGATGAGTTTGGTTCGTTAGAATTTGAGGAATTATTTCACAAGGGAATAGATGTTGCAAAAAATGGTTACAAAGTAACAAATGTTGTATCAAATGCTTGGAATAATAGTTTAAATAAACTTTCAGAAAATAAAAATTCAAAAATCCATATGTTAAAAGATGGAAAAAGCTATCAATTAAATGATCTGAGAAAAAGTCAAGCATTAGGCGAAACATTAGAATTAATTTCAAAAAAAGGAGTTAAAGAATTTTATAGTGGTTCAATTGCAGACGATATTATCAAAAGTCTAAATGATTTAGGTGGACTTCATACAATCGAAGATTTTCAAAAACAAAATACCATAAGATCAGAAACTATATCTGCAGATTATAGAAATATAAGTGTTCATCAGTGTCCTCCAAGTGGTCCTGGTATTACAGTGCTAGTAATGATGAAACTATTAGAAAAATTATCTATAGAAAAATATAATGTAAATAGTGTTGAAAGATTTCATTTAGAAGCTGAGGTAACAAAGCAAGCTTATAAATTAAAAGAAGAGACGATAGGTGATCCTGATTTTGTAAATTTAGATTTAAAAAAAATATTAAGTGAAGATAATATAGATAATATTTATAAAAATATTTCTGTAAATAGTTGTGCTGATGTTGGCGATTTAAATATTCCAAATCACCCTGAGACTGTTTATTTAACTGTTGTTGACAAAGATCTAAATGTTGCTTCTATGATTAATTCTGTTTGTTATGCGTTTGGATCAGGTATAACGAGTCAGAAAACTGGAGTAGTTTTACATAATCGAGGAACGAATTTTAGAGTTGAAGAGGGACATCCGAACTGCATACAAGGTTTAAAAAGACCATTGCACACAATAATACCAGGAATGGTTATTAATAAAGATGGTGATTGTAATTTAAGTTATGGTGTAATGGGGGGACAGTACCAGCCGGTTGGTCAAGTACATGTTTTAAATAGTATTTTAGATTATGGTTTGTCACCTCAGCAAGCCATTACTTTTCCACGAGCATTTCATTTTAGTAATATTTATAAACTTGAAAAAACTGTAGATAAATCAATCTATCAGGGTTTAAAAGATTTAGGACATAATGTTGAATATATAGATGGAACACATGGAGGCGGCCAAGCAATTAAGATTGATAGAGCAAAAGGCAATTTAATTGGTGGGTCAGATCCTAGAAAAGATGGATATGCTCAAGGCTATTAACTAAATGACAGAAAAAATTGTTAGAAATATCATTGAAGATCAAAATAACGACAATATAGCGATAACTAGTGATGGTAGTAATCCTCTAACATATGCAGAATTGAAAGGACTAATTCATAGAATATCCAAGCAACTAGCCGGATACGGAATATCCAATTCAGACCGAGCAGCAATTGTATTGCCAAATGGACCGTATATGGCAACAAGTTTTTTAGCTATATCAAGTTATATGTCAGCTGCACCTTTAAATCCGAATTATAAATCTGAGGAATTTGAATTTTATTTAAAAGATTTAAAACCGAAAATAGTTTTAGTTGAAAAAAATTCAGAAAACGTAGTAACTGAGGTCGCAAAAAAACTGGGAATACCTGTTTGTGAACTAAAAAATTCAGAAAGTAATCTAGCGGGTGACTTCAATCTTTTTGACAAATCCGCTGAATATAATTTACCTAATGAAGATCAAGAAGCTTTGGTTCTTCACACATCTGGCACAACATCAAGACCTAAGATTGTTCCTTTATCAAATAGTAATATTTATTCTTCATCAAATAATATTTCAAAGAGCTTAAAATTAACCGATAAAGATCATTGCCTAAACATAATGCCTTTATTTCATATTCATGGACTAATAGCAGTACTAGCCTCATCTATGAAAGTAGGCGCATCTGTTTGCGCTACAAGTGGTTTTAATGCTTTAAAATTTTTAGATCAAGCTAAGTCAGAGAAAATTACATGGTACTCTGGAGTTCCTACTATGCATCAAGCAATACTTATGAGAGCAGACAAAAATTTAGATTTGGCAAAAAATTTGAATTTAAGATTTTTAAGATCATCATCTGCATCTTTGCCACCAGCAGTATTTGAAAAATTAAACTTAGTTTTTAATTGTCCTGTAATTGAAGCTTATGGGATGACTGAGGCAACACATCAAATGACTTCCAATCCTCTACCACCTCAAAAGCAAAAACCTGGTTTTGTAGGAATACCTGCTGGACCAGATGTTTGTATAATGGACAATGATTATAATATTATGAAAAATGGAGAAGAAGGCGAAGTTTGTATTAAAGGTTCAAATGTAACAGTTGGATATGAAAATAACCCAGAAGCTAATAAAAATAGCTTTAGTAACGGATGGTTTAGAACAGGAGACCAAGGCTATTTTGACGATGAAGGTTATTTAAAAATATCTGGAAGACTTAAAGAAATTATAAATAAAGGTGGAGAAAAAATTTCACCACTAGAAGTTGACAATGTGCTTATGGATCATCCGGCAATCGAAGCTGCTGTTTGTTTTGGTTATGCAGATAAAATGTTGGGCGAAGATATAGCAACAGCAATAATAATAAAAGAAGGCAAAACTTGCAATGAAGATGACGTCAAAAATTTTGCAAAAGAAAAGCTAGCTAAATTTAAAATTCCTAAAAAAATATATTTTGTTAAAGAAATTCCAAAAGGAGCCACTGGTAAATTACAAAGAAACACACTAGCAAAGAATTTTGGATTAATAGGTTGATGACAAAAATTTGTATATTTGGAGCTGGTTCAATTGGTGGTTATATTGCAACATGCCTTAAAAAAGCTGGAGCGGATGTTTCATTGGTTGCAAGAGGCCCCCACAAAGAGGCTATAGAAAAAAAAGGTCTTACATTTATTAAAGATGGGAAAACTGAAAATTTTAATTTTAAAGTTACAGATGATGCAAGTACACTTGATATTCAAGATTATATTTTCATCTCTGTAAAAGCTCACGGTATTACAAAAATAACCTCATCCATAAGTAAAATTATGGATAAAAATACATCAATAATTTCTGCGGTTAATGGATTGCCTTGGTGGTATTTTTACAAAGCAAACACAGGTACCTTGTTAGATAATAAATACATTGAAAGTGTAGATCCAAATGGAAAAATTTGGCAGGAAATTAACCCAGAAAGAGCAATAGGATGTGTTGTTTATCCTGCATGTGAAATTGTTGAACCAGGAGTAGTCAAACACAATCAAGGTGAAAGATTATCAATGGGGGAGCCATCGAGTGTCAAATCTGAAAGATTAAAAAAGATTGCAGATTTGTTAATAAAAGGAGGAATGAAAGTCCCACAAAAAAATAATTTAAGAGATGAAATTTGGATAAAATTGTGGGGTAATTGCTCATTTAATATAATAAGCGCATTGCACGATAAAAGTTTAGATGAGATTGGAAATGACGAAAATCTTTTAGGCACTGTTAGAAAAATGATGGAAGAATGTAAGAGTGTTGGAGAAAAAGTTGGAGTAAAATTTAATGTTTCGATAGATCACAGAATAAAAGCCGCTATATCTATTATTGGTCATAAACCTTCGACAACTCAAGATCTTCATGCAAAAAGACCATTGGAAATAGATCCAATTATAGGATCAATAATAGAATTAGGAAACAAACTTAAAATTGATACTCCTACACTTAAAGAAATGAATTCCAAAATAAAAATAAAAGCAGAGGAGTTGGGTTTATATTCTAGATCTGAAATAATTGATCAAATAACAATTTAGAAGTTTAAAGAAATATCTCTATGTATTGAATTACATTTCGATACATATATAGCCTGCTCTTTAGTTAATTTGGATTGTAATCTTAATCCAATTGTTTCTTTAATCGCATCATTATATGCTTGAAGTTTTGGCATTAAATTTTGTTTTGCATCTGCTCTCCAACTCACCTCTTTGTTGAATAACTCTACAACTTCTTTAGACTTTGCTCTTACCTTTACGGGATCAATATCGTCAGAGTCAACAAGCGACACAAGATCATCTACAGTGTTTAAAAATTCATCCATTCCAGAAACTTCGCTTAATTTATCAAAAAGTCCATCCATTATAGGTATGGATCTTTCATAAACTTTTGTATTGCTTTCCATTGCTACAAAGTAATCTAATTGTTTAATATCTTTTGATACTTCCTCTAACTTAACACCATCGTTTATAAATAATGCAAACTGATCTAGTAAGTCATAAGCCTCATCAACATTTCTTCTATATCTTTTTGTTGTAGTGTTCTTGGCTTTATTTATTTTATCAAATTCTGAGTTTTTAGACTTCCAAGTATCTGGGATTGAATTACTTATTTCGTCTATTTCAAGTTTCACTTCTTCAATTTTTAATTCAATTTTATTTTTTTCATCTAACTCGTCATCATCTAGATTTCTTATTTCGGCTTTAAATTTATCTATTTTTTTGTTCAGCTTAAGGATTTTTTTCTGCTTCTTCCTTACAGAAAAATGTAAATCTCTATAATCGACAGCATATGCATTATATTCTACTTCAACTTTCTTCAATTTATCTACTAATGCAAATGTTGCTAAAGCACTATCAAAATGATCTTCTAAAATTTCCATTTTATCGTCTGGAAGATTTTTTGGTGCAGCGGCTTGAAAATTCAATATTGCATTTTTAATTGCTTCACCATTTGTATCAAATCTCGCAAATTTATATTCTTGTAAACAGTATTGCAATTTAGGGTTCATTGGTGGAGGTGCCACATTCGAAGTCAAATAAACTCTGTTAGGTAGATAATTTACCAAACTAGGGTATGCCCCAACTATTCCTAAGCCTATTAACTGAAGAATAATAAAAGGTACAACACCTTTCCAAATATCTAGTGTTTTTACAATTTTTGGAGCTACTCCTTTTAAGTAGAATAATGCAAATCCAAACGGTGGCGTTAAGAAAGATGTTTGTAAGTTCACACCAATCATAACTCCTAACCATACTGCTGTGACGTTTGCTCCAGTTTCTGCCAATAATATTGGTGCAATTATTGGAACAACGACAACTGCGATTTCAATAAAGTCTAAGAAGAAACCTAGCAAGAAAATTACTATCATCACAACAACAAATTGTGTCCAAAAACCGCCTGGCAAATCTTGTAAAAAGTCTCTTACTAATTCTTCTCCTCCAAAAGCTCTAAATCCTGAAGTAAGCATCGCTGCACCTAATAGAATAATAAATACCATTGAAGTAGTTACACAAGTTTCTGTTACTACTTCTTTTAAAACATTTTCTGTTTTAAAAGTTCTCCAAAAACTCCAACCTATTCCATATATAAGTATGACTACAAAGAATGCGGTTATAAAGATTGCACTTAAATCTCTTTCCTCCAAATTTTTTACGTTTAATTCATAATTTGATGCAAAGAATGTAATTGGAATTAGAGACCCAATAATTAAAATTAAAGGATAAAATGCACTTTTCTTTCCTTCATATAATCTATATCCAGCCATCAAAGTAGCACCAATTGCTCCAATTGAACCTGCTTGGTTTACAGTCGCGATACCCATTAAAATTGAACCTAATACAGCAAATATTAATGCAAGTGGTGGTATGATAATTACAACTACTCTTAACCAAAATTTTAAATCAAATTTTCCTTTGAATGGAACTGGAGGTGCAACACCTTTCTTTATTCTGGCAAAAATGAACACATAGATCATATAAAGAGCGACTAAGACAAGGCCTGGTAAAAGTGCTCCTAAGAACATATCACCTGCACTTGATGAGCCTACTCTAAATTCACCTGGCATATTAAATTCACCGGTTAAGGCTTTATAATCATTTTGTCTTAAATTATTTGCAACATCAGATGCACTTGCCAATTGGTCAGCAATAATAATTAAAACAATTGATGGAGGAATAATTTGACCTAATGTTCCTGATGAGCAAACTATTCCACTAGCAAGTTGTCTGTCATACTTATTATTCAACATCGTTGGTAATGAAATTAATCCCATTGCGATTACAGTTGCTCCAACGATACCGGTAGTAGCTGCTAATAGAGCTCCTACAAATATTACAGAAATTCCTAAACCACCTGGAATTGGTCCAAATAATTGACCCATTGTTATCAATAAATCTTCAGCAATTTTTGATTTTTGAAGCATAATTCCCATAAAAATAAATAAAGGAATAGCGATCAAAGTATCCGTTTCTACATCCCAATAATTACTCCTAAAATTTGTAATACCTGCAACTAACCATTCTATCGGTCCATCTACAGCAAAAAAAGCACTGGAGTCTCCCTCAAATATGTAACCAAAAAATGCTGCTAAACCGATTGCAATAATAGCTGAACCAGGTAGTGCAAAAGCAACAGGGTAACCCGAAGCAAGAGCGACAATCATAATTGCAACTAGAACTGCTAAAAAAAATGTTTCCATAATTTAATTTTTAACGCCTTTTAAAATTTTGTGACTGCTTTCCATAAAATAACTTGTGAATTGAATGAGCATAGTAACTGCAAAAACAGCTAGATATACTGCCATTAAATATAAAAGATAAAGACCATTAGACCCTTGTTGTGTAACTTCAAAAGCTACAACAGGCCCATTTATAATACTTGCTTTTCCATTTAGACCTAAAAATATCACTATTAATGTCAGTGGAACTCCTAAAACAGCTGATCCAATCATATTCGTCCATGCCTTCTTTTTCTCACTGAAAGAGGAATAAAGTACATCGACCCTTACGTGGCCTTCATGAATTAATGCATACGCACTAGCAAATAAATAAAGTGCTGCATACCAAAATCTAACCAAATCACCTTGGAATGCTTGTTCATATGAAAATATGAATCTTGATAAAACAATAATAAATTCACTTACAACAACTAATACAGCTAACCAAATAAAACCGACTGATTTTGTAAAGTAACCAATTACAAAAGAAATTAATATAATAGGGAAGTGAATATAAGTAATTCTTACAGGAGCTTTAACCATTAATGCTTTTACTTCAGGACTGAATATTGCTTCCCATAATCTTTCGACCACCATAAAAGAAATAACAAAGTCAGCTACACCAACTAAAAATACTGCCCAAAATGATGATCTAACAAGATATGCAGAAAATTTTGATAATATTTTCGAATCTTGCTCTAAAGTTTGTGAGTATGTTCTAAAAACATAAAAGACCACTGCTGCAATACAAATTAAGTAAACTCCAATTTGCATGTACCCATAATTTAAATCAGATCCTCCAAGTTCTTTTTTCTTAAAACCAAATAATTCGTGATGAGAAAATATTTTTTTAATTCCTGGCCAATCACTCCAAACTGTTAAAACATTGTTAAGAAGAAAGGCTAATGTGAAAGCCAAAACTGAATAGCTTAAAATTCTTAAATAAAGTGCAAAGTTACTATTTTTTGAATTCATTATCGGGATAAACTACTTAAATAGTACTCAATTTGAAACAAAAAAAAGGGCCCAATAAAGGGCCCTTTTAATCGTTAAATTAAGATTTATTACATTCCTAAAGCTCTGTTTCTTTGAGAAATATAAGGTGAGTCAGACAAGTTCGTCCAAGAACCAATGTCTTTTCTAGCCTTTAAGAAACTAGAGTGAATTCTCTCTGCGAGACCACTGCTTGCTCTTGTTTCCTCAAATACTTCGTTAGCAGCTCCAGCAAATCCATCATAAACTTTGTCGCTAAACTTCTCTAGTTTAACACCATGGTCGTTTATTAATCTTGCTAATGCAGCACCGTTTTTAGCATTGTACTCTGACATCATAACGTCATTTTCCATTGCTGCAGCAGCTTCAATTAATAACTGATCAGATTTTGATAAGCTAGTGAACCAAGACTTGTTTGTTCCACATGCTAACATTGATCCAGGCTCGTGCATACCAGGATAGTAGTAGTATTTAGCAGCTTCTTGGAATTTCATTGCTTCATCATTCCATGGACCAACCCACTCTGTTGCATCAATTGCACCAGAAACAAGGTTTTCATAAATTTGTCCACCAGGAAGTGAAACTGGAGATCCTCCAAGTTTACCGATAACTTGTCCACCTAATCCAGGCATACGCATTTTAAGACCTTTGAAGTCATTAGGGCTTCTAATTTTCTTGTTAAACCATCCACCCATTTGAACTCCTGTGCTTCCACACATAAAGTTTTTTAGACCAAACTTGTCTGATAGTTCATCCCATAATTGTTGACCACCAGCAAATCTAATCCATGCGTTCATTTCAGTATAAGTGAAACCGAAAGGTACAGCTGTAAAGTAACCCCAAGCTGGATCTTTTTTAACCCAGTAGTAGTCAGCAGCGTGATACATTTGCGAGTTACCTGAAGCAACTTCATCAAATGAGTCAAACGCTTTAACCCTCTCGTTTGCTGCATAGTAAGTGACTTGAATTCTTCCATCACTCATGTCTGTAATTCTTTGAGCAAATCTTTGCGCACCAGTTCCTAAACCTGGGAAATCTCTTCCCCATGTAGCTACCATAGAAGCTTCAATTCTTTCTTTGGCAACAGCTGGAGCAGCTAAAGATGATGCAGCTACAGCAGCAACACCAGTCGCAGCGGCAGCCTTAAAGAATTTACGTCTTGAAGGAGTTTTGCCCTTCAATAGTTTTTTTTCTTTAATCATTATTTCTCCTCTATTTAAGTTAATTAACTGGTGCATTTAAAGCATAAATGCTTATTAGAGTCATTTTAAAAAAGTAAAATTCTTCAACTTAATTACAATCTACGATTGTAGATTTTTATGGATTCTGTTTAATTCTCAAATATTTTTGCAAGCCTTAGCATGCTTAGGTCTTCGAATTGTTTACCTATAATTTGTAATCCTAAAGGTAAATCTTTTTCTCCTTTCAAAATTGGCAATGAAATGCAAGGAACATGTGCAAGAGACCAAATCTTATTAAATTCGGGACTACCAGTTGTCTTAAATCCTTTGTCCGCAATTCCACAACTACTTGGAGTTATAATTGCATCAAACCTTTCAAATATACTGTTTAAGTTTTTTGAATATGTTCTCATTGCATCTAATGCTAAAGCGTAATCTTTTGCAGAATGTTTTAATCCATTAATAATTGCCTTCTTAATTTCTACAGAAAGTTTTCCTTTTGAAGTTATGTAATAATGATGGAAATTTTGAGCCATCTCTGTCTCATATATAATCGTATGACAATCAATCATATCTTCAAAATACTTAGGGGCAGCTTCAACATTTATTATTTTTTTATTTTTTAAAATAAATTTGTTAAATGATTTTTTTGAAATACTATCAACATTTCTCCAACGTTTGGTTTTATAAAAAACAAATTTTGATTTTTTTATTTTAATTTTTTTATTAAGAAAACTAATACTTGTTGTTGTTTCATCTGCATCATCTTTAGCAAACAAAACTTTCGATAAGAGTTCTACATCACCAATTGTTTTTCCAAATACTCCGACTTGATCCAAATTATATGATGTTTGCAAAACACCATTTCTAGAAATTAATCCATAAGTAGGTTTATAACCAACAACTCCACAATAAGAGGCTGGCCTAATTACAGATCCACCCGTTTGAGTTCCAATTGATAATGGCGCCATATCAGATGCAATAACGGCTGCAGAGCCGCTAGATGAACCCCCTGGTGTTCTTGAATAATCATGTGGGTTTTTAGTTTTCGATGGCGATAAGAATGCTAATTCACAAGTTACGGTTTTACCCATAATTATTGCTCCAGCTTTTTTTAAGAGCTCAACAATTTTAGCATCTAAATTATTTTTTTTTTTTAATTTTATTCTTGCGCCATATTTTGTTGGCATTTCAGATGTTGAGATAATATCTTTAAGTGCTACTGGTAGACCATGCAAAACTCCTAAAGATTTTAATTTTTTTCTTTGATTGTCAGATTTTTTTGCATCACTTAGTAGTTTTTTTTCATTAAAATATTCCCAAGCCTGAATATTCTTATCATATTTTTTTTTTTGATTGATATAGGCTTTACAAAGTTCAACAGAAGTTAATTGTTTATTTTTAAGTTTTTTTAAAAGTTGTTGTGCTGATAAATTTAGGAGTTTCATTTATTCTTTAAACTAATTTTTCATCAGAATAAACGCAACATTTCTCAGGTGGAAAATATAAATTTAATTCTCCGTCTGGAATGGGTTTTTCTCTTTCTACTTTTGACTTAATCACTAAATCACCCATTTTTCCTGTAAGTAGCTTAAAATTACCAAAGTCCTCAACTCTTGTGAGTTTAATTTTAACAGTATTACTTTTTTCCTTTTCGGCCAATTCTATGAACTCGGATCTAATTCCGAGTTTAACATTTTTATCTTTTAAATTTCCTAAATTTGAATTTGTCTTAATAGTGGTATCATTAATTTTTACTTCATGATCAGAGGATACAGTTGAATGAAAAATATTCATCGCGGGAGAGCCAATAAAATAACCGACAAAAGTTGTTTTAGGTTTTTCAAATAAATCTTTTGGCAATCCAACTTGTACGATTTCACCTTGATCCATAACAATTATATTTTCGGCAAAAGTCATAGCTTCGTTTTGATCATGAGTTACATAAACCAACGTTGTTTTATATTGTTCATTGATTTCTTTTAAGTTTCTTCGAAGTCTAAATTTTAAATCTGGGTCTATAACTGTAAGAGGTTCGTCCATTAAAACAGCTGCAACGTCTTCTCGAACCAACCCTCTACCTAAAGAGATAAGTTGTTTTTGATCAGCAGTTAATTTTCTCGCTGGTGAGTTTAAAAATGAAGATAAATTTAAAGTATCTGAAACTGCTTTTACTCTTTCTTCAATTTTATCTTTTGTAAATTCCCTGCATCTTAGTGGAAACGCTAAATTATCATAAACAGTCATTGTATTATAAATTACAGGGAATTGGAAAACTTGGGCAATATTTCTATCTTCCGTTTTTAAATCGGTCACAGGTGTTTCATCGAATAATATTTCACCTTTGGATGGCCTCACTAATCCAGAAACAATATTTAACATTGTGGTTTTTCCACACCCAGAAGGTCCCAAAATTGCATACCGCTTGCCATTTTCCCATGTCATTGAAAACGGATTAAGAGCATATGTTGGTTTTGGATCTAGAGGATTATAGGTATGAGAAATATTTGATAAATCAATTTTAGCCATTTGTTCCTCCATATGGCGACGAAACCAATTTTTCATCTTCTCCAAAAGCATAAAACTTATTTACATTAAAATTTATTTTTACTTTCTCATGAATTTTAAAATTCATTACTTCCTCGATTAAAGCAATTATTTTTGAATTTCCTCTTTTTAGGTGGAGCAATGTTTCTGAACCACTAATCTCTGCTAATTCTATTTCGAATTCTTCACCATTTTTATCAAGTTTTATTTCTGAAGCTCTAATTCCAAAATTATAATCTTTATCTTCTAAATTCTTAAAATGATTTGGAATTTCTAAAGAAATATTCTCAAAGTTCAGATTTTTTGGATTTTTTGAACCCTTTAAAACATTCATTGGTGGATCATTTGATATTTCTGCAACTTTTAAATTAGATGGATTTTCAAAAATCTCTTTGGCAGGCCCTTTTTGTAATACCTTCCCTTCATCTAAAACAATTACTTCTCCATTTAGTTCCATTACTTCTTGAGGATCTGTTGTTGAGTAAATTAAAATTGTATCTTGGGACAGTCCTTCTGAGAAAATTCTTTTAAATTCTTCTCTTAATTGTTCTCTAAGTTTGTAATCTAAATTAACTAACGGTTCGTCTAGCAACAAAATTTTTGCTTTTTTTGCAAGTGATCTTGCAAGTGCAACCCTTTGTTGCTGCCCACCAGATAATTCCTGAATTTTTCTATTTTCAAATCCAACTAATCCTACAGTTTTTAGAGCATCATCTACATCTTTTTTTATTTGCTCAGGACTTAATTTTCTTTGTTCTAATGGAAAAGTTATGTTTTCATAAACATTTAAATGAGGGTAATTAATAAATTGTTGATAGACCATAGCAACATTTCTTTCCCAAACTGGTATTTTAATAAAGTCTTTTTCCTCAAAAGAAATTGAGCCTTGATCTGGATTTAATAATCCTGCAATTGTTTTTAAAAGAGTCGTTTTGCCAGATAAAGTTCTGCCTAAAATGGTATACAAATTACCTTTTTTAAAATTAAACGAGACATCGTTTAAATGAAATTGCTCATCAGGTTTATAAGAAATTTTCTCTCCAATTAAATTCATTATTTTAATGCTCCTGATAAATTTCCTTTTGATAGATATCTCTCAACTATAAATGCAACAATTATTAATGGTGCAACTGAAACCAAAGCAGATGCCGAAAGGCTCCACCATGGTGTTATTGATGAATTAAGCGCAACGACTTTTACAGGTAACAATTGTACTTCAGTAAATGTTAAAATAAATGCAAAAAAGAAATCTATCCATCCAAAAATAATACAAAACATTCCAGCAACAATTAAACCAGGTATTGAATTTGGTAAAACAACTTTATAGAAAGCTTGATAAGGATTACACCCATCAATTAATGCAGTCTCATCTAATTCTTTTGGAACTCTATTAAAAAAATCTACCATAATCCAAACAGCAATTGGCATTAATAAAACGATATATACGACCACTAGACCTAATAAACTATCAAGCAATCCTATTGTGCTGAGAAAAATAAAGAAAGGAATTGATAATACAATTGGAGGCATGATTCTTTGTGAAATGAAGAAAAAAGTAATATCGTTGTTTCTTACAAATCCAGCTTTAAAAGTAAATCTTGATAGTGCATAAGCAGCAAGTGTTCCAAGAACAATACTTATTAAACTAGCAGTACAGGTTACAAAAATACTATTAAAATAAGGCTCAACAATATCTACTCCACCTTTCGCAGGAGATTTAATTAAAACTCTCCAACCCTCCAATGTTGGCTCGAAATCTAACCAAGGAATATAAGTTACTTTACTATTTACAGATTGGAAGTCTTTAAAAGATGTTGATACAGCCCAAAGAAATGGCGCAACAACAAATACAGTCCAAAATGTAATAAAGAAATATTTAAGAAAAGTGTAAAGTTTGCTCATAGTTATTCTTTGATCATTAATTTGGTTAAAACTTTAGCTATTATCGTTAAACTGATAATCATTATGACAAGATAAGTGAAAGATAAGGTTGCTGCATAACCCATCTGAAATTCTCTTAATCCTTTAATATAAATATAAAAACTTGAGGTCTCAGTTGCAGTACCTGGTCCTCCTGAAGTCAAAACAAACACTGTATCCATTATTTTTGAAGCCTCGATAAGTCTTATTATTATTGCTCCAATTGATATTGGAGCCATCAAAGGAAAAGTTACATAAACAAATTTTCTAAATGGACTTGCTCCATCTATAGCGGCTGCCAAAAAGGGTTCTTTTGGAAGTGACAAAAGTCCAGCTAGTAATAGTAAAAACATAAACGGTGTCCATTGCCAAACCTCAACAATTATAACAGTAAACTTTGCAATAACTGGATCACTCAACCATAAAATAGGTTTTACTCCTAATCCACCTAACAAATCATTTACAGGACCTAGTGACTCATGAAAAAATGTTCTCCAAATAACTGTCATTATTACTGGAGTTGTCATCATTGGTACTAGAAAAATTACTCTAAAAAATCTTTTAAATTTTATTTCTCTCCAAACCATCATCGCTAGAGCAAATCCGATAACATATTGAAGAATAACTGTGGTAACCGATAAAAAACTTAACCTAAAAAAAGACTCCCAAAACCTCGGGTCATCAGTAAATAACCTTATATAATTCGTAATACCTATAAAGTTCATTTCTGGTGTATAACTATTCCATCCAGAAAGACTTAATCTAATAGTAAAAATAATTGGAAAAATTAAAATTCCAATAAGTACAAACAATCCCGGGAATAAAAAAACAAACTTGTGTTTAAAATTCATAATTTTTTTTTTGGATTATTTTAAAATGTGGCCGTTAAAAAACGGCCACAAGTTATACAAAATTATTGCTTATTATCTTCCATTGCTACACCAACAGCATAGGCTTTTCTTACGTTATCTTTTCCTACTCTGTTTAGTATATCTTCCCACTGTTTAGCAGCTTCGTCTAAAGCAGCTTGTGGAGACAATTGACCAGCTAATGCTTTTGCGGCAGCAGTAGCCAATGCAGCATTAAACTCAAAAGTTCCAGGAACTCTTAATGGAAATACTCTATTTTTACTTTGTTCCATTTGTGCAAGAGTATCAACATATGATTGAGCAATATCTTTATCCCAACCAATTTGTGTCCATACATCAACTTTAAAGTCATCATTTCTAAATGGGTTTACACCAAATCTACCAATTCCAATGTCTGCTTGGTGGTTAGCTTCGTTAGCAAAGAAACATAGGTAATCGAAAGCCATTTCTTTCTCTTTACTTTTCTTAGCTACTCCAACTGCCCATCCCCATACGAAGAAAGGAGCTTGGTTAAAGCCTTCATCCCAAGAGTTAGTTTTTCTATTCCAAACTTTCATTGCTCCTGGTAACTGTGCAGCACCAACTTTATTGTTTATTGGACTATCCGGTTGCATAGCTGCAACGAATGCATCATCCCATGAAAAACTAAACAAAGTTTGTCCTCCACCAAATGATCCAATTTCATCACCTAAACCAAAATTTATTCCTCCTGGAGGAACATATTTAGTTGCCTCAACCCAGTCAGTTAAAGCTTCAACAAAACCTGGATTGTTAATTAGTGGTTTCATAGTTTCTAAATCAAAGAAAAAACCACCAGGTGTTTTAGGATTTTTTGAGTAAGCAGCGGATCTTGAATAGAAAGCAGCATACATTAGATCGTCTTTTTTCATTACTTCAGCAGATCCGTATTCTTTCTCTCCATCTCCATCCCAGTCCCAATTATTAAAGTAAGCTGCCATTTCTCCATACTCTTTCCAAGTTTGAGGAACTCTTAGTTCTTTACCAGTAGCTTCCTTATATTGTTTTTGGTACTCAGGATTATCAATTACATCTTTTCTATATTTTAGATAATGTCTGTCTCCATCAACCGGAAACTGATACATAACACCATCCCAAGATGCTACACCAATGTGCGATGGAGTAACGTCTTTCATTTGTTTCATCTCAACGTATTTCTTTGGAACTGGCTCTAAGTATCTTCTCCAATCGTTAATGAAGTTTGAAAACCCAAAAACGATGTCATATGGAGCTTGTCCAGCTTGAAATGGTACCATTGCTTTCGCATATAAGTCACCTGCTGGTGTATGAGTAACGTCAACTTTTGCTCCTGTAAGTTTAGCGAACTGCTCAGCATGTAGAGCTGTTGGCTCTCCCATGACTGGTACAGCATGTGTATTAATCTTAAGCGTCTTGCCTTTATAGTTTTTCTTAGACATAGACTCGTAAGAACAATCACCAGGAATATCCCCAGTTGCTTTGATATGTGGAAATTGATCACTCCACTTATCAGCATACGCAACAGGACTAAATACCAACAAAGCTGATATTAGAGCGGTTACGCAAGTTTTTATTGTCTTCATCTTTTTTCCTCTCTTTGTTGTTAATTATGGAACTAACACTGCACGACCTTTGACTTTTCCATCATTAAGATCATGTAGCGCTTTGTTAGCATCATCTAATTTATATTCCTGCATAGATAGCTTGACTTTTCCTCTATCAGCTAATTCCATGAGTTCGTATAATTCAGACCACGTTCCTACTAAATTTCCGACTATTGTTTTTTCAGATATTATTAGATCTACGGCTAAAGATTTAATTTCTTCTCCATAGCCCACGATGTAATAAAACCCTCCATTTGAAGTCATTTGAATTCCCATTGCAGTCGATCCTTTTTCGCCAACAAAATCTATTACAGCCTCAGAACCTTTTCCCTTAGTTAACTCTTGGACTTTTTCAATTTCGTTTCCATCAATCAAAACTCCATGATCTCCACCTAGCTCCATTGCATGTTTAAGAGCTTTTTCTGATTTCTCTACAATAATTATATCTGCTGCACACATTGCTTTTAAACATTGAATAGCAATATGTCCTAATCCTCCTGCACCTATGATTGTACAACTTTGACCAGGAAGTAAATGCCTAGTAGCTTTTTTCACAACTCTGTATGCTGTTAAACCAGCATCAGAAAATGGAGCAACATCTTTAGGTGCCAATACTGTTGGCAATTTAATTAAATTCCTCACACTTGTTTTTAAAAGTTCTGAATATCCACCTTCTTTAATACTTAACCCTGGGAAAGCTCCAGCGGCGGCATGCATGTCGTTACCTCGTCTACAGTCAAGACAGGTTCCATCTGTTCCAGATATAAGTGGGTGCAAAATTACTGGATCTCCCTTTTTAAATTCTGTAACGTCTTTTCCAACATCTTCTATCCAACCAGCATTTTCGTGACCCATAACGCAAGGAAGTAGTTTTCCGTCTGGATCTTGTATATGTTTCCAAACTCCTTCAATTATGTGTAGATCAGTTCTACAAACACCAGCTGCACCAATTTTAACTATTACATCAGAAGCCTTTTCTATTTTTGGATCAGGCATTTCTTGATTTTTGACCCAAGTTCCCTCTTTCATCTCTGGGTCGTACTTATGTAAAACCTGTGCTTTCATTATTCTCCTCTCTAAATTAATTTTTTATAAATAAATTTTAAATTGAAATAAAAAATATGTCTAGAAAGTTAGAATAATTTTAAATACCAATTACAACTTGAGATTGTTAATTAACTTTGTTTTTGCATCCGCCTGTTTTGAAAAACTCATCAATATTATCTATAGCTAGATTAGCCATTGCGGTTCTAGTTTCTTTAGTTGCGCTGCCCAAATGAGGAAGGATAAAAGCACTTTTGTGTTTAAGATATCCTGGATTTAAATTTGGTTCATTTTTATATACATCCAGCCCAACTGCATAAACTTTTCTTCTTTCCAAAGCATCTATTAAAGCTTCATCTTCAATTATATCTCCTCTTGCAACATTGGTCACAACAGCACCTTTAGGTAATAACTCTAGTGTATCTTTATTAATTAAATTAATTGTCTCTTTAGATGCAGGACAACATACTGAAAGAACATCAGAAACTTTCATCAAATTATTTAAGTTGTCGTGGTAAGTTGCACCTTGTTCTTTTTCTTTGCTTAATTTTGAACGATTGTGATAATGAATGATCATACCTAAAGATTTAGCTATTTTCCCTATTTTTTGACCAATTCTACCCATGCCAAGTATTCCAAGTCTTGTTCCTGTTAATTGTTTACCAATCAACATATCTGCTGACCAAACCCAGCCACCTTCTCTCGCTTTTTCAATTCCTTCAGATGCTCTTCTGCATGCACCTAATATCAACAAAACCCCAATTTCTGCAGTAGCATCAGTTAAAACATCTGGTGTATTTGTAACTGTAATACCTCTTTTCTTTGCGGCTTCTAAATCTATATTTCCAAAACCTACAGCAAAATTTGATATAATTTTAACACTATCAGGTAATTTATTAATTGTTTCTGCATCGAGCTTATCTGTTAGAGCTGATAAAATACCATCACAGCCTGCACTCATCTCTATTAACTTCTTTTGAGAGTAAAGTTCGTCGTTTAAATTAAAATTAGCATCAAATAGTTCTTTAGCTTTATCCTCACAAGATCTTAAAAGTCTCCTTGTAATTAAAATTTTTTTCATTTTATTATTAGATTAATTTAGATCAAAAACTTTGCCAGGGTTCATAATATTGTTAACATCAATACTTCTTTTAATAGCCTTCATTACTGGTAAATTGTCTGGATGCTCTCTTAATAGGTAATGTTTCTTTTGTAGACCAATTCCATGTTCTCCTGTAATTGTTCCCTCTAACTCTAAAGCTTTGCTAATTAAATCATCGCTGTACTGTCTAATTTTTTTTTGTTTTTCTTCATCATCAGGATCATACAATATAATTGAATGAAAATTTCCATCTCCAACATGACCAACCATTGGTGCAGTTAGACCTAATTTTTTAACTTCTTTTTCCGCCCATGAAATACACTCGACTAACTTAGAAATTGGTACGCAAACATCTGTAGAATATACTTTCATATCATGACCTAAAGCTTTTACTGAATAGTAAACATCATGCCTTGCTTTCCATAGTATTTTTTGTTCTTCAGGAGAAGATGCCCATTGAAAATCACTTCCACCATTATTTTTTGATAACTCTTCGACAATTTTTATCGACTCGTTATTTGATAGTTCACTTCCATGGAATTCAAAGAATAAAGTTGGTGATGCTTTAATATTTTCTAGTTTTGAATAATTTATACTGATTTCCATTTGATCTTTATTTAACATCTCTATTCTTGCAATTGGAACACCATACTGAATCACTTCTTGAGCGGTTTTTACTGCTGAATCTAAATCTGGGAAGTAACAAACAGCACTCATAATACTTTCGGGTATTGGAGATAGTCTTAATTGAACTTCTGTAATAACACCCAATGTTCCTTCTGAGCCAATAAACAAGTTAGTTAAATTATAACCTGCAGAAGTTTTTTTTGATCTTCCGCCCGTCTTAATTATGTCTCCATTTGGGAGTACTACTGTTAGACCAGAAATAACAGTTCTCATTGTTCCATATTTTACAGCCATTGTTCCTGAAGCTGAAGTCGATGCCATACCGCCGAGAGCTGCATCAGCACCAGGATCGATTGGAAAAAATACTCCATCTTCTCTCAGGTACTCGTTTAACTGTTTTCTTGTAACATTGGCTTGAACACGACAATCAAAATCCTCGGCATTAACGCTTAAAACCTTATTCATCTTTTCTAATGAAATTGTGATTCCATTTTGATTACCAACTACATGACCTTCTAAAGATGTTCCTGTTCCAAAAGGAACCACTGGTATTTTATGTTCGTTACACAGTTTTAAAACTTGTGAAACTTCTTCATTGGTTTCTGGAAAAACTACAGCTTTTGATAAAATTGGATTGTAAGTATCTTCTCCTCTTGCATAATTTGCACGCGTAGATTCGGATGTGGAAAAACGCCCGTTAAATATTTTTTTTAATTCTGCTTGAACAGTTTCATTCATTTCTAGACAATACAAAAATTATTATAAAAAATATAGTTTATTTAGAAAGCATCTTGCCTATGTTTTCTAAAGCTTGCATTATATTATCTCTGGAAGCAGCAAAACTAAATCTAACAAAATCGTTGCAAGTTTTACCAAATGCGGTTCCTGGTACAATTGCTACACCGGCTTCATGCATAGCTCTCTTACAAAATTCAGATCCATTCATTCCTGTTCCTTTTATATTTGGAAAAGCATAAAATGCTCCTCCGGGCAAGCTACATTCGACACCAGGTAAATCATTTAATCCTTTGTGAATTAAATTTCTTCTTAGAGTAAATTTATCTAACATATCTTTAATTGAGTCCTCTGGACCATCTAAAGCTGCAATACCCGCATACTGCGCAGCAGCGTTTACGCAGGATACACTATTAATTAAAAGTTTGTTTACATGTTCAACCAAATGCTCTGGCCAAAAACTCCATCCAAGTCTCCATCCAGTCATAGAATATGCCTTACTCCAACCCTCAAGAACTATTAATCTGTCTCTCAAGTTAGGGTAGTTAAAGAAAGTTGGCATTTCTTTATAATCAAAAATTTGTCTACTATAAATTTCATCACTTAAAATTGTTACTTGAGGATGTTTTTCTAATTCTTTTGCTAAGTAATCTATTGCAGATTTTTCAACAAAACTTCCAGTTGGGTTATTTGGATTAATTAATATTAAAAGTCTGGTTTTGTCAGTTATTAAAGATAGAATTTTGTCAGGGTCAAATTTTAAATCTTTATCCTCAGTCAAGTCATATGGAACAGCCTTTGCTCCAGAATAATTAATCATTGACTCATAAATTGGAAAAGCTGGAGTTGGATGAATTATTTCAACTCCCGGTTCACCATAACAAGTAATTGCATAATACATTGTAGGTTTACCACCTGGCATTATTAAAACTCTATTTGGATCAATATCAGTATTATAAAGTCTCTTAACCCATCTTGCGACAGCTTCTCGACATTCTGGAATTCCATTTGATAAAACATACCCATGATGACCATCGTCTAGAGCTTTTTTTGCTGCTTCAACTACATGTTTTGGAGTTTTAAAGTCAGGCTGTCCTAGGCCTAAATGGATCATTGGTTTGCCTTGTGCTTCTAATTTTTTTGCTTCTGCTAAAACAGAAAATGCACTTTCAGTTCCTAAACGATTTAATGCTTTTGCTAATTCAATCATAATTTTTCGTCGACAAACTAGCGGAAAAGCAACTTCATGTCTATTTATTTAAAGTAAAAATAATTATAAAAATTATTTATAAAAAATATTTAATTACGGTAAATTATCTTTGATCTATCTAACTCTTTTACACTTTTGCAGCCCATAAGGATCATATTTCGTCTAATTTCATCATGCATATTTTGAAGCAGCCTCTCTACTCCTTGCTGTCCGCCCGCTCCTAAACTAAACAAAAAAGCTTTACCAAAACTACAAGCGGTTGCGCCTGCGGCTAAGGCCTTAAGAACATGGGTTCCCCTTCTAACGCCTCCATCTAAAATTATCTCAAGCTTATCACCCACTGCATCCGAAATGGCTTTTAATTGATCAAATGGAGTTCTTGATCCATCAAGCTGTCTTCCTCCGTGATTAGAAATTATTATCGCAGTACAACCAATATCAACTGCTCTTTTTGCGTCCTCAACTGACATCACACCTTTTAATGCAAAAGGTCCATTCCATTTTTTTATACAATATTCAGCATCATCCCAATTCATTTGTGGATCATACTGTTCATTAACATAGTCTATTACAGATTTTGTAATGTTAGTTCCTTTATCAGTTTTGTGTTTAATATTTGCGAGTTCAAATTTCTTATTCGTAAAATATCTAAATAACCATCCTGGTCTCATGGCGAAATTCATTATACTTTCTAATGTAAATTTAGGAGGAGTTGTAAAACCAGTTCTGTGGTCTCTCTCTCTATTTCCCGCAACCAAAGTATCAACTGTTAAGCACAAACCATCAAAATTTGCTCTTTTACACCTATCAATCAAATCATCAGTAAATGATTTATCTTTATGAATATAAAGTTGAAATAATTTTGGTCCACTTGATATGTTGGCAATTTCTTCAATAGAAAATGATGCCATTGTCGACATGCTATACATTGTACCAAATTTTTCTGCAGCTCTAGCTGAAGCTTTGTCTCCATCAGGATGATATAAACTTTGCATAGCAGTAGGAGATAAAAAAATTGGCATATCTATTCTTCTACCAAAAACTGTGGTTGATAAATCTGGTTCTCCTACGCTTCTAAGAATATTTGGAATTAAATCACAATCGTCAAATGAATTTGTATTTCTTTTTAAAGTGGTTTCATCGTCTGCACCACCGTCAATGTAATGAAAAATAGGAGCTGGTAATCTTTTTTTAGCTAACTTTCTAAAGTCTTCAAAATTATAACAATTCTTTAAGCTCATGCATTTCGAAATCTTAAATTGTTTCGACTAAGATCACTGATCTTTGTGCAGCCCATTAATTTCATATCTCTTACTAATTCAGTTTTATATAAGTTAAGTGCTCTCTCAACACCTTCTTGACCTGCTGCAGCTAAGGCATAAAGATATAATCTTCCACCAGCACATGCTTTTGCACCCATAGATAAAGCTTTTAACATATGAGTTCCTCTTTGAAATCCACCTTCACAAATAACATCTAACTTATCACCAACTGCATCAACAATTTCAGCTAATTGATCGAAAGGTGATCTAGATCCATCAAGTTGTCTTCCTCCATGATTTGATACCATTATACCAGTGCATCCGATATCAACTGCTCTTTTAGCATCTTCAACACTCATAACTCCCTTAAGCGCAAAATGGCCACCCCACTGAGAGCACAATTTTTCAGCATCGTCCCAGTTCATAGATTGATCCAACATAGTAGAAAAGTAATTACCTATTGAAGTATTTGTGTCAGTGCCTTCTTTAACAAAATCTTGAAGATGTGGTAGTTCAAACTTTCCTTTGGTTAAATAATTTATTCCCCACATTGGTTTTGTGGCAAAACTAAACAAACTCGAAAGTGTTAATTTTGGAGGTGATGTAAATCCAGTTCTTAAATCTCTTTCACGATTTCCTCCTGTTATAGTATCAACAGTTAGAGCCATCACATCAAATTTTGCAGCTTTTGCTCTTTCTAAACAAGAATCATTTAATCCTCTGTCTTTATGGAAATAAAATTGAAACATTTTTGGAGTGTCTATTAAAGATGAAATTTCCTCAACACTAACTGTAGCCAATGCTGAAACACCAAACATCGTGTTAAACTTTTTTGCAGCTTTTCCAACCGCTCTTTCTCCTTCGTAGTGGAATAGCCTTTGCAGAGCTGTTGGAGAACAATAAAAAGGTAAATCTAGTTTTTTTCCAAAAATAGTTGTCGACAAATCCACATTTTCAACACCTCTTAAGACATTTGGAACTAAGTCAACATCATTAAATGCACTACTATTTCTTGCATAAGTTATTTCATCATCTGCAGCCCCATCAATATAATGAAATATTGGAGATGGGAGCTTTTGTTTTGCCAGTTTTCTAAAGTCATAAAAGTTATGACAATCTTTTAATCTCATATCTTAAGTTAGAATTTTTTTGTAAAATTAAACATATAACTATTTGCCCCAGGATTTTTATCTCCAAGACTCGCATTAGAAATATGATTATAAGAAATACCTAATTCAGAATTGGATGAAATATCAAATAGTATCTGTATTTGTGTCTTAAATTCAATTTCGTGACCTAAGTCCTTACCATCTCCTTCGTCGTAATATCCAATTGCAAAACTAGGTGAGAAAGTAGTTGAATTAGATTTTTGGTTTAATTGATAGCCTGTATAAATATATATTGCATCATCAGCCGTTATCATTGCGCCTGTTACAGGTTGAACATTTCCTAAGAAAATATCTTTGCTAGCATTAAAATTTATATATTCGGCACCGAAAAGATTTGCTCTCTTACCATCATCGCTGAAATCGAACATGCCAGTGTAAAAACTCAATTTATTTTCTGCATTAGAAAATGAGACAGTAAGAAATGAAATTATTAAAGTTTTAATTAAAATCTTCATATTAAAAATTCTCATTACTTTATAGATACTTTTCTAATAATTAAAAGGCCGCCAAAAGCGAACAAAATCAAAGGTATTGACCAGAGTAAAAATGTATTTTGGTTTAATTCTGGTTCATATACAATCCATTCTCCATATTTATTCTTTAAATAATCATATATTTCTTCATCTTCTTTGCCTTCTTCAATCTTATTTTTTACAACAAGCTTCATACTTATAGCAAAATCAGACTGAGAGTCGTAAACAGATTGACCTTGGCATATCAAACACCTTAAGTTTTTTGTTATTTGATCTACTTTAGTATTTATTTCATTAGCATAGGAAAAATTAAAACTTAAATATAGCAGCAATATTAATTTTATAATTTTATACATTTTTTTTTAATAATTTTTTTATTTCTATTAAATTTTCGCTCGTCAATGGACCAATATACTTTTTTATTATCTCATTTGTTTTACCACTTATAATAAATGTTTCAGGAACACCAATGGCTCCAAATTCTATTGATTTTGTTCCATCATTATCGGTAATAACTTCTGAATAAGGATTTCCAATTGAGCTTAAAAAATTTTTTGCATTTTTTGGGGTGTCTTTATAATTAATTCCAATTATATTTATGTTCATATCTTTTAATTTCATTAAAAACTGATGCTCTTCTCTACATGGTGCACACCAGGATGCCCAAATATTCACTACTGAAGGACTATTTTTATCAAATAAGTCTGAAATATTTATTATTTCATCAGAAAATAATTTTTTTGCATTAAGTGAAAAATCTATTTTACTTTTTAATTTCTCGTTAGAATAATCTTTAGAAACATTCAATCCCTTGAGCAAGATTATAAAAATTATTATTAAACTTAGTAGTAATCCTAAAAATTTAATATTTTTGCTCATTTTTCTTAATAACACTTAATAAACCACCAAGACTAATAAATATAGTTGAGATCCATATCCAAATCATTAAGGGTTTGTATTGATATCTTACGTTATAATAACCATCGTCTTTTAGAATATTAAATACTAAAAAATTATCTGAAAATAATGTTGTCTTAATATCTGCTTCACTTGTAATAGTTAAAGGCTGTTGGTATATCCTAACTTCTGGGTATAAAGCAAAAGCGGAATTTTTATTTGATACTTCAAAACTAGCTTTAAGAGATTTATAATTGTCCACATCTGTAACATTAACTTCTTTTAATTTTACAACTTTTTCATTGAATATTCTTTCATCTCCTACTTTCATATTTGAATTGAATTCATAAGAAAAAAGACCGTTCAATAGGATACTAGTAATTAATAAACTAAAACCAAAATGTGAAATTTTTTGGCTAATCGAGGATTTACTCACAAAAAAATCCTTAATTGTTACTAATAAGAGGTAGATGCTCAAAACTATAAGGGGAATAGATAACAAAAATGAATTTTTTGTTTTTGTTAAAATCACATACGAAATAAGCAATGAAACTAAAAAAATAACTAAAATATTATAGTTAAACTTTTTTAATTTATCTTTAATCCATTTCAAACTTGGGCCAAAGCTCATGAATATTAAAAAAGGAATTAAGAAAGGTATTAAAAGATTATGATAAAAAGGTGGACCAACAGAAATTTTTGAACCATTTAAAACTTCAAGAAAAATTGGATAAATAGTGCCAACAAGAACAACAGATAAAAAAAACATCATAAACCAGTTATTCACTAATATTGCAGTCTCTTTACTTAAAATAAAATTCTCTTTTGCTGTGTTTGATATTTTGTTCTGATTATAAAAGAAAATTAATATTGACATCAATATTAAGATAAAAAGAAAACTTAATATATATAACCCTCTTGATGGATCGTTTGCAAAAGTGTGAATTGAATTTAGAATTCCAGACCGAACAAGAAAAGTGCCACTCATACTCAGTGAAAAAGTTGTAATTGACAAAATAATAGTCCACTCTTTAAACGAATTTCTTTTCTGTAAAACAATTACAGTATGCAGGAGTGCTGTTAGGCAAAACCATGGCATTAATGAAACATTTTCAACAGGATCCCAAAACCAAAAACCTCCCCAGCCAAGCTCATAATATGCCCATATAGATCCTAGCAAAATTCCAATTGTTAAAAATACCCAAGATACCAAAACCCATTTTTTAATATGTCTTGCCCACTTATCTCCAATATTTCCGCTAATCATTGAAGCAAGTGAAGCTGAAAAGATGATAGATGTTCCTACATAACCTAAATATAAAATTGGAGGGTGAATAGCTAAGGCAGGGTCTTGTAAAATAGGGTTCAAACCTAATCCCTCGGTAGGAATTGGATAAAGCGTTTTGAATGGGTTGGAAGTTAATAAAATAAAAACTAGAAAACCTGAAATAATAATTTGTTGAAATAGTACCGTTAGAAGTTTGTATTTAGTATCTTGTGATTTTGAATTTAATAAAAAAATAAATAGAAAAATTGAAAGAACTAATAACCACAGTAATAAACTTCCTTCATGATTTCCCCATGTACCTGAAACTTTATAAAATAAAGGTTTTAAAGTATGAGAATTGTTAAAAACAGTTTCATTACTAAAATCTGAAATTACAAAAGCTGCAACTAGACTAAAAAAGCCTACCGTAATCATTATAGTTTGTATTGAAGTAATTAAAATAAAGTTTTTATCTAAATATTTATTTTCTGAATTTGCATCAAAGTATGACTTAAAAATTAAATAAACAGATGCAATTAAAGCAATATATAGAGAATAATTTCCTAAATAATTAGACATACAAGTTAATTGTTTTTCATAGCTTCGCTGACTTCAGGAGGCATATAATTTTCATCATGTTTTGCTAAAATCTTGTCAGCATTTAGAAAACTTTTATCCTTTAAGAAACCTTCAGCAACTACACCCTTACCCTCTTCAAACAAATTAGGTACAGATCCATTAAAGTTGACTAATAATTCATTTTTAAAATCTGTAATTACGAAAAAAATTTCTTTATCATTTATTTTAATAGAATTTTTTTTCACCATTCCACCAACTCTAATTTTTTGAGCATTTTTGATTTCATTAAGGTTTTTAATGTCTGTTGGAGACTTAAAATATACTACGTTTTCCTCAAGAGATTTAACCACCAAAAAAATTGTAAGAACTAATGAAATTAAAATTAAAAAAATAAAAAAGGCTCTAAATTTAACTTTTTTTCCGTACATGTGAATTTTAGTTAAACTTTAGATGTAGAAGTGTTTGCTAATATCTCTCTGTACGTTTTTTGCTTAGCTACTGATGCAAGTTTCTTTTCATCTAGTGATTTATAATTTTCCTCAAATTTCTTTTTCTCTTTAATTAAGTTTAATTTTACTACCACATACAAGAAACTAAAAGAAAGTAGAGTGAATATAAATGATGACCAAACATATACACCGTATCCATTCATATTTAGTATTTCACTAATCATAATCTATTTAGACCTTTATTTTTAATCTTTAACAGTTCTGTATTATATTTCATTAAAAATATTAGAAGTGAAAATAGAGCAAATGCCGCAGTCATTATAGCTAATGGTGTCAACATTGAAGAATGAATTGTTGTTTCTTCCAAGATTTTTACTGAAGCAGGTTGGTGTAAAGTATTCCACCATTCCACTGAAAATTTTATAACTGGAATATTTATAAGACCAATAATTGCTATTATTGAGCTAATTTTTTCTGCTTTACTAGTATCTGTCGTAATCTTCCAAGAAGTAATAAATAATAAATAAAAAATTGAAAGTAAGAGCATTGAAGTAATTCTTGCATCCCAGGCCCACCAAGTTCCCCATGTTGGTTTGCCCCAAATTGATCCAGTGACCAAAGCAATTATGCTAAAAACAAAACCAGAGGGTGCTAAACTTTTTGTTATTAAAGAGAAATTTTTATTTTTAAAAATAAAAACTCCAAAAGAAAGAATGGAAATAACTGAAAATATTCCAAGTGATATCCAAGCAGAAGGAACATGAACATACATAATTCTTACAGAGTCACTCTGTTTATAATCCTCCGGAGATAGAACTAAAGCTTCAACTAATCCAAGTAGCAATACAATTATAAATAGCGCAAATACAAACTTTTGTACTTTATTAATTATCTTTAAAGTATTATTTGGATTGAAATAATTAATCATATTTTTTTATAACACATAAATTTAAGATTAAAATTGTTCAAAGTTTCTGACCAAGAATACAGAGGGAGATAGAGGAAAAACAGTACTCTTGATCAGAATTAGATATTTAATATCAAACAGATATGACAGAGATTTGGGACAATTGTGTTTAAAAATTGGCTATTAGTTAATTTGAAGGCTTGAAGTAGCTTGATCCACGCTTACCTGAAAAAATTTCATTAATTAAAGGGTGTTTGATAGGCTCTTCAGAGTCATCAAATAACAGATTTTGTTCAGACACATAAGCCTCGTAAGTAATTTCGTCATTCTCAGCTAGTAAATGATAAAATGGCTGATCCTTTCTAGGTCTCACGTTTTTTGGAATTGATTGATACCATTCCTCTGAGTTATTAAATTCAAAATCAACATCATAAATCACACCTCTAAAATCGAAGTGTCTATGTTTTACTACGTCTCCAATTGAGAATTTAGCTTTTTGCGTGCTCACGATATTAAATATGGATATTTGATGAAAAAAATCAATAAAAAAAATATAAATGTTTTATTAATCTGTTAATATGTAGCAGTGAATAAATCACTTCTAAAATTCATTACAGACGTTGGGCCTTTAGCTATTTTTTTCTTCTTTTATTATAACAGTGATAAAAATTTAAAAGTTGCAATACCACCTCTAATTGTCGCAACAATAATTTCTGTTCTTTTGGTTTGGATACTGGAGAAAAAAGTTCCAATGGTTCCTTTGTTAGGAGGAATTTTAATTACTCTGTTTGGAGGTTTAACAATTTATTTTGATAATCCAATTTTTATTTACATGAAACCCACTATTATAAATATTTTATTTGCCTTGGCTTTATTCTTTGGAAAATACTTTACAAATGAACCAGTTTTAAAATTAATACTAGGGAAAACACTACCAATGTCTGACGAAGGTTGGAGAATTTTGAATAATAGATGGACTTATTTTTTTATTTTTTTAGCTATATTAAATGAAATTGTTTGGCGAACTCAAACAGAAGAATTTTGGGTTAACTTTAAAGTTTGGGGAATGTTACCAATTACATTCATTTTTACAGCATCACAAGTTGGTTTGATTAATAAACACAAATTAAATGAGTAATTTAAAATTAGTAATAAATAATTCAAATAAAGAACAAAACCAAAGGTATTTTTTTGAAAAAAAAGAACTAAAAATTATATTAGACCTATATGCTAAAATGGTATCTGAAGGATCTTGGAAAGACTATGGCCTCTCAATATCAAGTAAAAGAGTAAGTTTTAGTATTTTTAAAAATGCAGCAGAAAAAGCTATCTACAACATCAGTAAAAATTTTAAACCTTCTAATAAGAATTTGAAATATTTAATAACTGATACAAATGGTAAAATATTAAATAATGCTTATGATTTAGAAATACTTCTAAAAAAAACAAATTGGAAAAAACTATAATTTTTGATTATCTTCTTTGACCAAACAATCTTAAAAGCATTATAAATAAATTTATAAAATCTAAGTATAATGTTAAAGCTCCCATAACAGCTTTCTTGCCAATTACTTCACCTGAATCTGATGCTGCGTACATATTCTTAATTTTTTGTGTATCGTATGCAGTTAATCCAACAAATATAAGAACTCCGATGATTGAAATAGCAAAGTACATCATTGATGATTTTAAGAAAATATTTACTAAAGATGCGATTATAATACCGATCAAACCCATCATTAAGAATGATCCAAATTTTGTGAGGTCTCTTTTAGTTGTGTAACCATATATACTCATAGCTCCAAATGTAGCCGAAGATATAAAAAATACTCTCGTCACACTAAGTCCTGTGTAAACTAATAAAATTGATGATAGTGATAAACCCATTAAGGCTGCAAAAATCCAAAAAGTAGTTTGAGCTTTTGAAGAACTCATTTTATTTATCCCAAAACTCATATAAAAAACAATTCCGAGAGGAGCTAACATAACCAGCCATTTCAATCCTGATAGATAAATTGCATTTCCGAACTCAGTTAAAGCAACTATTGATCCACTTGCATCTGTAACTACTGACATTTTAAAAGATAGCAATGCTATGATTCCTGTTAACAAAACTCCAGTTGCCATGTAGTTGTAAACTTTAAGCATGTAGGCTCTAAGGCCTTCATCCATAACAACAGCTTTTTTTGCTGTCGTTGATCTATTTAGGATATTGTCTCTATTGAATTCCATAATTAAATATATAGTAATAAATTTTAAATTTTTCAAGCAGTCAAAATATAGGTAACAAATACTTAATATTTAATGAATTATAAAAAATTAGGAACAACTGACATAGATATTAGTACAATTTGTCTCGGCACCATGACTTGGGGTGAACAAAATAGCCAAGAGGAGGCCTTCGAACAAATGGATTTCTCACTAGAAAATGGGGTTAATTTTTGGGATACAGCAGAACTTTATGCGGTACCTCCTAAAGCTGAAACTTTTGGTCATACAGAAACGATAATTGGAAATTGGTTTGAAAAAACAAAAAAAAGAAAAGATGTGATACTTGCAACTAAAGTTTGTGGTCCTGCGAGAGATTATATTAGAAATGGTGAAAATAGTTTTGTAGGGAAGAATCTCGATACTGCACTTCATAACAGTCTTAAAAGACTTAAAACTGATTATATAGATTTATATCAGCTTCACTGGCCAGAAAGAAATGTAAACAATTTTGGAAGACTGAGTTACGAGCATAAAGAAAATGAATGGAATAAATTCGAAGATGTGTTGGCTGAATTACAAAAGTATATTGATCAAGGTAAAATAAGACATGTAGGTTTATCTAATGAAACTCCTTGGGGTGTTATGAATTATCTCAAACTCTCAAAGGAAAAGAGTTTGCCAAGAATGATGTCCATACAAAATCCCTATAGTTTATTAAATAGGTCATATGAAGTTGGATTAGCTGAAGTGTCTATAAGAGAAAATATTGGCTGCTTATCTTATTCTCCTTTAGCCAGTGGTTTTTTAAGTGGCAAATATAGAAATAAGCAATTTCCAAAAGGATCTCGGATGGAAAGAGATTGGAATTTTTGGACAAGATATCGAAAACCAAATACTAACGAAGCTGTTGATGAGTATTTTAATATTAGTGAGAAATACAACATTGATATGAGTCAAATGTGTATAAAATTTTGTGAGATACAGGATTTTATGTCTAGCGTTATTATTGGTGCAACAACAATGGAGCAGTTGAAAACAAACATAGAAAGTGTAAAAGTGAATCTTGATAAAGAAATAATTAATGAAATTAATGAAATTCAAAAAAAATATCCAAATCCATGTCCATAATTTTTAAAATAATTTTTTTTATTCTCTTATTAGGATCAACTTCTTATTCAGAAGAATTAAATAAAATAGGAACATTTAAAGACTGGGATGCAATTGTTGTTACTAGTGGGGACAATAAAGTATGTTTTGCTCAATCTAAACCTGTTCTTCAATCTCCAAAAAAAAATGATAGAGATGCAAGATTATTTGTAACTTTCAGACCATCTGAAAAAATTAAAGACGAAGTAAGCACAACGTCAGGCTATGAATACAACAGTCAAAATTCAATTACAGCTAGCTCTGGTAAATCAAAATATAAATTTGATATAGCTCAAGATAATTTTGCATGGATATCAAGCAATAAAATTGAAAAAAAAGTTGTTAAAAGAATGAAAAAGGCCTCAAGATTAATGGTTACTGGATATAATAAATCTGGTTCTCAAACAATTGATCACTATTCTTTGATGGGCTTCACTAAAGCATACAACGCAGCTAAAAAAAGCTGCAGTTAAATAATGAAATCAAAGAAAAAGATAGTTCTTGCCTATTCTGGCGGTTTGGACACATCAATCATATTAAAATGGTTACAGGAAAATTATGATGCAGAAGTAATTTGTTATACTGCAGACATTGGTCAAGAAATAGATAGAAATAAAATTTTCAGAAATGCAAAAAAACTTGGTGTAAAAAATATTATTATTCAAGATCTAAAAGATATTTTTGTAAAAGATTATGTTTATCCAATGATTAGGGGCCATGCAATATATGAGGGTGTTTATTTGCTTGGGACCTCAATTGCTAGACCTTTAATAGCCAAAGATCAAATTAGAATTGCTAAAAAATTTAATGCCTATGCTGTGTCTCATGGATCAACAGGAAAAGGAAATGATCAAGTAAGGTTTGAATTAGGTTATCATTATTTTGGTCCTAAAATAAAAATTATTGCGCCTTGGAGAAATTGGAAGCTGAAATCTAGATCAGATCTAATTAATTATGCAAAAAAAAATAAAATTGAAATACCTAAAGACAAGAAAGGAGCACCACCTTTTTCAGTAGACGATAATATTTTTCATACATCAACAGAAGGAAAGTTGTTAGAAAATCCAAAAAACTCTGCACCTGACTTTATCTTTCAAAGAACGGTATCTCCAGAAAAAGCACCTAATAAATCTTCAATTGTAAAAATAGACTTTAAAGGTGGAGATCCGATTGCAGTGAATGGGAAAAAATTATCTCCATCTAAATTGCTTGGAAAATTAAACGACATAGCTGGAAAAAATGCTGTTGGAAGAGTTGATCTAGTAGAAAATAGATTTATCGGTATAAAATCAAGAGGTGTATATGAAACACCAGGTGGAACTTTATTAATGCATGCTCATAGGGCCATAGAGTCTGTTACACTTGATAAAGATACAATGCATAAGAAAGAGAAAGTTATGCCTAGATATGCAGAACTGATTTACAATGGATATTGGTTTTCTAAAGAGAGATTTAAATTACAAAAAATTGTAGATCTTAAAAGAAGTAAAGTTAATGGATCAGTTAAATTAAGGTTATATAAAGGAAATGTTATTATTCATTCAAGAATAACTAAAAGTTCAGCATATTCTATGAAAAAAGTTTCATTCGAGGAAAATAAAACTTTTAATAAATCAAATGTTGAAAGATTTATTAATTTTCACAAGAAAAAATTAAAATAAAATATCATGAATTTTGAACCAAGTCGGGCGCAAGCCACTAATAAACTAGAAAATTTTGTTGAAAATAATCTTTCTGAATATTCAAGATTGAGAAATTTCGATTTTGGTCCAGATAAAAGATCAAATATATCTTGTATTTCTCCATATATATCTCATGGAATATTAAATGAGTTAGAAGTTATAGATAAAGCCTTAAAGAAATTTTCATTTTCTAAAAATGAAAAATTTATTCAGGAGGTTTTGTGGCGTACTTATTGGAAAGGATGGTTAGAATTAAGACCTAATGTGTGGACAGATTACCTAATAGAACTAAAAATTATAAGAGAAGAATACAAAGATAATGAAGATTACTTAAATGCCATTGATGGAAATACAAATATAGAATGCTTTAATGAATGGGTTAAAGAACTAAAAGAATTCAATTACCTTCATAATCATACAAGAATGTGGTTTGCCAGTATCTGGATTTTTACTTTAAATTTACCTTGGCAATTAGGAGCTGAATTTTTTATGAAGCATCTCTATGATGGAGATGCAGCATCTAATACATTGGGATGGAGATGGGTTGCTGGGATACAAACACAAGGCAAGCATTATTTGGCAAGTGAATGGAATATAAAAAAATTTACTAATAATAGATTTAATAACATTAATTTAAATGAAAATGCACCTCCCAAAGTTAGCGAGAAAATATACAAGGCTGTCTTAAAAGATTTTAGTAATCCATTAAGTTTGGATGAGCAAAATTTAATAATTTTTGAAAATAATCTTTCTTTTGAGTTCACTGATTTTAAAGACCATAAATTTAAAAAAATTTATTTAGTTAATAATAAAAACGACAGTAGAAATATTAAACTTAGTGAAAAAACAGTGAAATTTAAGACTAATTTAATTCAGGATCAAAAAAGAAGGTTGGATGAAAAATCTTTGGATTGTGAAATTATTGATATTGGTAAACTTAAAACAATTGAGAATAGTTATTTTTTATATCCTTGTGTTGGAGAAAACTTAGATTTTTTAACATCTCAAGGAATAAATAATATAAAATTTCTATATCGTAATTTAGACCGAAGTTCTTGGAAATATTGCAATAAAGGTTTTTTTAATTTCAAAAAGTATATACCAACTATAATTAAAGAATTTTTTTAAAGAACTATTGTAAATTATAAAAATTATGAGATAACCATAATATGAATAATCCTCAAGTTCTTGAAATTATTGAAAATCTTAAAGGCAGAAGAAGTTATGAAGAAAAGAAAGCTTCAAAATTAGGTTTCAACTCTCTTTATGCATACATTGAAAATAAAATATTAAAAGAAAAAGAAGCTGAAGCTGCAAAAATTCTTAAAGAATCAGCTGCCAAGGAAGAAGTGGTTGAGGAAAAAAAACCAGAGAAAAAGAAAAGCTGCTCTTGTTGTTAATTAGTTATTTTTTGAACATTTCTTAGAACAATATTTCACTTTATCCCAGTTTAATTTCCATTTTTTTCTCCAAGTAAAAGGTCTCTTACATACAGGGCAAATTTTTGTGGGTAAATTTTCTTTTCTCACTATGCAGTATTTTGTTTAATAAATTTTTCTGCCTCTGCTAAAATTAATTTTTTTCTATCAGGTTTCATTTTATCGAAAATTCTAACCATCATAGATAGTCTAGGATTTTTTAAAAAGAAGGCTCTATTTCTATTTATGAATCTCCAATAAAGACCATCCATGGTATTGCACCATTCTCCTTTTTTAAAATCCATCATTTTCATGAAATAAGCGGAGCCACAAATATATGGTTTTGTTGCAAATATTCCTCCATCACTGAAAAGCCCCATTCCATAAACATTCGGGACCATTACCCAGTCAGAGGAATCTACAAACATTTCCATAAACCATTTGTAAACATACGTTGGCTTCACCTCACATAAATTCATTATGTTTGATAAAATCATTAACCTTTCAATATGATGCGACCAACCATAATTCACTGCATTTTTAATAGCATAATCTAGAGGTGGTAATCCTGTTGTTCCTTCATACCATGAGTTTTTCATTTTTCTATTTTGTTTAAAAAAATTTCTAGTTTCCATTTCTTTTGAATAGCTTTGATAAATTCCCCTCATAAATTCTCTCCATCCGATTACTTGACGAATATAACCCTCTAAAGAATTTAATCTTATTTTATTTTTGTTGTGAAAGTCTAAAATTTTTTTAATTATAAATTCTGGAGTGATAAGACCTAAATTGATGTAAGGACTTAAAGCACTATGAAATAATATATTATCTTTCTGATCAACTGCGTCTTCATAATCCCCAAATAAATTTGATTTCTCTTTAATAAAAAAATTTAATAATTTAATTACATCATTATATTCCGTAGCAAACCAAAAGTCTTTCGTATTACCTGGGTGGCTTTTAAAATTTTTATCGATTAAAATTTTTAGTCTTTTGGTATGAGCAGTCTCAGTAATTTTGGGAAATTTGGGTATAGATATATTTTTTGGAAGTTTATTTCGATTTTCTTCGTCAAAGCTCCATTTGCCTCCTTCTGGATTACCGTCTTTTTTCATAAGTATATTCAAATCTCTTCTAGTCTCTTTATAGAAGACTGCCATAAAAGGTTTTTTTGATTTCGATAAATAGTTTTTAAATTTTTCTCTAGAATTTAAAAACATTGGCGTTTGAATAATATTCCATTTAATTTTTTCTTTTTTTAAAAAATTGGTAATTTTATTTTCAAAAAATTTATCTTCGATTTCGAAACTTGAAATTTCTTTAATTTTCTTTGATTTAATTATTTTTTTTAATTTTTCTGTGTAATCTAGCTTGAAAGATTTATCCTCGATCGAAGAATATTCTAATTTAAATTTATTTTTTTTTAGTCTATCTGCGTGAGATCGCATGCAAGATAAGAACAATAATATCTTTTGTTTATGATGCTTTTCGTATGTACAAAGCTGATAATCTTCAGCCATAAAGAAAAAGTGGTCTTTTCTGTACTTTTCAAGATATTTCTCTGAGAAAAGCTGATTTCCAAGTAGAAAAAATAATTTCATTCACTATATATAACTCTTTAAAAATTTATGTCAGAAAAATATTTAGTAGTAGGTGCGACAGGATCTATCGGATCTAATTTAGCCGAACAGTTATATGTAGCCGGCAATGAAGTACATTTAGTTGGTAGGGATGAAGAAAGAACAAAATCTTTGTCTGAAAAACTAAACTGTAAATATACAGTCTCTGATGTTTTGGAAAATGGTTTTGTTGAAAAGATTAAATCCGAAATAGATGATATAAAGGGCATAGCTTATTGTGTTGGTTCAATTGATTTAAAACCTTTGAGAATGGTTTCAGAACAAGACTTTACGAAATGTATGAAACTAAATTTATATTCTGCAGTAGATTTAATAAAAGGTTATCAAGAAAGTTTAAAAAAAAATAAAGGATCGATTGTCTTGTTTTCAACTGTAGCTGCTCAAAGAGGTTTTACAAATCATGCAATTATAGCTTCAACTAAAGCAGCTGTTGAAGGATTAACTGTTTCTTTAGCAGCAGAATTTGCTCCTAATATAAGAGTAAATTGCATTGCTCCAAGTTTAACTAATTCAAAAATTGCAGAGCCAATGCTTAAAAATAAAGTTTTAGCTGATGGTATCGCAAAAGCTCATCCATTAAAGAGACTTGGAGAAGGTAAAGACTCAGCTTCGCTTGCAAAATTTTTAATAACTGAAGACAGTTCTTGGGTTACAGGACAAATTATTGCTGTCGATGGTGGTAGATCAAAACTTTCATAGAGTGAAGAAATTATTATTTCTTTTATCCTTAATATTATTCTCAACTAATTCATTTAGTAAAAATTTTAATTTTAATAAAATTATTGAATTAAAAGCGCCTTGGGGTTCATCATTCGTTAATGATAATGAAATGATTGTTACCGAGAAAGGTGGCAAAATAAAATTTATTAATATTTCTACAAGAGAGATAAACGAAATTGGTCATAACTTAAATTTTGTAGAATATGGACAGGGAGGATTATTGGATATTCTATATCATGAAGATTACATTTATATCTCATACACAGAAAATAGAAATAATTGGAAGACTAGTACTTCAATTGCACGTGCAAAATTTAATAAAAACAAATTAAATTTTAAAAATATTTTTCAAGCTAATCCACCAATTGACTCGCCTTATCATTTTGGTTCAAGACTAGTAATTAAAGACAATTATTTATTTGCGTCTGCAGGTGAAAGAGGTGGGGGAATGATTGCTCAAGATGGAAATAAACATCCAGGAAGTATAATTAGAATTTATCTAGATGGTGGCATTCCAAAAGACAATCCTCGTTTTGAGGGGAAATCAGACTGGCTACCTGAAATATATCAAATTGGTGTAAGAAATCCTCAAGGTTTAACTTTATCACCTTTTGATGGAAAAGTTTATATGAGCAATCATGGCGCAAAAGGAGGCGATTGGTTTGGTGAAGCGAAGAAAGGTGAAAACTATGGATGGAAAATTCTTGGATGGGGTGGTACAAATTATTCAGGCATACCAATAGGACCAAAATGGAAACCTGGTTTTACAAAGGCCATTCAATATTGGGTTCCATCTATAGCCACAAGTGCAATCACAATTTATAAAGGTAATGAATTTAAAGAATGGAATGGTCATGCATTAATTACTTCTCTTAAAGATAAGTCTTTAAGAAAATTAGAGTTTAATGATTTATCAGACGTAAAAGAGGAAATAATATTTAAAGATAAAATTGGAAGAATCAGAGACATACAAATTCATCCTATAAATGGTAAACTATATTTGTTAAATCAGGATGGATTGTGGTTGATGGAAAATTCTAGTTAGTATCAAAAAGTTCTTTAAATAACTTAAACTCACCAATTTTAAAAATAATTGCTTCATCTTTTTTAAAGCCAAATTTTTCTGCATTTTTTTTAAACCTTAAAGGGGGCTCTAATATTGGTTCTAATGATAAAACAAAAGTTCCCCAATGCATTCCAATTACTTTTTTACTTTTTAAATCTTTAGCTAGTCCGAGAGCTTCTTCAGGGTTAGTATGGTAAGCAGAAGAATCTTTAACTGAAGCCATTGGATAAAAATTATATGCACCAATATTAATAAATGTTAAATCAATTGGACCGTATTTATCTCCCAATTCTTTGTATATTTTTCCAACACCTGTATCACATGAAAATAATATTTTTTTTCCTTTGTATTCAATCAAATAACTACCCCATAAAGTTTTGTTAGTATCCGTTAAACTCCTTTTTGACCAGTGGACTGATGGCAAAAAAGTAATATTTAAATTCTGATTTATTCTTATTTGATCATACCAATCCATTTCATTTACATCTTTAAATCTATTAATTTTAAAATATTTTTTTAGTCCTAAAGGTACCAAAACTTTAGAGTCTTTATAAGGAAATCTCATAATTGTTTTCATGTCTTGATGATCGTAGTGATTGTGAGTTAGTAAAAAAATATTTGTTCTTGGTATCTCATTAAGATTTAATGCTGGTTCGGTAAATCTCTTTGGACCAAAAAATAAAGGTCCTGCATTTTTTGAAAAAACTGGATCTGTAATTATTGTTATTTCCCCTAATTTTATTAAAAATGTTGCATGACCTATCCATGCTACATAATCTTCTTTTTGGAAATTATTTAAATCTAATAAAACTTTTTCTCTTTCAATAATATTACTCTCAGGAAAAGTCATATCTAATTTTTTTTTTTCTTTGTTAAAGACCTTAAACGACCAATTGAAATTCATATCAATTACCTTTGATCCTTCAGGATTTTGAAATGTACCATTTGCTAAATGATGATATTTTTTCTTCATATCCGATTAATAATTTTTTGAAATAATATCTTGAATTGTATTACTTATAACTATAGTTCCAGCTTTGTTAGGATGTATGCCATCTTGTTGATTTAGATTTGGATCAAGAGCAACACCCTCTAGCAAAAATGGAATTAAAGGTAAATTATATTTTTTTGATAATTTAGGATAAATAGCATCGAAATTTTTTTTATATTTAGTTCCATGAGTTATTGGTGCGACCATCCCAGCTATTATAATTTTTATTTTTTTACTGTTAGCAATTTTAATTATTTCTTCTAAATTTCTCTCAGTTTCGTCTGGTTGAATTCCTCTAAGCATATCATTTGCCCCAAGACCAAGAATGATTAAATCAATACCGGGTTCTGATAAACTCCATTCTGCTCTATTCAACCCACCGGAAGAAGTACTTCCTGACACACTTCCATTTATAACCTTAATATTTAAACCACTTCTAACGAGATTACTTTCTAAAACTAAAGATAAGTGTTGTTCTTTAGGTAGACCATAACCCGCCATTAAACTATCGCCGAATAATATAACCTTTTCTATTGCACTTGCATTTATGTGCACTAGAAAGAATAACAATATTTTTATAAATAAACTTTTATTCATGAATACACTTCTTAAATTAAAAAAAATAAATCTCAAATACCAAACTGGGAAGGATAATATCAATGTTTTAAAAAATATTGATTTAACTATAAAAAAAAAAGAGACTGTATCTGTGGTTGGAGAAAGTGGTTCAGGAAAAACTAGCTTGATTATGTTAATTGGTGGACTAGAACGTCCAACCTCAGGGAAAATTATATTTCAAGACAGGGAAATAACAAACCTTAATGAAGACGAAGTATCTGAAATTAGAAAGCAAAATATAGGAATTATATTTCAATCTTTCTATTTAATTCCAAATTATACAGCTGTTGAAAATGTAGCTTTAACACTTGAACTTAATGAATTTAAAAATCCTGAGAAAGAAGCAAAAATTTTATTAGATCGATTTGGTCTAAAACATAGATTCAATAATCTTCCAAGTCAATTATCTGGCGGAGAGCAACAACGTGTGGCGATTGCAAGAGCTATTGCAATGAAACCAGATTTGATTTTAGCTGATGAACCAACTGGTAACCTAGATACCGAAAACTCAATAATGATCTCTGAAATTTTATTTAAATACGTCAAAGAAGAAGGATCTTCTTTAATAATGGTCACACATGATCCAAAATTAGCAGACAAAGCAAAACGAAAAATTAAAATCAAAGATGGAAAAATTAAATAATCCTTCGGAGTTAAGTTTAATATTTAAATATTCTTTAAAGGATTTAAGCAGAAATTATAAAAAAATTTCAAGCATTATTATAACGCTGTTTATTAGTCTTTTTATTTTAAGCGCAATCTTTACAATCGAAGATAGTTTAAAAAAAGAGCTTAATGATAATGCAAAAGTCCTTTTGGGCGGAGATCTTGAAATTGATTATAACCGTAATCAGGGAGATCTTAATTTAGTCAATAAAGTAAAGGAATTTTCAACTGTCTCACAAATGATAGAGTTCAGTACTATGCTTTCTACGACAGGCAGAGAAAAAAATAAATCATTATTTACAAGAATTAAAACAGTAGATGAAAAATATCCGTTATACGGTGAAGTTGTTTATGAACCAGAAGATGCTTATGAAAGAATGCAAAAGGAGCCCAAAACAATTTTGATTAATGAAAGTTTATCAAAAACTTTAAAGATAAAGATAAATGACAAAGTTAAGTTACAAGATGAAGTTTTCATAGTTGTTGGAATCATAAAATCTGTACCTGATGTCAGTGGGTTCGTAGCCTTCGGAGATTGGGCATTAGCAGGAAAACAAACTTTGGAGATACTAAAATTAAATGGAATCGGTAGTTTTTTAAATTATGAATATAAAGTAAAGTTTAAACCAAGTGATGATCCTGAAACAATAGAAAGTAAGATCAAAGATATTTTTAAAGATGACCAAAAGGTAAAACTTAGATTTCCAGAAAATTCTGCTAGTGGCTTAAAAAGGATAATTAATAATTTTTCCCAATTTCTTTCTTTGGTTTCAATTAGTGCAATGTTAATTGCTGGAATAGGTATCGCTAATACATTGTTGTCATTTATAAACCAGAATAATATTTCTATTGCAGTAAGAAAAGCTGTAGGATTTTATTCGGGGAATATAAAAACACTTTATTATCTTCAATTATTAATATTATTATTTATTATTACTTTAATTTCTTATGGCTCAAGTTTTTTAATTGTACCAATTGCTGATAAATATCTATCTGATGGGTTGGGATTAAATGTTTATCCAAAATTCTCTTTAATTAATTTTATAAAAATATTTATTGTAGGTTTGTTAGTTCTTATAATTTTTTCAATACCAACAATAAGTTCAATTGATCAAGTTAAAGCATCAAACCTATTTAGAAATGTATTCCAAAATCTACAATTTTATTACTCAAAAAAGTCAGTTATTTTGAGTTTTATCTTGTTATCATTTTTAGTTTTACTGTTTACACTAGGTTCTGAAAGGCCTTCTTATAGCTTGGGTTATTTTCTGGCTTTTTTTGTATGTCTAATTGTATTTTTTTTACTTTCAAAAATTATAATTTATTTACTGAAAAAATTTAATTTTATTTCAAATATCTCTTTAAAAGTATCGATAAAAAATATAACTCAAACAAAAAGTATCACTCCTATCACAATTATGTCTTTAGGCTTAGGTGTAACTTTATTATTAACTTTAGCTTTAGTTGGAACAAATTTTAAAAGAGAAATTGCAAGATCTATTCCAGATATTGCACCTGATTATTTTTTTGTTGGAATTCAAAAAGGTGAAAAGAAAAAATTTGAACAAGGTGTTTACAAAATGAACCCTGATGCGAACATTGAAATAGTACCCATGGTTTCTTCTGGAATAGTAAAAATTAACGGTGTAAATCCAAATAGCTATATTAAACCAGATAATGATAGTTATTGGGTAATTGGAAGTGAAAGAAGATCTTCTTGGGTTGAAAATATACCTAAAGATAACCCAATTTTAAAAGGGGAATGGTGGGATTTGTCTAAACCTAACCAACTTCAGATATCACTAGATGCAAAAGTGGCCAAAGATTTTAATGTTGAGTTGGGAGATATTTTTACTTTAAACATTTATGGTCGAGAAATTGATGGAGAAATAGTTAATTTTAGAGAAGTTGATTATCGTGATCTAAGTATTAATTTTGCCATGTTATTTAATCCACAATTTGCAAAAAAAATTCCTCATGAATATTTAGCAACTGCTAAGTTTAAAAATCCAGATAATTTTGATGAAACCAAAATGTTAGAAATATTACCAAGTTTATCTATGATAAAAATTGCTGATTACTTAAACAAAGTAACATCAGTTTTAAATAAAGTTTTTATAGCTGTAACCCTAATTTCTGGTGTAACAATTGTCATTGGATTAATTGTTATCTCAAGTGCAATAATGGTCCAAGGAAAAGTAAAAGAGTACCAAAATCTTGTATTTAAAATTTTAGGTTTTTCAAAAAAAGAAATTATATTTTCATCTTTGATAGAATTTATAATTATTTTTATGTCAGTAATATTAATTGCAATCTTTTTTGCAGTGGTTGGTTCAAAATTCATTTTGGAAAATATTTTTGAATTAGTTTGGAAATTTGATTTTCAAGTTTTAATTTACCTTGGTGCCTCTATAGGGATTGTGACCTTGATTTTAATTATGCTAACTAATCTTAGATACTTAAGTCCTAAAGTTTACCCATTAATTAGAAATCAGTAATAAATTTTATTTCTTTGCTCTCTTAAAACACTCGATAGTATTTTTAAGTAAACATGCAATAGTCATAGGTCCTACTCCACCTGGAACTGGAGTTAATGCTTTTGCGACTTTTGATACTTCATCAAATGCAACATCGCCAACTAGACCATTTTCAGTTTTATTAATTCCAACATCAATCACAATTGCATCTTTTTTCACCCAATCACCTTTTACAAGCTCAGGGATTCCAACAGCAGCAACTATAATGTCACCTTTTAAACATTCACCCTTAAGATCATTTGTTTTTGAATGAGTAATTGTAACTGTGCAATTTTCTTTCAACAACAACTGTGTCATTGGCTTACCATTTAAATTTGATCTTCCAATAATTACGGCCTTTTTTCCATTAAGGTTTGGTTCAATTTTTTTTATTAATAGATAACAACCTAAAGGAGTGCATGGAATAGAACTTTCATAACCTGAGGACAGATTACCAACATTCATAGGATGAAATCCATCTACATCTTTCTCTGGCGCAATTGCCTCTATAACTTTTTGTTTATCAATATGTTTTGGGAGTGGTAGCTGGACTAAAATTCCTGAAACAGAATCGTCATTGTTAAGTTCGTCGATTTTTTTTAAAACTTCACTTTCTTCAACGCTATCTGGATATTTAATCACCTCTGATTTAAGACCTACTTCATTGGCAGATTTCTCTTTGTTTCTAACATAAATTTGACTAGGTGCTAAATCCCCTATCAATATAACTGTTAAACCTGGTACTTTATTGTGCTTATCTTTTAAAGATAGGACTTCTTTCTTGAGCTCTTCTCTTAAATCAGCAGCAGCTTTTTTTCCATCAATTAAAATCATTTATTAAAATATTAGTGGTGCAATGTAGAGCTTCATACACATTTCTATGAACCATATCAACAAAAGAAGTACGATAGGTGAAATATCAAAAGCTCCAAGGTTAGGTAAAAATCTTCTGATTCTCATTAAAATTGGCTCTGTCATTTTATAAGTGAAATCTAATATTAAATATACAAACCGATTACTTGTATTTAATACATTAAAAGCAACTAACCAACTTATAACAACATTAGCAATGACAACATATGAATAAAGTTTTAAAATTTGAAGTGCTAAGTAAAATATAGCAATCATTTTTTTTCAACATAGATGGACTGACTCGGGAAAGCAAAAGCAGCTCCCTTACCCTCAACAATTTTTTTAATTTCAATTGCCAAATTTTCTTTTACTTGTAAATAATTAGTCCAACTATTTGTTTTTGTAAAACATCTAACAAACATATCAATCGAGCTATCTGAAAATTTATCTATTCTAACAGCGACTCCTACGGATTGGTCATAATCATCTCCTTTATTTATGTGATCTTCAATTTCGTCTCTTATTGTTTTCAATTGATCAATTGTAGTGTCATATTGAAGAGTTATTATCCAACTAATAGCCCAGTTAGTCTTTCTTGTATTATTAATCACTGCATTTTCTGCAAATTGAAAATTAGGAATAATTGCCAGTGATTTATCAAATTTTCTTATAACAGTTGATCTAAATCCAATGTTCTCAACAACCCCTTCGATAACTCCCTCAACTTTAATCCAATCACCAATTCTAAATCTTTTTTCAACTAAAACTAAAATTCCGGAGATTAAATTTTTAAATAAATCCTGAGCACCTAATGCTACTGCTACTCCAAATAAACCTAATCCCGCAATTATTGGTCCAATTTTAATCCCCCATAACTCTAGAACAGCTGCTGCACCTAAAATAAAAATTAAAATTTTAAGAGACTTTATAATCCAGCCTATTAATTCTTTTGTCAGGACTTTATCTAATCCACTTAGAATATATGATATAGGCTCAATTATCTGATGTATTATCCAAAATATTAAAATTGTTATTAGAGTTCTGTTAACGTTATCTATGAAACCCCTAGTCTCATTATCAAATGACATATAGTAACTAGCAAAAAATATACCAAGAACAATTGGAAGAAACCTTGCAGGACCTTCCATAGATTTTACAAAAGTATCATCTAATTTATTGGTTGTTCTTTTTGAAATTAATTCTAATTTTTTTATTACAAGTTTGCTGATTAGACCTCTAAATATTAAAAATAATACAAATATTCCAAGACCGACTATTATCTGAAAGAAATCTACCCCAAGGATTCCCTGCTTCCAAACAGAAAAAAATAAGTCATTTAGTTTATTTAAAACGTCCATTTTTAAATTTTATATAGCAAAAACTCCTCTTCACCAGGGTTAAAAAGAAAAATTTTTTTCCATTTTATATCATTCAATACTGATGATGCTTTTTCGCCCATACACATTAGGTTAGTTTCCATCCAAATATTATCTAAATTATATTTTTTTATTAACGTAAAAAATGTCTTCGCACTATTTTCAGAATATATGTAAACAATTTCTGGCACAGAAGATTTAATATCTTTTAAAAAATCGTCACTTAAATTTTCATTTGGTATTGCAGTATAATTTATAATTCTCTTGATAATATAGTTTTCTGAAATTAAGTCTTCATCAAGATTATAAGAAACAATTTCTCCGCTAATGTAGGCCATTGTTCCAATCTTTGGGTCAAAGTTTTGTAAAATTATTTCTTTAAGATTATTTACGTTACCTTCGGCGCAGAAAATATTTTGAAAGCCTAATTCTTTTGCCTTTCTTTCTGTTGCAAGACCAACACAAAAACAAATTATTTTTTTATCTATTTTTGAAATATTGAGATTTTTTAAAGAATTAGCGCTCGTGAAAATGAAGCCTTTGAATTGGCTAAAATCTATTTCTTGTGTTTCTATTTTTTTTATTTGTAATAGTGGTAAATGAGAAACTTTATGTTTCATCGAAGTAAATTTTAAAATTAATTCTCTGCTATCATCTAATGGTCTGGTTAATAATATATGCATTTTAATTTTTATAAGAACCTTTTGATTTTAATTTAAGCTCTTCTCCCACCATTCTACTAGTAGACTCAATATTATCTTTTTGAAGACTTTTTTTTATGAAATATCTATTTTTTCCATCGACAGAAAACAATTCGGTAAATAGATCTACTTTTTTACCATTTGATTTTGCAAATACACCAACCGCAGTGTCACAATCTCCCTCAAGAACTTTTAAGACCTCTCTTTCTGCTTTTGCGACAGTTCTTGTTTCTTGATCATTAATGTTTTCAAGTAATTTTTTAATTTCATTATCATCTTCTCTGCATTGAATTGCTATAATTCCTTGGCCCGCACAAGGTATAAGTTCATCAACACTGAATTCTTGCGAAATTTTATGTTGTAGATTTAAAGCATCTACTCCTGCTTTTGAGAGAATTATTGCATCATATTCCCCTTTTTCTAACTTTTGAATTCTAGTATCAACATTTCCTCTGATAAGTTTATATTTTAAGTTGGGTCTTTTTTTCTTAAGTTGATATTCTCGTCTATATGATGATGTGCCAATAATTGAGTTTGGCTCTAAATCTTCAAATTTTATATTATTTTTACTTATTAAAATTTCATTAGGAGAATTTCTTTTTAAAAAATTATTAGTTAAAAGATTTTTAGTTTCTTCAGTGGGCATATCCTTGAAAGCATGTACTGCAATATCTATATCTTTATTTAATAAATCTTTTTCAATTTGTTTTGAAAATAATCCTTTGCCTCCTATTTCAGATAGTCTCTCATCTTGCTTTTGATCTCCTTTTGTTACTATTTTTTTTAATTCAATCTCTTTAGAATAATATTTTTTTAGTTCTTTTTTCACATTTTCTGCGTAAATCATTGCTAGCTTACTTCCGCGAGTCCCAATTACAAGATTAGCTCTTTTCATAAAAGTTATTTTTATTACATTCTTATAGATTAATTGTATTAATTATAAAAAATAATTTATGAATAAAAACCCAATAATATTAGGAATTGAGACAAGTTGTGATGAAACAGCGGTTTCAATTATTCAAGATAACGAAAGTGGTATACCAAAAATTTTATCAAATATAGTTTCAAGTCAATTTGACATTCATAAAGAATTTGGGGGAGTTGTTCCAGAATTAGCGGCAAGGTCACATGTTGAAAAAATTAATTTAATTGCAAAAAAAGCTTTAGAGGAAAGTGGTATAAGCCTTGATAAAGTATCTGCTGTTGCAGCAACAACTGGACCTGGATTGATAATATGTCTTAGTGTTGGTTTAAATTTTGCAAAATCGCTTGCATCATCTTTAAATGTTCCATTTATTGGCGTAAATCATCTAGAGGGTCATGCTTTAAGTCCAAAGCTTCACACTAATATTAGTTATCCTTATTTACTACTGTTGATTTCAGGTGGACATAGTCAATTTTTAAGTGTGAATGGATTAGGTAATTATAAAAGGTTAGGAACTACAATTGATGATGCTCTAGGAGAAGCATTCGATAAAACTGCAAAACTTTTAGGAATAGAATTTCCAGGTGGTCCAAAGTTAGAAAAATTTGCTGAAAAAGGTGATCCAAATAAATATAAATTACCCAAACCAATAATTAATAAAGGTGGATGCAATTTATCATTTGCAGGACTTAAAACTGCAATACTAAGAATAACAAAATATATAGATTCAGAACAAGAAAAATATGATTTAGCAGCGTCTTTTCAAAAAACTATAGAAGAAATATTGTATATTAAATCTAAGATTGCTTTTAAAGAATTTTTAAAAAACTCTATTAGTAAAAAATCTTTTGTTGTTGCGGGAGGAGTTGCGGCAAATAAAGGTATAAGAAAAAAACTAATCGAAGTAAGTAATGAGAATGGCTTTCAGGCGATTTTTCCAGATATTAAACTATGTGGGGACAACGCAGCTATGATTGCATTGGTTGGTCTAGAAAAATATAAAATAAAAAAATTTGATAATATGGATTTAAGAGCTAATCCAAGATTAGCCTTGGATGCAAATGCAAAATTTTTAAAAGGAGCTGGTGTAGTTTTGTAATAAATCGTTCGTTAATTAAATCAGAACCCAATGTTTGATCGATAAAGCAACAATAAACTATGAGTAATGGCACTGGGATAAAATTACAAATACCCCAATTCTGACATTTCTTTTTTAAACGTATTTTGTATTTCTTGGCTGATCTTTTCATCGATCATATGCTTCCAATTATTTCTTGGACCTAAATTAAAAAATTTAATTTTTTTTTTACTTTTTAAATCAAAAACATTTTCTGTAAATAAATTTTCATTTTCTTTCTCTTGTAAGTTTACAAATGATGTTTGATCGATAATTTTTTTTATAACTTTTTTTTCTTTATCAATTTTAATAAATTTTTTTATAAATTCATATATTTTGAAAAATTCTTTTTCTGGATCATTTAACAAATCTTCATATTTTATAAGTAAATAATTTTTGGGTAATACTTTCCAAGAATTATAATGAAATCCCCAGGAGCCAATATAAATTGGAATTTCAGTAACTTTTTTGGCACCATTTTTTGTCAATCCTATCCAATTATAATCATTCTGTATAAAATTTTTTGCTTCATTTTGGTCTGAGATTGAAAAATGATTCATAATTGATGATAATACGTTTCTAGGATCACGAACAACGTATATAACTCCCAAAGAATTTTCTAAATTTGAAAAATTATGACCCTTTACATTACACATAACATTATGTGTCTTAAAAATTTTTATGTCAGTGTTTAAATTAAGGGCTTCTTGGGCTGTTATCCATTTTTGTATTAATTCATCCCTATTTTGGACATTTTTACATAATCCATTAAAATCTCTAATTTTTGGAAATGTTCTTATTCTGCTAAGATCTTCAAAGTTTACAATATTATCTTTGGAATAAATTAAAGTAGATAAAAATATTCTAACCCATGTATTTCCACTTTTTGGATATGATGCTAACCAAAGAATCATTTATAGATTAACATAATATAATATATTTAAATAAATAAAATGTCGTATTGGTTATTGAAGTCAGAACCAGATGTGTGGTCGATAGATCAACAAATTAAAGCTGGCAGGAAAGGTGCAAATTGGGATGGAGTAAGAAATTATCAAGCAGCAAATAATTTGAAAAAGATGAAGAGGGGTGATCTTTGTTTTTTTTACCATTCAAATATTGGTAAAGAAATCGTTGGGATTGTTGAAGTAATTAAAACAGCATTTATCGACCCAACAGATAAAGAGAAGCGATTTGTAGCAGTAAAAGTTAAGTATAAAAGTAAACTAAAAACACCTGTTTCTCTCAAAAACATTAAAAAAAATAAAGATTTAAAAGATATTGCACTAATAAAACAAAGCAGACTGTCTGTCATGCCAATCGACACTAAATGCTGGAAAATTATTTTGAAGATGAGTAGTATCTAAGAAATTTATAATCCATGCCAAAAAAAAAAGTAAAAAAAAAAAAGAAAAAAATCATCTCTAAAAAAAAATTTAAGTCTAAAACTAAATCGCTAAAACAAAACAAAGAACTTATATATAAAACAAAGAAAGATTGGATTAGTAAAGCTTTAGTAAATAAATCTCAATATGAAAAAAAATATAAAGCTTCTATAAAGGATAATGATGGCTTCTGGAAAAAAGAGGGAAAAAGAATTAATTGGATAAAGCCATATACAAAAATTAAAGATGTCAAATATAGCAAATCTGATGTTAAGATAAAATGGTTCTATGATGGTACTCTTAATGCATCAGCAAACTGTATTGATAGACACTTAAAAAAAAATAAAGATAAAACTGCGATTATATGGGTTGGAGATGATCCAAAGGTTCAAATAAAAATTTCTTATAAAGAGTTACACAAAGAAGTTTCTAAAGCTGCAAATGGTCTTAAAGAATTAGGAGTTAAAAAAGGTGATAGAGTAACAATTTATTTAACTATGATACCAGAACTTGCATATACTATGTTAGCTTGTGCAAGAATAGGGGCAGTGCATTCAATAATCTTTGGAGGATTTTCTCCGGATAGTATTTCTGGAAGAATAAACGACTGTGAATCTGATTATCTTATTACTGCAGATGAAGGTATAAGAGGTGGAAAGATTATACCCCTAAAATCAATTGCTGATGAAGCTTTAGTAAATTGCCCGAATGTAAAAAAATGTGTTGTTGTTAAAAGAACGGGTAATAGAATAAATTGGGATGAAAGAAGAGATGTTTGGTACCACGAATTAACAAAAAAAGTTTCAAATAAATGTGAACCTGAAGAAATGAATGCAGAAGATCCTTTATTTATTTTATATACCTCAGGATCAACAGGAAAACCTAAAGGTGTAATGCATACAACGGGAGGGTACATGGTGTATGCGTCAATGACCCATCAATATATATTCAATTATAAACCTAAAGATATTTATTGGTGTACTGCTGATATTGGTTGGGTAACAGGACATAGCTATATTATTTATGGACCATTATCAAATGGGGCAACAACAATAATGTTTGAGGGAATTCCAACTTATCCTGATAGTTCAAGATGGTGGCAAATCGTTGACAAATATAAAGTGAATATTTTTTATACTGCTCCTACAGCAATAAGAGCTTTGATGAGAGAAGGTGATAAGCCTGTTAAAAAAACATCAAGAAAATCACTGAAATTATTAGGAACCGTAGGTGAACCAATCAATCCCGAAGCATGGGAGTGGTATTATAAAACTGTTGGAGATTCTAATTGTCCGATTGTCGATACTTGGTGGCAAACTGAAACTGGTGGAATATTAATTAGTCCACAAACAGGGGCTATAAATTTGAAACCGGGTTCAGCAACAAAACCATTTTATGGGATTAAACCATTAATAGTAAATAAAGATGGAAAAGTTTTAAAAGGGGAAGCTGAGGGTAGATTATGTATTGCACAATCTTGGCCCGGTCAGATGCGGACAGTTTATGGCGATCATCAAAGATTTATTGATACTTATTTTTCTCAATTTGATGGTAAATATTTTACAGGAGATGGATGTAGAAGAGATAAAGATGGATATTACTGGATTACAGGTAGGGTTGATGATGTAATTATTGTTTCAGGACATAATCTTGGAACTGCAGAAATAGAAAGTGCTTTTGTAGCTCATCCAAAAGTTGCTGAGGCTGCTGTTGTTGGATATCCTCATGATATTAAAGGTAATGGCTTATATTGTTACGTAACTCTAAATGTGGGAGAAAAATCGACTTTAGATTTGGAGAGAGATTTAAAACTGTGGGTTAGAAAACAAATTGGTCCAATAGCTACACCAGATCTTATTCAATTTTCACCTGGACTTCCAAAAACTAGATCAGGCAAGATTATGAGAAGAATACTTAGAAAAATAGCAGCTAATGAGCATGATCAATTAGGTGACACAACAACTTTGGCAGATCCAAGTGTAGTAAAAAGCTTAGTTGAAAATAGAAAAAATACTTAAAAATTTATTAATTCAATAAATTCCTTTTTAACATTATCCCATTTTAAGATCATAGAATTCAAAACTATTTTTTTGTCTAATGATTTTAATTCTTCAGCGATTGGAGACCATTCATATAATGACAGCGCGCTGGTATTAAATGGTAATGACTCATGATATTCATTCCAATTAATCTTTTGATATCTTTCAAGAAAATTTTTTTTTGCATTCTCATATATTTCCTTTGGCATTTCATTTTTCTTAAGTTCATTATCCAAAATTTCAAAATAAATTTCATTTGCTTTTTCTGTATCATGTTGATTTCTGATATTTTTTAAAAAAGAGATTGTATAAAAAGTTAAATCCTGTAATGCAGTTGAATAAATATTCCATTTAGCTTTGTTAATCGATCCTAAAAATATTTCATCTTCAAACATCAATACATATTTTGCCCCCATTCTAGTTTTCAAATATCCATAAAGAGTTACTTGACTTACCCATGCAGATTTTTTTTGGATAAATTCTTTTAAGTCAGAATAGTTTTCAATTTTTTTTGTTTTTTTAAAATATTTTAAGAATGGAATGAAATATTCTTTTAAATACTCAAATTTCAAATCTTTGAGCTTTAATTTGTATTTGATGCCCATTTAGAACCGATATTACAACTTTTACTATAAATATATGCCATTTTTTACTCTTTAAATATCACTTTAAATGAGTATGAATTATATCTTTAACCTATAGGGAGGATTAAAATAATGTCAAACAAAGAAAAGCACTGGGAAAAAACCAAAGGATTAATGATAATTACATTAATTATTTGGTTTGTTTTCGGTTATCTGATCTTCATGTTTGGTTCTGACTTAAACACTTCAAGTTTTATGGGATATCCATTAGCGTATTACATGTGTGCGCAAGGTTCCATCATTGCATTTGTGGTCCTAATTTTTTGGTTTGCAAATAGACAGGAAAAAATCGATGAAGAGTTTGGTTTTACCGAAAAGGAGGATGATTAATGTTTAAAGGCAATTTTATTGACAACCTACCAAAAATTTACGGAACATATACTGGGGGCTTCATTGTATTCATCATATTGATGGCGATAGCGGAGCAAGCAGGTATGACCGCTAAAACAATTGGTATTTTGTTTGTCGCCTTTACAGTTTGTATATATGCCTTGATTGGGTATTTATCTAGAACTGTACAAGTCGACGCTTATTATGTTGCTGGTAGACAGGTGCCAACAGTATTTAACGGAATGGCAACTGCAGCTGACTGGATGTCAGGTGCTTCATTCGTTGCAATGGCTGGTGGTATTTACTTTGGTGGTTATACTTATATGGCTTTCTTAGTCGGATGGACTGGGGGATACGTTTTAGTATCATCACTTTTAGCACCATACTTAAGAAAATTTGGATGTTATACTGTGCCAGATTTCATTGGAACAAGATACGGCGGAAACTTTGCAAGGTTCTGTGCTGTAGTTGTTTTAACATTGGCATCTTTCACTTATGTAACAGCTCAAATTAACGCAACAGGAACAATTGCATCTAGAGCACTAAGTATTCCATTTGAATTAGGAGTTTGGGTTGGACTAGTAAGTATTTTACTTTGTTCAATGCTAGGCGGAATGAGAGCGGTAACTTGGACACAAGTTGCACAATACATAGTATTGATTATTGCTTACCTAATTCCAGTATTCTGGATTAGTAACAAATCTGGATTTGGTTTCTTTCCACACTTTATGTTGGGTGAGGAAGTGGCTAGATTAGGTGATCTTGAAGCTCAATTTGGATTAGTTAAAAATGCTGCTGCAGACGTCAAAGCTGCAGGTGTACCAGGTGGTCTAAAATCTATCGCTGTATCGCACGCAGGTGTGCCAGAAGGTGGAATGGCTGCATGGAAGTTTATTTCATTAGCACTATGTATGATGGTAGGAACAGCTTCTTTACCACACATTTTAATGAGATACTTCACTACTCCAAGTGTAAAAGCTGCAAGAAAATCAGTAGCGTGGTCACTATTCTTTATTGCATTGCTTTATACTTCAGCACCAATGCTTGCAACATTGTCCAAAATCTCACTAATAGATCCAAACTTACCAACAGGTATTATTGGAAAACCAATTGCTGAAATTATGCAAATTGAGTGGGTAAATGCTTGGATTAATGTAAAACAAGCCTTCATAGCAGACTTTAACGGAGATGGTATTCTTCAGTTAAATGAATGGTTCATGAGAGGAGACGTAGTTGTACTAGCAACTCCTGAGGTTGCTGGATTACCATACGTGATCTCTGGACTAGTTGCTGCAGGAGGAATGGCTGCTGCGATGTCAACTGCCGATGGTCTAATTCTTGCTATCGCAAACGCTTTATCACATGATATCTATTACAAAATCATTGATCCAAAAGCAGATGTAAGAAAAAGATTGTTAGTTGCTAGAGCACTTCTAATAGTTATTGGTGCCGCTGGAGCATACATTGCATCGATGAGGATCACTAGTATCCTTGGTGCAGTTGCTTGGGCATTTGACTTTGCAATGTCAGGATTGTTCTTCCCATTAATACTTGGTGTATGGTGGAAGAGAGCAACAAGACAAGGAGCAATAGCAGGTATGATAGCAGGTCTTGCATCAGGAACAGCTTATCTAATTTATGTGTATCCTAAGTTTATGGGTAATGCACCTTGGTTGGGTATTGACCATTTACGTTTCGGTATAATCGGAGCGTCGGTCTGTTTAGTTGTAATGGTTGTAGTAAGTTTAATGACTGAAGAACCAGATAAAGCTACACAGCAAATGGTAGACGAAGTTCGTGTTCCATCAGGTAAGACAATACTTGGTAAGCAACACTAAATTAAATTTTTTGGGGGCGGATACCGCCCCCATTTTTTCAGATAAATGCCATTATATATTTTAGTAATAGATTACATTTTGGGTATAATCATGTGGACTTTAATTGGAAGATCCGCAATGAATATTTTTCAAAAAGAAGATTCTGAATTCTTTTTTATGAAAGTATTTGTAAAATACACAAATCCAATTATTAAAATTTTTAAATTCATAACTCCCAGTTTCATTATAGGACCATTAGTTCCACTTTATGTAGCTTGGTTTTTTTATATATTTAGATTTTATTTAATGCCTTATTTAATGGGTTATTCTGTTATGGGAATGTTATCGTTTCCATTAGAAAGTGAAATAGCTGCAGAAATTTATAAAATATTTGGTAAATAGTAATTCAAATATATTCAAAAATTGATAGTACTAGTTTTTAGTTATTAATGAAAAATATACAAATTTCGCCTTCAATACTTTCTGCAGATTTTAGCCAATTAGGTGAGGAAATAAAAAGATTAGAAGATGGTGGCGCTGACTTAATTCATGTCGATGTAATGGATGGACATTTTGTTCCCAATATTACAATTGGTCCCCCAGTGATAAAAACACTTAGAAATTATACAAAATTACCTTTTGATGTACATTTAATGATCTCACCAGTTCATAAATATATAAAAAATTTTGCTGAAGCAGGATCTGATATAATAACAATTCACCCTGAGGCAACCGACAATTTGATTGAGTCGATTAAACTTATAAAACAATTAAAGAAAAAAGTAGGCATATCTTTAAATCCAAATACGGGAATAAGTGTCATTGAAAAATTATTAAAAGAAATAGATTTAGTTTTAATTATGAGTGTATATCCGGGTTTTGGTGGTCAAAAATTTATACCAGAAGTAATTGAAAAAATTAAAAAACTTTATCAAGTAAAAAAAGATAATAACTTAAAATTTGATATCGAGGTTGATGGTGGAATAAATTTCTCTAATTCAAAAGAGGTTATATCAGCAGGAGCAAATATATTAGTTTCTGGAACAACAATATTCAAAGAAAACAATGGTGATATTAGAAAAAATATAGAAACTCTAAAATCAATGTAAGATGTATTTAAAAAATTCTTTAATTTTAATAAATGAATTTTTTTACTACACTAAAAATCAAATAAAAAATTTATACTTAAAATCAAGATTTTATAATAATAAAATTTCAAAAATTGAGATAAGCAACATTTCCTATAGACCAAGTCTAAGTATTTTAAGCTGCTTGGTTAAATATGATAAAAAAAAAATTAAAATTGAAGAATTAGATAAAGATAATATTTGGGAAAGTGAATTATTAAGTAGTAATAACCTCAATAAACTAAATAATTTTTATTGGTTATTTAGTATTGATTTAAAATCTTCACCAAGTATTACACAATCAATAATTATTAAATGGATTGAAAAAAATCAAAGTTATAATTCATTAACATGGCAAACAGATATTTTATCAAAGAGAATAATATCTTGGATTGCAAACTCTAAATTATCATATGATGAAAGTGATTCTAAATATAAAAATAAATTTAATATTTCTGTAAATAAACAGGTTAATCATTTAATAAATGAAATACGCAAATCTCGATCTGTTAATGACAAATTATTAGGCTGTATAGCAATAATAATTACAGGATTATCATACGCAAATGAAAAATTTTTAAATTATGGATTAGAATTACTAAGAAAAATTATTATTAATTCTTTTGATGATGAGTATTTTCCAAAAACGAGAAGTATCAGGCAATTAAATTTTTATTTAAAATATTTTGTTCTTGTTAGAGAATTATTAAAGGAGTCTTTTAATGATATACCTGAATACCTTGATGAAATAATTTTCTATCTAGGAAAATCTTATTCTGTTTTTTCTAAAATCGAACAAAGTTTACTATTCAATGGAAATTATCAAAATTATTTAAAGGAATTTAATAAATATCTTTCACTTTATAAATATAAGTTTGAAAATTCAAGTAATGAAGTAGGAGGATATGCCATTTTAAAAAACAAAAATTGTATTCTTGCAATGGATGTTGGAAATTCACCCCAAAAAACCTTTTCACACAACTATCAAAGTGGAGCTCTTTCATTTGAATTCTTCTACAAAGAAAAAAAACTTATTTCAAATTCTGGTTACTTTCAGGATTATAAAAACAAATTAAATCTAATTTCAAAATCTACTGCTGCTCATTCATCACTTGTAATTGATAATCATTCAAGTTGTTCATTTAGAAACAATGGAAACTATAAAACATTAGAAAATGGTTTGAAAATTAGTGATAAAAATATTGTTAATGAAAAAAACTATTGGTTAATCAAAGCATCTCATAATGGCTTTTTAAAAAAATTTGGAATTTTATATGAAAGATCTTTAGAATATTTCGTTGAAAAAAATAAATTGATAGGAACCGACAAACTAATTTCAAAAAACAAGTTAGAGGCAAAAAAATATGATATCAGATTTCATATGGAACCAGGTGTTAAATTAACAAAAACTCTAGATAACAAAACTATACTAATTGAAATTGAAAATTCTGGATGGAAATTTTCAACTAATTGCGAGATTATAAATATTGAATCAGGTATATATTTCGGTAATAAAAATGTAACTAGTGAAAACCAAAATATATGTTTATCAGGCAAAATAAAAGATATAACTCAGGAAATTAAATGGGCATTCGAAAAAATACAATAAAAATTAGGACTGCTTTAATTTCATTGTCAGATAAATCCAATTTAAGGCCATTATTAAATTTACTAAAAAAATATAAAATCAAAATAATAAGCTCAGGTGGCACATACAAAAAAATTAAAAGTATGGGTTTTAAATGCTTAGAAGTATCTAAATTTACAAATTCAAAAGAGCTTCTAGATGGAAGAGTAAAAACATTGCATCCAAAAATTCATTCTGGGATTTTGAATGTTAGGCACAATAAAAAACATCAAAAAGAAATGAAAATTAACAATTATGAAAATATAGATCTAGTTATAATAAATTTTTATCCATTTGAAAAAGTTTTATTAAGTAATTCTGGTCATAAAAATATAATTGAAAATATAGATATTGGAGGACCAACAATGGTTAGAGCGGCTGCAAAAAATTATAATGATGTAGTTATCCTAAGTAACACAAAACAGTATGAAGATTTAACTATTGAATTAAGTAAAAATAGAGGTTCAACGAATTTAAAATTTAGAGAAAAATTGGCTGAAGATGCATTTATGGAAACAGCATATTATGAATCAAAAATTTTTAATTATTTAAATCAGAAGTCCAAAAACCTTTTCCCAATTAAGAATATATTTTCCGGAAAATTAGTTGAGAAGACAAGATATGGAGAAAACCCTCATCAAAAGGCGGCAATATATTCACAAAATAACAAAGGGGAAATTATTCAAATCAGCGGAAAACGACTAAGTTACAACAACTATAACGATCTTTATTCAGCTTTAAATATATCTAAAAATTTACCAAAAAATAAAGGTGTAGCAATAATTAAGCATGCTAATCCCTGTGGAGTTTCCACTAATCCAAACAAAATTAAATCTTTTAAAGAGGCTTTAGAAAGTGACCCAATTAGTGCCTATGGCGGTATTGTATCATGTAACTTTAAATTAAATATTAGTTTAGCTAAAGAGATTAATAAAATATTTTTTGAGGTAATAGTCGCAAATGGATTTGACGAAAAATCAGTCAAACTTTTAAGACAGAAAAAAAACTTAAGGCTAATTGATTCTAGTAAAGTAGAAAAAAATTTTAGATTTAATTTTATAAATAAATTTAATTCTATTTTAGTTCAAGATCCAGATACTCAAAATTTTTCTAAGAAAGATTTTAAAATTGTATCTAAAATAAAACCTACGAATAAAACTTTAAACAAACTTATTTTTGCATTTAATATATGCAGAAGTGTAAAATCGAATGCGATAGTCATTACAAAAGATTACAAGACAATAGGCATAGGTTCTGGTCAACCAAGTAGGTTAGATAGTTGCAAAATAGCAATTGACAAAATGAAAAAGTTTCAGAAAATAAGCGATAGTGATGAAATCTTAGCTGCATCTGATGCGTTTTTCCCATTTGTGGATGGTATAGAAAAATTGGTACAAGCAGGAATTTCAGCGGTCATTCAACCGTCGGGTTCAAAAAATGATGATGAAATTATTAAATTTGCTAACAAAACAAATACTATTTTAGTATTTTCCAAAACAAGACACTTTAATCACTAATCAATTTATCTTATCTATTTTGGCAGCTAAAATAAAATCACTCTCAGCAAGACCTTTGATTGCATGAGTAAATATTTTAATTCTTGCATAACCCCATCCAAACCACAGATCAGGATGATGTCCCTCTTTTTCAGCAATTTCTCCAACTTTATTCACAAATTCTTGACTTTGTAAAAAATCATCAAATTTAAAATTTTTCATTAAATGAAATCCATCGATTTTATCCTCTATAACTTCCCATCCATCAACTTGTTTTAAATATTTATGAATTTCTTCTGTGTTAAATGGTGGGATGTTGCCTTCGCACGGGATACATTTTTTATTTGCTAAATCACTCATAATATAATTCCTTTAATGGAGCGGGCAATGGGACTTGAACCCACGACCTTCTCGTTGGCAACGAGACGCTCTACCACTGAGCTATGCCCGCTTATTCTTAGATGACAAAACTAAGAGGTTTTTTTGAATTTAGCAAGTTATTAAATAGTTAAATGCGACTACGAAACATTTCTGTATAGTTGTAACCTTGAAAAGATTTATTATAATTGAGTTATGAAGTTCGAAGAATTACCGAAAACTATACCAATTTTCCCATTATCAAATTTTATAATGTTTCCTGGGACAACTGTTCCACTGAATATTTTTGAGCCTCGATATTTACAAATGGTAAATGACAGCATGAAAAAGCATAGGATGATTGGAATGATACAACCAAAAAAAACTGGGTCTTTAAAAAAACCTGATCTATATAAAATTGGGTGTATTGGCAAAATCACAAGTTTCAATGAAACAGAGGACGGTAGGATACTTATTATTTTAAATGGGATTTGCAGATACAAAATTGACTCAGAATTAAATACTGACAAAATGTACCGTGAGTGCAGTGTTCAATACGACCATTTTTCAAAAGATATAATGCAAAAAAGCAATGAAGTTAACTTTTCTGACTTAAAATTAATTATGGAGAACATGAAAACATTTTTTAAAAAACAAGGATATATTGTGAACTTAAAAGATTTAGAAAAGAAAGATCTTAGCCAAACTCTTAATGATTTATCAATGGCATCACCGTTCTCATTAGAAGAAAAACAGATATTATTAGAAAGTCTTGATATAAATGTTAGAAAAGAGAAAATGGAACAAATACTAAATAATTATATTAAAGACGAGTTTGAAAATACTACTCTTCAATAATTTATAAATTCAATCCTTTATCTGATAAAATATTAGAATATTTTTTAAAAATAGAATTATTATTTAAAATATTAAAAACTGGTTTTGAAATTGAGTTGTTAATATTGTTATCTAATCTAAAAAATTCATATATTCCATCTATTGCTCTTCCATAAAGATAATTAAGATGTTTTGTTGAATTCTGAAAATCTTCAGCAACAGAGATATCTATTGGAAGACCTAAGGATATTCTTTCATTAACTATTTTTGATATTATTTTAATATCCCTAATTGTCATATTAAATCCTTGTCCCGCAAGTGGATGTATGCGATGTATTAGATCACCAAAAGCAAGTATATTTTCATAAGTATAATTTCTAAGCATTTCAAAACTCAGACTAAACTTTTCAATTTTACTAATTTTAGTGAATGAATAGAATGAATTATATTTTTTGAATATATCGACTATTTTTTCATCATCTAATTTCATCCCCTTATAAGAAAAAACTATTGAAGTTTTATTACTAGACAATGGCAGGAATGCCAAAGGTCCATATTTTGTAAAAACTTGAATAGCTATATTATTCTCTTTACGTGGATGATTTATTAGAAATGTATATGCTCTACTTCTATAATCTTTTTTTATTTTATTTGAAAAAAATTTATTTGAAATAAAATTTTTGTTTTCACTATTTATTACTAAATCATAAATTTTAGTTGTCTTTAAAATGTTTTGACTAAGAGTGTCTGAATTAAAGAATTTTACAAATTTAGATTTTTTTACTTTTTTTAAAAAAATTTCTTTTAATTCAGAATAGGATATTAAATTAAAAACTTCTTTATTTTTTTTATTAAAATTAATTTTTTCTTTAGATCGAGAATCTTCAGTAAAAATTTTAATTTCTTTACTTTTCCAGTGTTTAATATTCGATTTTGTTAAAGATTTTAAATAATCAAAATTCTCACTCGATAAAGCTATTGTTCTATTTGTTTTTGCCTTTTGAATTTTTTTATTTAAATATATGTCAACATTGAGTTTTTTTTCAGCAAAAAGGTAGGCAAGAATCAAATTTGTTAAATTTTGGCCTATAAGACAAATTTTCATAACAAAATAATTTTAACAATAAAAATTAAATGATACAAAGTGACAAATGCAGTTTTGATTCATGATATTTAAAAATTATATCAATAAAATAGGCGATTTTATAATAAGGAGATTAGCGGAACTATTAGGTATTTTTTTAATAGTTACTTCAATATTACTATTTATGTCTCTAATTAGCTATTCGCCAGAAGATCCAAATTTTATATTTCCTGAAAATCAGGAAATAAAAAATTTTCTTGGTTTTAGAGGAAGTTTTGTTGCTGATATATTTTTTCAGTCAATCGGTATAATATCTCTATTAATTCCTTTTTCACTTTTTTTCACTGGATTATCAATAACAATTAATAAAAAATTAATAGTTATTATAGAAAATATTTTTTTCATAATTCTTTACATTATTATTGCAACATTTTTCTTTGGTATTTTCCATAAAGAGACGTATTGGTTAATAATAAATGGAAACAATGGTTTTGTAGGTGATTTAATGTCGGAAACCATAATTGCAGAATTTTTGAAAATTAATGAAACTATAAGTTATTATATATTAATATTTTTTATATTATTATTTTTTCTTTTAAGTACTAATTTTAAAATTTCACATATTTTAAGTTCTTTCACTATTATAAAAGAACTCATTTCATCAAAAAAAGACAATTTAATTTCTCAAGAAAATACTTTTAAAGAAAATACTATAATTGAAAAATCTAAGGAACCTCCTGTTCAAGAAGATTTGTTTTCTAATAACAAATCAATTTTAAGTGATGTAAAAATTAAATTACCTTTAATTGATTTTTTAAAAAAACCAGAAAAAGACTCTAATAAAAAGGATGACATTAAAATAGATGCAGAAGGTTTAGAAAAAATACTTCTTGATTTTGGTGTTGAAGGAAAAATAAAAAAAATAAGTCATGGACCTGTTGTTTCTCTCAATGAATTTGAGCCTGCGGCTGGGGTAAAAGTATCTAAAATTATTAATTTATCTGAGGATATTGCAAGGAATACCAGCTCTGAGTCTGCAAGAATAGCAACTATACCTGGAAGTAATACTGTGGGTATTGAATTGCCAAAAATTTCAAGAGAAAACGTTTTCTTACGAGAAATTATTTCAGATAAAAATTTTAAAAGAAAAGATATAAAATTACCAATTGCACTTGGAAAAGGTATATCTGGTGAACCAATAACAAGTGATTTGAGTATTATGCCTCACTTATTGATAGCCGGAACAACTGGATCTGGTAAATCTGTATGTATTAATACAATTATTCTATCTTTAATTTACAAACACACACCAGAAATTTGTAAATTCATTTTGATAGACCCTAAAATGTTAGAACTTTCAACTTATGAAGGTATACCACATTTATTATGTCCAGTTATAACTGAAGCAAAAAAAGCTGCATCTGTTTTAGGTTGGGTTGTTAAAGAAATGGAGAGTAGATACAGACTAATGACAAAAGTGGGTGTAAGAAACATTGATGGTTATAATGAAAAGCACAAAGTTAAAATGCCTTATATTGTTGTTATTGTTGATGAAATGTCAGATCTAATGTTAGTAGCTGGAAAAGAAATTGAAAACTACATTCAAAAATTATCTCAAATGGCTAGAGCCGCTGGAATTCATATAATAATGGCAACGCAGAGGCCGAGTGTTGACGTGATAACTGGAACAATAAAAGCTAATTTTCCTACTCGTATTTCATTCCAAGTAACTTCTAAAATTGACAGTAGGACTATTTTAGGTGAGCAAGGAGCTGAGCAGCTTTTAGGGAAAGGTGACATGTTATATATGTCTTCCGCAAACAGAATAACAAGAATACATGCACCGTATGTATCTGAAATAGAGATAGATAAAGTAAATAACTTTTTAAGAAATCAAGCAGAGCCAGACTATGTTGATGAAATTTTAAACTTTGCAGATGAAAAAGAGATTAATGAAAAAAATAAAGACAATTCAGAAACTGATGAATTATATAATGAAGCTTTAGAAATAATTAAGTCGGAGAGGAAAGCGTCTACTTCATTTTTGCAAAGAAAGTTACAAATTGGATATAATAGAGCTGCGAGAATTATTGATCAAATGGAATTAAATGGTGAGGTAAGTAAAGCTAACCATGTAGGCAAAAGAGAAGTTTTAAATTAGTGAAATACATAATTTTTATTTTAATATTTTTTTATCCAATTAATATTTTTGCATCTTCAAAGGAACTGATAAAAAATAAGTTACAAGAGACAAATAATATATCGTTTAAATTTATACAAAAAATTGGAAAAAAAACTGAGAAAGGCGAATGTGTAATTTTGTATCCAAAAAAAATTTTATGTAAATATGATGATATTTATAACAAAATTTTAGTATCTAATGGAAGATCACTAGTAATTAACAGTAAAAAAATTTCAAACTATTTGAGGTATAAACTAAAAGATACTCCACTTAATTTAATTTTAGATAAAAAATTTTTAATAAGTAAATTAGACCAAGTTGAAGTAGTTCAAGAAAATGATGAAACATTTTCTTTTGAAATTACACATAATAATAATTTATTAAATATTTTTTTTGATAAAAAAAATTATGAAATTAAAGGATGGACAACAACTGATATTTATCAAAATAAAGTTGAAACAAAATTATTTAATATAAAATTAAATATAATGATTGATGAAAAGACATTCAGAGTTCAAAATTATATTAACTAATATCTAAATTAATAGTTTCGGATTTAAAAACTTTCATCCCTCTTCCTAAATAGTTTTTTAGGGCATGTTTGTGATCTAGAGAGCAAGTATGTAACCAAACTTTTTTAGTCTTTTTTCTAAAACCTAACCTCAGAGCTTCTGTTAAAAGATATTTTCCATAATTTTTTCCGATATATTGATCTAAAATTCCAAAATAGGCGACTTCACATTTTCTTGTTTCTGGATGAAATAAGAGCTCGAAAAAGCCAATCAAATCATCATTTTCTCTCAGTATATAAGTTTCTAAATTAGAATTGTCTGTATAATTCATCCATTTTGCATCGTCCCAAACAAGTCGATCTATCCAACGATAGCTTTTTCCAATTTGCTTGTAAAAAAACTTATTTATTTGAAAATCTGGAGGATTTTTGAGCTCAATCCTACAATTTATTTTTGGTTCAGATGAATTTATTTCCTCAGGAGAATTAATTTCCAGATACTTTCTGTCAACTTTAGTTATCACAAAACCATTTTTCCAGTTTTTTCACCACCAAATAAATGAAAATGTAAATGAGGCACCTCTTGTCCTCCATAGTCACTAATATTAGTAAGTGCTCTATAACCTTTACCACCAATCGATGAAATTCCTAGTTTTTTTGAAACTGTTGTTATTCCTTTCATTAGACCTACTATTTCATCATTTGAAGCATTTGAATTGAAGTCATCTAGATCAATATATTTTCCTTTTGGAATTACTAAAGCATGAATTTTTTTTTGAGGGTTAATATCATAAAAAGATAAAACATAATCATCTTCATAGATTTTATTGCAAGGAATTTCTCCTCTTAAGATTTTTGCAAATATATTATTATCATCGTATTCCATAAAATTTTTTTAAAATATCCTTATAATCTTGTTAAGTCTATTGAGAAAAATTTTTAAGGAAATTGAGCTTTTGGCCATTGGTAAATATCTACTTTTCCATTACATCTTACTCTAAGCTTAAATCCATCTGTCTCAGGATAATAAGCAAATTGACCGTCTTTTGGAGGATCACCTATATAAGATAATATTCCTAAATTATAATCTAATTTTTCATATGGACTTTTGGCATAATTAGTAAAATGCTTTACCGTCTCTCCCGCAATTGTTCCAAAATTAGTGCAACTAACGTCTCTTGCTGTTCCCTCAGTATTATTTGTATACTGAGTTTTTAAAGATACTTTCCCCTCAATATCACAAAGCGCCCAATGTTGATTGATCAGTCTTTTTAAATCAGCAAAATGCTTTTGACATACTCTATTTTTTGCGCCACTTGTATAGCCACTATAAGCAACTACTCCAACAGCAGCTAAAATTCCAATTATTGCAACAACCACTAAAAGTTCAATTAAAGTAAAACCGTTTTTTTTTGACACTTTAAAGACCACTTATATCAATATCACCACTACAAACGTGGTTTGGAATACTACATTCAGTTCCAGAGCAAGGAGTTTTAACACAAGTCCAAACTTTAATTGTTGTTCCAGGAGATCTCAGCCTATTATATCCAACATCTGTATCGTTAGTTATATTTCCACCATGCGAAACTGGTGATTTGGAGGTGTCATAAGGATTCTTAAAATTTCTATTTAAAACTTTTACGGTTGTTTGTGCTACATCATTTTTCCAGTTAGATGTGCCACTTTTTGTGCAATCCAATTCTCCATCCATAGCTGTACTCTCACCTATTGAACACTTTAATACTTCTGTAGTTATATATTTGACTACTGCTTGATGATTTGAATTAGCCGCTGATTTCTTTGCTCCACTAGTATATCCACTATAGGCAACAACTCCAACTGCAGCTAATATACCTATTATTGCCACTACAACAAGTAATTCAATTAATGTGAAACCATTGCGCTTCATTTAGAAAAATATTCTATTAAATTTATTAAAATTTTGCATTGTTAAAATATATGCAACTAATAAGATCAATTTTTAAAAAAGAGAGGAAAAATGAATAAATTTAAATCAATTTATAAAGCTATTATTAGCTTAACGTTTATTTTTTCATTTGTTCTTACTTCAACAGCTGCTTTTTCAGAAATAGTGGGACGATTATCTGTTCACTGGAGTCCGAAGCACCACAGTGCAAAACATGCTCAAATTTTTGCAGATGAAGTAAATAAAAGAGCAAAAGGAAAATTAAAAATCGAAGTTTATCCATCTAAACAATTATTTGGAATTAGAGAAGTAATGGGAGCGGTAACTTCTGGTGCAGTTGAACTTGGAGGAATTGTTGGAGTGGTAAGTTTTCCACCAATAAACAAAAACTTTAATGTTGCTTCATTCCCAGGATTATTTAATTCGTGGGAACAACAAAGAGGTTTTTTTCAAAATTCACCTAAAGGAAAAGAAATTTGGGGTGAATTAACAAAAAAAACTAATTCAACATTAGTAATGTATAACCCAGTTGGACCTGTAATGACTTTTTCAAGCGCAAAAGAATTAACAGGTATAGATGCTATGAAAGGTCTTAAGGCTAGAAGACTTTTAAAAAGTGAAGAGCCAATGTGGGATGCTTTAGGAGCAAACAGAGTATCGTTGCCTACAGGTGAAGTTTATACTTCATTACAAACTGGAATGATTGATACGATTAACAGTCCTCCGGGAAGCATAGAAGCATATAGCTGGTGGGAGTTTTTAAAATACGCTCAAAAGCCTTATCAATATTATGCTGATGCATATATTATGGCAAACTCAACTTGGTTTAATAGTCTATCTCCAGACTTACAAAAAATCATAATGGATGTTGGAAAAGAAATTGGAAAAAGATCAACTGACTTAATTATGGATACTGGAGAAAGTACTCTTAAAAAATTCCAAGAAAGAGGTGGGGTTGTTACTACACTTTCAGGAGCTGAAAAAGCTAAGTTTGATAAGCTTATGAAAGATGAAGTAATGCCAGCAATGGCTAAAATGATTGATGCTGACGCCCTAGAGGCAGCACAAGCATATGCCAAGAGCAATTAGAAGAAGTTAAACTTTTTCTAAAAAGATTATGAGGGCATTGCGAGCTATTAATAATTTGCTAGCAAAAGCTGCAATTTCGCTCGCAATGTTCATTGTCTTTTTAATGGTGGCAGCTTTAGCTTTAAGCGCCACAACAAGATTTATCACAGGTACAGGATTTGCGTGGTTTATTGAATTACCACCCGTAATGGTGAGTTGGCTGGTTTTTCCATTACTTGGTCCTTTATTAAAACAAGGGCAACATATTAAAGTTGACTTTTTAAGTCACTATTTATCTGAAAAATCAAAAAATATTATTGGAACAATTGTAAATTTAATAGCTTTAATTTCTGCATGTGTATTCTTTAAAGCAGGAGTTGATGCAACAACAATGTATTACAATTTAGGACAAATGATGGAATTAGAAATTAATATTCCTATCTGGTGGATGTTCTTAGCATTTCCAGTTGGTTTTTTAATTTTAGCATTAACTTCATTAGAGCTTATTTTAGATAATTTTAAAAAACTTTCAGGGAAAGAATAAATGTTTGGATTAGCTTTTATTATTTCTCTTGTAACATTAGTCATTTCAGTTCCAATTTTTTTAGTTTTCGGCCTAGGAAGTTCTTTAGCGGCTATTGCAGGATTAAATTTACCTTGGTCAGTTTTAATTCAAGTTTCATTTGGTGCATTAACAAAACACGTTCTAATCGCTGTTCCATTATTCATATTCACCGGAATGGCAATGTTAAAAGGAGGTGCTGCATCGAGATTAGTTAAGTTCACAACAACACTAGTTGGACATTGGCCAGGCGGATTGGGTGTTGCTATGGTTATTGCGATGGGTTTCTTTGCAGCTTTTTGTGGTTCTATCTTAGCTGCAATTACTGCAGTTGGAACAATCATGATGCCAAAGATGATTGAACAAGGTTATCCAACTCCTTTTGTTGTTGTTCTAGCTGCTTCTGCTGCTCTTTTAGAGGCATTGATACCTCCATCTAATGCAGCCATACTATTTAGTGCTCTAACTAATGTTCCAGTCTCTAAAACATTTGCTGCAGGTGTTATTCCAGGCTTAGTTCTACTTGTTTTGATGGTCCTTCTAGTTTTGTTTAAATGCAGGCATATTAGAACAGATGAGAAGGCATCTTTTAAAGAAAGAGTAAGTTCTTTCATAGCCGCACTTCCGGCTTTGATCACTCCAGTTATAATTTTAGGTGGAATTTATGCTGGAATACTAACTCCATCTGAATCTGCGGCAGTTGCGGGTGTCTATGCAGTTCTTATAGGATTTTTAATTTACCGTGAACTTACATTTTCATCTTTGATGAGCTGTTTAAGAGAAACAGCAATCATAACAGCAGTTATTTTTGCAATTATAGCAACTGCTACATTCTTAAGTGTTGTTTTAACTTACACTCAGGCTCCTCAAAAAATTATTACCTTCTTCACAGATAAAGGTGTGAGCGTAAATTTATTTTGGATAATGCTTGGAGCAATTTGTTTAATTCTTGGAACGTTTATTGAAATTGTACCTGTATTTTATTTAACTGTTCCAATTTTTGCAGCAATCACATTATCATTTAACCAAAGCTTACTTCATCTTTATGTGGTGTTCGTTGCCTTTGCGGGAATAGGAATGATCACACCCCCCGTATGCGTTGGTATTTATACAGCTGCAGGTGTGATCAAAGAAAATCCAGCCAAAGCTTTTAAAGAAGTTCCTCTATTTACAATCGTTGGAATAATTTATGGAATACTAATGATACTCTTTCCAATATTCTCAACCTGGTTGCCAAATAAATTATAATTATTTAAAATTTAATATTGAATTATCTTCAAAAGCAATTTTATCAACTCTAAAAATTATTTTGTAATCTTCCAAACTTGACTGTTCTAACTTTGAACAACTGTTATCTATATCAAAAGTTTTATCAATTTGAGCGGAAAATTTTTTTTCTTTTTTTGAGTCTACATAAGCACTTCTAAGAATTTTTGCTCCATACAATTTCTCATCAAATAAATTATTTATAATAAAATTTGCGTCAATCAATTTTATTGTTTTTTGATAATCATTTTTTAAAGTGTAGTAAATTTTAAGTTTTGTTGAAAAATCCTCTTTTTCACACCCAATCTTTAATAACTCAAATTTAACTTTACTCTTATTATTATCTTTTGACTTTAAGGTCTTAGCTTTAGTTGAAGAATTACTCGTTTCTTCTGATAAATTATTTATTAAATCTAAAAATTTTAAACTATTTTCAATATTCTCTAGTCGTTTTTCTATACTTTCTAATCTTTGATCAATTGTTTTTGCCAATCCATTATTACAGACAAATAAAATATATGTTAAAAATATTAATAATTTTTTCATTTTACTCAAATTACTTCTTTCTTTGTTTTAATTCTTCCATGACTTCTTCTATTTTTATTCCACTTTTTTCAAGGTACATGATTAAGTGGTATAAAACATCTGCTGCTTCATGGATTTTATTAGAGTCTTGCTCTACAGCTTCTATAAGTTCATTTATCTCTTCTAAAACCTTTTTCTTTGCTAAAGATTTATCCTCTAAAAGTTTATTAGTATATGAGCCTTCAACCGGATTTCTTTTCCTCTCTCGTGCAAGTTTAATTAAATCTTCTAAAATATTAAGCATATTTACTCTTTCTTCTTTAAAAGTGACAAAGCTTTACCGTGATATTCATGACTACCCATATGTGTTAATGCTGACTCAAGATCACCCCAAACTTCACCGCCAATATTTCTCCATAAGTGACAAAAATAATAATCTTCTGAGGCATATCTTTTTGTTTGCTTATCTTCAATAATACCCGTTTTAAAAAAATCATATATTGTTCCATATCCGTCATCAGCTTCGTATTTCAGTTCAGGATATTTTTCTCTCATAACTTTGAAAACTTCTCTTTTAATTAGCATAAATCCAGTTGCACCATGTTTTAATTTCGTAAAACCATTTTTAATTTTGATATTAGTTGGATCCTCAAAATCTAAAGCAAAATTTGTGGAATTTTCATTTAAAAATTTTTCATCAATATTTTTTCCATCCTTTAATCTATCTAGTAATCTTTTCCAATAAATATTCTTTTTCGGGTAAACTCCACACGTAATTTCTTTATCTTGCTTAATTAATCTAATTAAGTTTTGGACTTCAAAACCGATATCAGCATCTACAAAAAGTAAATGTGTATAATTTTCTTCATCATCATACATTTTAGACGCTAAGAAATTTCTACCTCTTGGAATTAATGACTCTTGACCTAGTGTGAAAATATTAAATTCAATTTTTTCTTTATAAAAAAATTTACTAAGTTTATGCAAACTATGAAAAGTTGGAACCGAGATGCTGTTATTATAGCAAGGTATACCAATATAAAGTTTAATTTCTTTCATTTAGATTCTCATTGGAATTGATTTTGAATCCAAATACTCTTTTGCCTGCTTAATTGAATATTTACCATAATGAAAAATAGATGCAGCTAAAACAGCGCTTGCACCAGCTTTTATTCCATTTACCAAATGATCTAAACTACCTACTCCACCAGATGCAATAACGGGAATATTAACTATTGATGATATTTCTTTCATAAGATCTATATCGTATCCAGTCTGTGTGCCATCTTTGTCCATAGAAGTCACTAGGAGCTCCCCTGCACCACATTTTTCCATCTTTACCGCAAAGTCTATTGCATTTATACCTGTTGATTTTCTACCACCATGTGTGAATATTTCCCATCCATTTTTGCCCCTTTTAGCGTCAATTGCAACAACAATACACTGCGATCCAAATTTTCTTGAACTATCCTCAACAACTTTTGAATTTTGAACAGCAGCTGTATTTATAGATACTTTATCAGCCCCACAATGAAGTAATTTATTAATGTCATCTATACTTCTAACACCACCTCCAACCGTTAAAGGTACAAAACATTTCTTAGAAGTTTTCTCTACCACTTCATAAATTGTATCTCTATTTTCATTTGAAGCGGTAATATCTAAAAAGCAAATTTCATCTGCACCGCCGTCGCTATAAATTTTTGCTTGTTCAACAGGATCTCCTGCATCTTTAAGGTCAACAAAGTTAATACCTTTCACAACACGACCTTTTTTAACATCTAAACAAGGAATAATTCTATTTTTAAGCATTATTAAAAATACATCCTATAAAGGCAATTTACACTCACTAAACACAAAACTATTACAACAAGATAGAGACTAAAATAATCAAACGATTTCATTTAAATTATTTCCTTTGCCAATTCGTCTAACTTTATATCTCCATCGTATATAGCTTTCCCGACTATAACACCTTCGATATTAGTTAAATTTTTAGCTTTTTTAATATCATTAATTGATGAAACACCTCCAGATATAACTACTGGACAATTTGAAAGATCTGCCACCTTTTGTGTTTCTTCAAAATTTGGACTTTGCTTTGTTCCGTCTCTATTAATATCAGTGTAAATGATTCTGCCAACCCCATAGTTATTTACTTTTTTTAAATATTCAGTCGTTAATTTATCAGATTCTTCTGTCCATCCTGAGATTGCAAGGTATCCATCTTTGGCGTCCAAACCTAAAGCAATTTGATTTTGGAATTTTTTACAAGCTTCTTCTAAAAATCTTCTATCTCTTATAGCAGCACTTCCTAAGATTACTTTTTCAACACCAGCATCAATATATTTTTGAATAGTCTCAAAATTTCTAACTCCACCTCCTATTTCTATTTCAAGGTCAAATTTTCTAATTATATCATTAATAATATCAATATTGATTGGATCTCCAGTTAATGCGCCATCTAAATCAACGATATGTAAATTTTTAAAACCATTATCTTTGTAATTACCAGCTTGCTCCACAGGAGATATTTCATACTCAGTTTTATTTTCAAAGTCTCCTTTGACTAATCTAACACACTTTTTATCTTTGATATCTATTGCTGGAAATATTTTCACTTTGATTTTATTTTCCGTCGGTTGTTACATTCATATTTTTTAAATTATCTGAACTATTTCTTTTAATTTCGTAAGGGCTTTGACAAGAAGCCAATATACAAAATAAAATAATTAACAATTTTTTCATTTTAATTTAGAATTTTTTTCTTAGCTTTTTCAAACTCTTCTTTAGTTAGGACACCTGATTTATATAAACTATTTAGCTGCTCAAACTGTTCAACAATATTAGAATTTTCATCATTACTATTAATTATACTTGTTTTCTGGATAGAATTATTAAATGACTTGTTAATAATATTATCAAAGTCTGAAAAAAAACTTTTACAATTAACAATACAAAATCCATCTAAAATAAATAAATTATTATTAATCTCTGAAACATAATAAACCATTCTACCTAATTTTGTTTTAGAGGATCCTAGCAGATAAGTAATTTCTCCATTAAAGATTAAATAAGGTATGTTATTAGAATTTTTTGATATGAGAAATTTATCAAAGTTTACAAACAATCCGTCCATAAACATGTAATAACCTTTTCCTGATGTTATTTCTTTTTTCAATTTTTTTGAGTAACTTTTAAGTCCACTTTTATTCATTTTTCGTATTTCATCAATTTCTATCTCATAGTCATTAAAGAAATCACTTTCCGTTATTTTCTCTTCAGACCTCATGTAAGTATAAATTGTTCCAGATTTATTTTTTTTTAATATTGATTTAGTGGTTTTCATTAAACTTTTAAAGTTACTTTCAGAGAAAGAATTTAGCATTTTATTATATTTTTTTATGATGGGCTGTATCAATTTTATATCTTCATAATTTTTTCCAGTGTTTAGTTGTTCAATTATATCTAAAGCTTTATCATCTACAAATCCAAAGCAATTTGAAAACTCCTTACAGAAAGCTGAAGAATAAATTGTTTCATTCCAGTTAATTATATTTAATTTATTAGGAAAGATGACTTTATGTACTCCAACATCTAATTCTTTAGAAAAGGAAAAAGTTGAAAAAAAATTGATAAACAAAATTAACAAAGATGGAAAAAAAAATTTCATTATTTTACGCAATTTGCATTAAATCCAATTAAATCATCAATGCCTGAAACAGGTCTTTTATATAAATAAGTTGGGTCATTTTCTAGTTTTACCCCAGTAATCATCTCCATCAAAATATCAATTGCCAATGCATCTTGATGAGTATGCATTCTTGCATTTTTCTTTTTGTATTGGTTGTTAGTTTGATCTCCTTCATACTTTCTAGAAGCAAATTTCTCGTAATCAGTAATTCCTAAATTTAGGACCTCTGCTGCTTTCGTTACTTTTTTGATAATCTTTTTTGGAATTTTTGCACCCCATAAGTCAGCTAAATAGATATATCCTAATGCGGAATTTAATCCATAAGAGTGATACCATAAACCTCTATACCCTCTAAATGAGTTATTATTAATATATCCATCTTCATAGAATACTTTATCTATATAATTGAATCTAAAATTTATTTCTTTCGCAGCTAATTTTTTATTATTTGTCCAACTCGCATAAACTAAATTTGGAATACCTCCGTTTCCCATTGCATAAAAACCTTTTTTTTTATTCGCAAATTCCTCTGGTTTTATAAATTTTTTATGCATTTTTTTTATATATTTATTTACTGTCTTTAGTTCTTCTTTGCTTAAATGATCTTTTAAATAAGTAGCAATAATCATGTAATTTGTGAAAGCATCTCTTGCAAATTCATAGGCATGATACCAACAAGGTGCTTCTGGATTTCCGTCTTTCCAACATCTAGGCTTTTCTTTTAATTCTTCTCTTCCTATTGTGTCATACAGGATATTTGCCTTTGCCATTTGTATTAGAACATTTTTAGCTAAATTAATTTCTTCTTTATCATTATTTCCAATTGCAGTATGTGTGGTAACCGCAAATAACGTCATTGGACCAGTCAAATTTTCATGATTTACACTTCTTGAATTTCCTTTTGCCCATTCACTCATCCAATCCAAATTAATTAGGCTTTCAATTCTAGTTTTAGTATAATTAGATTTAAAACTTTCATTTCCTGCTGCAAAGCAAACCCCTATCTGTTCAGTATAAAAATGTTTTGGAAAAGTTATATGTTCTGATTTAACTTTTGCATTGGCATAATTTTGAAAACATAATAAATATATAACAATCGCTAAAATAAATTTTTTCATTTTATAAATTTATAAAATTATTGATTATTTTTAAACCAGTCTTATCACTTTTTTCAGGATGAAACTGTGTTCCGAATATATTTTCCTTTTCTACAGCACAAACAATGTTTGATGAATAATCTGTTATTGCAGTAGTGACCGAGTTATCTATTGGAATAAATTCATAACTATGAACGAAATACATATGTGAATTATTTTCTATATCTTTAAAAATTTTACTTTCTTTAACAATATTTATTTGGTTCCAACCAATATGAGGAAGTTTATATTTTCCATCCTGGTTATCAATTTTAGAAACTTTGCCTGAAATCCATCCTAATCCTTTAGTTTCAACTTCTTCATAGCCAACATCAGCAAACATTTGTAGACCTACACAAATACCTAGAATAGGTTTTTTATTATTTAACGCAAATTCACTTAAGGTATCAATCAAACCATTTATGCTATTTAAGCCATCTATACAGCTCTTAAATGATCCCTGCCCTGGCAATACTACCTTATCACTAGATTTAATTTTATTTAAATCTGAGGTTGCTTTGATATTTACTTTATCTTTAGCAACTTCCTTAAAGGAGTTAATTACTGAGCTAATATTTCCAGATTTATAGTCAACAATTATGACGTCCATTAATTTTATAAGGAGCCCTTTGTAGAAGGAATTGTACTTTTATTCCTAGGATCTAATTCTAGTGCAGCTCTTAAGGTCCTTGCCAAGCCTTTATAACAAGACTCTATGATGTGGTGACTATTGTCACCGTAAATATTTTCAACGTGCAATGTAATTCCTGCCGCTTGAGAAAAGGCTTGGAACCATTCTTTAAACAATTCAGTGTCCATCTCACCAAGTTTTTCAACTTTTAATTTTACATTCCATATCAAATAAGGTCTGTTTGAAACATCTATTGCAACTCTTGTTAATGTTTCATCCATCGGTAATAAAATATGGGCATATCTTTTAATGCCTACAAACTTTTTCGATGCTTTTTTTAAGCATTCTCCAATAGCAATTCCTGTATCCTCAGTTGTATGATGAAGATCTATGTGTGTGTCACCTTTAGCTTTAACTGTTAAATCCATTGATGAGTGTTTAGATAACTGCTCAAGCATATGATCTAAGAACCCTATTCCTGTGTCAACTTTGTACTTACCTTTACCATCAATATTAAGATCCACACTAATATTAGTTTCTTTTGTTTTTCTAGATATTTTTGCTTTTCTTTTCATAATTTAAATTAGGTATATAGGTATTTTTGATTATATCAATAATACTAAACCTGGGCTTGAACTATTAAAATTCATATCCATCTATAGTCCATGACAACAATTGTGCTTGTAAGAAAAAATAATGACGTAGTTGTGGCTAGTGACGGTCAAGTCAGCATGGGCAATACGGTCATTAAGAAAACAGCTAACAAAGTTCGTAAAATTGAGAAAAGAAATGTGATCGCAGGTTTTGCTGGATCTACTGCAGATGCTTTAACATTGTTCGAAAGATTAGAGTCAAAGCTTGAGAAGCATGCAGGTAACCTAACTAGAGCTGCTGTAGAATTAGCAAAAGACTGGCGTACAGACAAATATTTAAGAAGATTAGAAGCCTTAATGGCAATAGGTGATAAAGAAAAAAGTTTTATAATTTCTGGAACAGGTGATGTTCTTGAACCTGAGGGAGATGTAATTGGAATTGGTTCAGGTGGAAATTATGCTTTAGCAGCTGCAAAAGTTTTAATGGATACAAATATGTCTGCTGAAGAAATTGCAAAAAAATCAATTAAAGTTGCTTCTGATATATGTGTATTTACTAATGATAATTTGAGTATGGAGAAAATATAATGGAAAACTCAAATGTAAAAACATTTCCTAAAGAAAAGGTAGAAAAAGAAAAAACAACAATAGCAAATTCATTATCACCGAGAGAAATTGTTTCAGAATTAGATAGATTTGTTGTTGGGCAAAATAAAGCCAAAAGAGCTGTTGCTATTGCTTTAAGAAATAGATGGAGAAGACAAGCATTAAAAGATGATATGAAAGACGAGGTTCTTCCAAAGAATATTTTAATGATTGGACCTACTGGTGTTGGTAAAACTGAAATCTCTAGAAGACTTTCTAAATTAGCAGAAGCACCATTTGTAAAAGTAGAAGCAACAAGATTTACAGAAGTTGGTTATGTAGGACGCGACGTTGAGCAAATTGTTAGAGATCTTTTGGAAATAGCAATTGCAATGGAAAAAGTAAAAAGAAGAAAAGAAGTCCACGCTCAAGCACAGAAATTAGCTGAGGAAAGAGTTTTAGACGCACTAGTTGGCAATAAAGCTAGTGTAGCAACAAGAGAAAGTTTTAGAAAAAGACTAAGAGATGGGGATTTAGATAATAATGAAATTGAAATAGCTATTAGCGAGTCTAATCAAATGCCGTCATTTGAAATACCTGGAATGCCGGGTGCAAACGTTGGAATGATTAATATTTCTGACATGCTTGGAAAATCTATGGGTCAAAAACCTAAAAAAAAGAAAATGTCTGTTAAAGAATCACATGAAATTTTAATAAACGAGGAGTCTGACAAACTTATTGAACAAGACAAAATTATTAAGTCAGCAAAAGATTCAACAGAGAATAATGGAATAGTTTTCTTGGATGAAATTGATAAAATTTCAGCAAGAACAGACCGTGTTGGTGGTGATGTATCGAGAGAAGGCGTTCAAAGAGACCTATTACCATTAATAGAGGGAACAACCGTTAATACAAAATATGGACCTGTTAAAACTGACCATATTTTATTTATTGCTTCAGGTGCTTTTCAATTAGCAAAACCATCCGATCTTTTGCCAGAATTACAAGGGAGATTGCCTATAAGAGTAGAGCTTGATGCACTTAACAGTGAAGATTTTATTAGAATATTAAAAGAGCCAGATAACAGTTTAATTAAACAGTACAAAGCGCTTTTAAAAACTGAAAAAGTAGATTTGGAATTTACAGAAGATGGAATAAATACTATTGCTCACATAGCAAGTGAGGTCAATTCATCAGTAGAAAATATTGGAGCAAGAAGATTACACACTATAATTGAGAGAGTATTAGATGAAATTAGTTTTACAGCAACTGACAGAGCTGGAGAAAAAATTACCATCGATGGTAAATATATAAAAGATAATATTGGAGAATTAGTAAAAGATACAGATCTTTCAAAATTTATTTTATAGTTTTTAAAAATATATCAAAATTTCCTTTTGAGGGGCTGAGAACAGACTCTAAATCAATCTTAATAATCTTACTCATTAATTCAGGATTACTTTTAATATATTCTGGCACTGAATATTTTAAAATACTTAGATCTTTAGATTGATAAGGATCGTCTAAATTTTTAGATCTCATTCCTTTTCCAGTAATAACATTTACTTTTTTTACTTTGTTTACATAACAATTCTCAATAAATTCTGAAATTTTTTTGTTAGCATCTTCCAAAGTATATCCATGAAGATCGATTGTTCTTTCAGAATTAATCTTATTATTTAAATTATCAACGTCTTTATTCAGAAGTTTTTCTGAACTATCTAAAAATTTTTGCCAATCTTTTTTATCTTTATCTGAAAGCTTATTTGTCAAGCTTGAGTATCAATTAGTAACCAGTTAGGATTTGTAGATCTACTATCTTTTGAAAATTTCCAAGTATCTAATACTTTTTTTATTTTTTCTGGATCTCCTGATATTACTTTATTATCTTTATCTTTTACACATGAAATAATTTCACTTACAAACTCAACTGTTACTTCAAGCATATTCTTATTTTGTTCGTGTTGTTTTACTTCTGCAGAACTAATTCCAATAAATGTTGTTTCAGAAGAATGTTGTCTTGATTGTCTATCTTTTATTGCATCTTCAAATTGTTGATAAACACTTTTATCTAACAATGCTTTAATATCTTTTAATGTTCCCTTTGCAAAATTTGTAATGATTGTCTCGTATGCAATTTTTGCTCCTTCTACAAATTCTTCTTTAGCATTTTCATCAAATGTGCTAGCATTCAAATTAATTGTTTGTTTTGAGGGTGGAGTTTCATGAGCAAAGCTTGACGCTATATCTTCTTCAAAACCTGTTTTTTTCCCTAGAATTCCTCGTAATCTTAAAAAAATGAAACCAGCAATCATTGCAAGAAGGATGATATCGATGTATTCAAAGCTATAACTCATATATTTATAATATTTACTATGTTGAGAAATTTCAACCTGCTAATTAAATAATAGACAAATGAACACAGCATTAATTTTAATTATAGGTATTCCGCTTATTGAAATATATTTATTTATCAAGATTGGATCACAAATAGGCGCATTTAATACGGTTTTACTTATATTAACATCAGCCGTGATTGGAGTCGCTTACGCGAGGTATGAGGGATTTAATACTTTAAAATCAGGAATTGGACAATTAGTAAAAAACGAGATGCCAGTATATGAAATTATATCAGGTGCAACTCTTGCATTTGCAGCTTTTCTCTTGATTTTACCTGGATTTGCCACTGATCTGATAGGTATTCTTTTAGTTATTCCATTTACTAGAAAAATTTTGCTTAGAAGATTTGTTAAAACAAATATTAATAAAAATAAAAAAAAAAATAATTATATTGAAGGTGATTATGAGGATATAAGTGACGATAATGACAAAAAATTATGAAATAATTCTTAATTATATTAAAGATCTCTCAATAGAAATTCCTAATGCTGAAACATTTATTTTTAGTAGAGAAAATATAACAAAATATACACTTGGTTTAAATATAAAAACAAATCCTATTAAAGATCAAACTATCGAAGTTATCACAAATTTAAATTACAAAGATAAAAATGAAAACAAAAGAAAATCATATTTTGAAATTTCATATGCCACTGTAATTAAATTAAAAAATAAAAATATGAAAAAAGACGAATTAGAAAGACTTATACTTTGTGATTTACAAAATGATATATATCCTGATTTAGAAAAAATTTTTTTAAAGTCAATTAAAGATGCTGGATTTCCTGACATGAAGTTAGATAAAAAAATTGATTTTGAAAAACTCTATCAACAGAAACTTAATTAAAGAAATTTCTTTTGAATTCTCTTTTCATAAATTCTTTATGATTTTCTAGCTCTTGTTTTGATGGTTTTATGACTTTTTTTGAATAAACTATCTCTTCTTTATTTTTGTTCTCCTGTTTAATTATTTCTTTTTGAAATTGAAATATGGGCTCTTTTTGATCAATTAAATTGATATAAACTTTAGCTAATAATTCACAATCTATTAAGGCTGTATGTTTTTCTCTTTTAGAATTATCTATTCTAAATCTCTTGCACAATGCATCTAGACTTGTTCCAGATCCAGGAAATTTATTTCTAGCGATTTCAAGAGTATCAACAACATTTTCTTTTGAAATCTTTTTTTTTTTAATTAACGAGAGCTCATTGTTTAGATGACCTATATCAAATTCTGCATTATGAATTATTATTTTTTTGCCTTCTATAAATTTTAAAAAATCATCTGCTACATCACTAAACTTTTTTTTATCAGCTAAAAAATCATCTGTGTATCCATGAACTTTTAATGCGCTCTCAGAAACTTTTCTTTCAGGATTTAAATAACAATGAAAAATACTTTTGGTTGGTATTAAATTTTCAATTTCTATACAACCAATTTCGACTATTCTGTGACCGTCCTTCACTGAAAGACCTGTGGTTTCGGTATCAAGTACTATTTCTTTCATCTAAAATTTTATTCTTTAAAGAATTAATTTTTTTTTTCATTATATTTGGACCAAAATTATTATCGATAATATAATTTGCCAATTTTCTTTTTTTCAACAAATTGGCTTGGTTTTTTCTTAAATTTAAGAGAATTTTTTTGTTATAATTTTTTCTTTTCTTCAATCTATTTATCACGTTATTTTGATTAGATTTTACGAATATTAATATATCTCTTTTATTATAAAGTTTATTTTCTATTAATAAGGGAATATCCAAAATTATAATTTTACTTTTTTTATTTTTATTTAAGAATAATTTCATTTTTTTTCTAACTAATGGGTGAACCACAGAAGATATCTTTTTTAGATTTTTTTTATCTTCGTTAATTGCTTTTATTAATTGAGTTTTTGGTATTGGGAAAGATTTAACATATCGAGGGAGTTTTTTTCTTAATTTCTCGTAACACTCTAAACTATTTTTGTATAAGGTATTCACCTCCCTGTCTGCATTAAAGACAGGCGAATTGAAGAGTTTAGATATAAAAGACTTGCCAGATCCAATTGCTCCTATAATTCCAACTCTAATCATATAAGTTTAAATACATCTCCCACCATCAACTTCCAAAACTGTTCCTGTTATCATACTTGCTTCATCAGAACACAAAAAACATGCAGCATTCCCCATATCTTGAGGGGTAGAAAATCTTCCCATTGGTATTGTTGATAGAAAAGCTTGTTTTTTTTTTGGCGTGTTGCCTCCCATAAACGACTTTAGCAATGGTGTTTTTCCAGCAACTGGGGCTATAGCATTAACTCTAACTTTAAAAGGTGCCAATTCTATAGCCATGGCTTTCGTAGCCGTAATCATCCAGCCCTTACTAGCATTATACCAATTTAATTTAGGTCTTGGGGATAAACCTGCTGTTGAAGCAACATTTAAAATAACTCCTTTTTTTATTTTTTTCATTTTTGGAACAAAGTATTTTCCACAATAATAAACCGACTTTGCATTTACACTAAATACTTTATCAAATTCTTTTTCAGTTACATTTTCCATAGATTTAGGTTTATGTGTTATGCCGGCATTATTTACAAATATGTCCACAGAGTTATAATTTTTATAAGCATATTTGAGTAGAGAATTAAAACTTGAGGCTTTAGATACATCGGCAACAAAGTAATCTTGAGATAAATTTTTAGAAACTTTTTTTAATAATTTTGAATTTAAATCAACTAATATTAAATTGGCTCCTTCTTCGGTAAACTTCTCAGCTATTCCTTTGCCAAATCCAGAGGCTGAGCCTGTTATTATTGCAATTTTATTATTAAGTCTCACTGATTATAGCTTTTTAAAAATTTTATTACTCCTTGGTCGATTTCTGGTTCAATTTTGTGCCATATACTAAATGCTTTTTGAGCTTGAAATAAAAACATATTTAAACCGTTCTCTAATATATTTTCTGATTTGTTTCCAGCTTCCGAAAAATCAGTATTGAATGGATTGTAAATAACATCATAAAACAGTTTATTGTTTCCACTAATTGAAAAATCAATTCCAAATTTATCATTTTCCTTTAATCCTAAACTTGTGGCATTAATAATCATATCAAAATCAGGTAGCTCTCCCCAGTCTATTATCTCTATTCCTTCAAATAAGTTTTTTAATATTTGTGCTTTCTCTTTAGTTCTGTTGCTCAAATAAATTTGTTGAGCTTTCATTTTTTTTAAAGCATAAATGATTGAAGGTGCCACCCCTCCAGCTCCTAAAATAACAACTTTTTTATTGCTAACATCATAATCCAATCTTTTTATACTAAGCTCAAATCCATCTATATCAGTATTGTAACCAGTAACATTTCCGTCGTTAAGACAAACTGTATTTACAGATTGAGTTCTTAATGCATGACCACTTAGTACATCTAAATGAGGTATAATTTTTTTTTTAAAAGGTACTGTAATGTTAATGCCGTCTAATTTTCCATTTTTAATATTACTACATAATTCTTTAAGATCATCATCGTATACTTGTAATTTTCCGTAAATTGCCTCAATATTGTTAGAGTTTAACCAATAATTTTGAAGCTTAGGTGATAACGAATGCTCAATAGGATTTCCAACTACTAAATATTTTTTCACTATAAACCCTCAATATATTGTTTAATTTTATCAACGGGAAGACCCATGATAGTATTTTTATCTCCTTCAATTTTAGAAAATAAATTTTTTCCTTCACCTTCAATTTGGTAGACATTATAAGCGTATAATGCTTCGTCTCTTATTTTGCTTAAATATCTTCTTAAGTCATCGTCATTAAATTCTTTCATCGTTAAATTTGCTTTATCTGTATAATTCCATACCATTGATCCATTTTTTGATATGCACACAGAACTTATTAAATAGTGCATTTTTCCATTTAATTTTTTCAAAATATTGAATGCTTGCTCTCGATTTTCAGGTTTAGAAATTAGCTCTCCATCTAAGTCTATAACGCTATCTGCCCCCAAAACAAAATGATCATATATTTTTTGGCTTACTTTATTTGCTTTTAATTCAGCTAAATTTTTTGAGATAATTTCTGGAGTTGCACCTTCTTTTAACAAACTTTGTTTTACAGGTTCTTCATCAACATTTGAATGTTCAACTATGCAATTAATATTATATTTTAATAAGATTTCATGTCTTACTTTACTTTTTGAGGCCAAAACTAACTTAAGCATTTTTATTTTTTATTTCATATATTTTAATAACTGATGCGGCGGTCTCTTCAACAGATTTTCTTGTTACATCTATTGTGGGCCATCTATTCCTTTTAAAAATTTTCTTTGACTGTTCAACCTCAACTTTAATTTTTTCTAAGTCGGTATAATCAGATGCTTCATTCTCTTTAAGTGAGCTAAGTCTATTACGTCGGATGTCAAATAGTCTTTCGGCTTCTGTTACTAAACCAACTATACACAAATTTTTTGATTCTAACACATCTTTCGGGATTTTCATTTCATTCACTAGTGGTATATTGGCAGTTTTTAATCCTTTATTTGCCAAATAAATAGAAGTTGGTGTTTTACTTGTTCTGCTAACGCCTATTAAAACTATATCTGACTCGAGAACATTATCTGTTTGATTACCGTCGTCATGGTTCATTGTAAACTGAATCGCCTCAATTCTTTTGTAATACTCGTCATTTAATATATGTTGACCACTAGGTTTATGAGTCGCTTTTTGATTTAGAATTTTTGAAAAATTTAAAATTAGATCTCCTAAAACACCAAAACAAGGTATACCAATTTTATTTGCCTTTTCTGCTAAATGTTTTGCAAGTTTACTATTTACTACAGTGTATAATATAATAGGGCTATCTTTCCCCTTTGCCTTTTTAAGGATAGCTGATAATTGACTCTCTGTTCGTGTAAAGGAAAATTTATTAAGTTCATAATCAAAGTTACTAAATTGAGCTTTTAGAGCCATGAAAATTCTTTCCAATGTTTCACCTGTAGAATCTGAAATTAGAAATATTTGATATGTATTTTTCATGTATAAATTGTTTATAAATTAGTTTTAATTTAAGAAATAATTCTTATTTGGTAAAATTATAAAAGAAGTATTTTTTGTTCTCATTTAATTAACATTTAAAATTAATGTGAATATCTTATTAACAATTTTATAGTTTTATAAAATAATTAAATAGTCTACAATTTATAGGGTTTTTTAGATGCTTGAATGTATAAAAAGTTAACAAAGTGTTGAAATTGAGTAATTTACGTTATTAACAATACATACTAATAATAAATACTAAATATAATTATCTTAATATAAATGACACCAATACAAAAATGTTTAATAAATAAAAATACTAAAATAAATCCAGTTTGGTTAATGAGACAAGCTGGAAGATATCTACCAGAATTCCGAGAAATTAGAAAATCAAATCCAGATTTTATTAAATTATGTCTAAATCATAATTTATCAGAACAAATAACATTACAGCCAATAAAAAGATTTGGTTTTGATGCTGCGATAATATTTTCAGATATACTTATGGTACCTTACGGAATGGGTCAAACTGTAGAATTTAAAAAAAATCTTGGTCCAAATCTAGGGAGTCTAGAGTTACAAAAACTTCAGAACGTCACCAAAGATAACTTTACAAAAAAACTCTCACCAGTATACAAATTGTTATCAAATCTTAAAAATAGCAATCAACTCGATAACAAAGACCTAATAGGCTTCGTTGGAGCTCCATGGACACTGCTAGTATATATGATTAATAAAGTTTCACCTAAAAATGGATTGTCAGAAGTTTTTTCCAAAGATAAGATTTTAATTAACGAAATTTTAAATTTGCTAGATAAATTTATAAAGACTCATATAGAAAATCAAATAAAAGCAGGTGCCACAATAATTCAAATCTTTGACAGTTGGGCCGGCTTAATACAAAATGATTTTGATAAATTTTTATATAGTCCAACATTGTCTCTAGTAGATCATGTAAAAAATTTAGGTGTACCCGTTATATGTTTTCCAAGAGGTATTTCTGATTATGTTAAATTCAGTAAAATTGTTAAGCCTAGCATGGTTAATATCGATTATGATGTAGATCCCAAAGATATAATAAAATATTTAGACATACCAATACAAGGTGGATTAAATCCAGAAATTCTTTTGTCAAACAAAGAAAGTTTAAGAAAAGAAATTAAAAGATATTTAGATATATTTAAAGATCATCCTTATGTATTTAATTTAGGGCATGGAATTTTACCAGAAACGCCCGTTGATATGGTCTACGAACTAGTGAATATAGTGAGAAATTATAAATGAATGAACAACATCCGCCTATAAAATTTGGAAAAACTGGAGTTTTATTGATCAATCTTGGAACTCCGGATTCTACAAGTTGGTTTGATATAAGAAAATACTTAAAAGAATTTTTGTCTGACAGGAGAGTAATAGAGGTCAACCCAATTATTTGGCAAATAATTCTTAATCTTTTTATTTTAACCTTTAGACCCTCTAAAACAGCAAAAGCCTATAAAGAAATTTGGATGAAGGATGAAAACATGTCTCCATTACTTTATTACACAAAAAAACAAACAGAAAAAACTTCTGCACATTTTAAAAGTAAAAATTTAATTATTGATTTTGCAATGAGATATGGGAACCCAAGTATCAAGAGCAAAATAGCAAAACTACATTCAGAAGGATGTGAAAATTTAGTGATTTTACCTTTATACCCCCAATATGCTGCAGCTACTACCGCAACTGTTTGTGATGAGGTTTATAGGTCTTTAATGAATATGAGATGGCAGCCATCTTTGCAAATAATACCACACTATGAATCACATCCATTATACATAGAGGCATTAGTAAACTCTATAAATAAAAAAATTAGTGAGATTGATTGGAAACCAGATTTAATATTAGCCTCTTATCACGGTATTCCTAAAAAGTACTTTGATAAGGGCGATCCATATCATTGTTATTGTTACAAAACCACAAGATTGATGACTGAAAAATTTAATGCCATAGAAATTAAAACGACATTTCAATCAAGATTTGGACCACAAGAATGGTTGCAACCTTATACAGATAAGACCCTTGAAAGTTTACCAAATGATGGAAAAAAAAATGTCCTAGCAATATGTCCTGGCTTTTCTTCAGATTGTGTAGAAACCTTGGAGGAGATACTTATACAAGGCAAAGAAAGTTTCATGGAGTCTGGTGGAAAAAATTTTGATATGATTCCATGCCTTAATGATAATGACGATCATATTAAATTGATTAAAAGTTTAGTAACAAGATGTATTTAAGTAAATATGACAAAATCATTAATAATATATTCGAGCACAGATGGCCAAACTAAAAAAATTTGTGAAAGGATAATGGAAAGTGTAATCAAAAAATCTTCCGTTAGTCTTGTATCGATTAATGAGGCATTAAATTTAAATATGGAAAATTATGAAAAGATTATTATCGGAGCAAGCATAAGATATGGTAGGTATAATTCGCTTGTTTTAAAGTTCGTTAATAAAAATTTAAAAATTTTGCAAAATAAATATTGTGCTTTTTTTTCTGTTAATGTAGTGGCTAGAAAAGAGAATAAAAATACCCCAGAGACAAACCCATATATTAGAAAATTTTTTGCTAGAACTGACTGGAAGCCGAACCTAATTAGCGTTTTTGCAGGCAAAGTAGATTACCCAAACTACAATTTCTTTAATAAATTTATTATAAGATTTATAATGTTTATTACGAAAGGCCCAATCGACACGAGTATGTCATATGAGTTTACAGACTGGGATAAAGTGAAACTATTTGCAGATGAAATAAATATTGAAAATAAATAGCTTTTTAAGGTAAAAAATAAGCATATCTAGGGTTGAAATTACTTTGTCAAATAACTATATTAAGGATATCTAATTAAAAACCTCCCATTATGAATATACAAGAATTAAAAGAAAAAAGCTCAGAGCAGTTAATCAAAGAAGCTGAAAATTTAGGAATAGAAAATGCTAGTACACTCAGAAGACAAGAGATCTATTTTGCTATTTTAAAAAAACTTGCAGAAAAAGGGGAAGAAATTACTGGAGGTGGCGTTCTTCAGTTACTTCAAGATGGTTTTGGTTTTTTAAGAGCAATGGAATCCAATTACCTACCAGGAGCAGATGATATATATGTAAGCCCAAATCAAATAAGACGATTTGGATTAAGAACTGGTGATACCGTTGAGGGACCAATAAGAGCCCCTAAAGAGGGAGAGAGATATTTTGCATTGCTACAGGTTAGTAAAATTAATTTTGAAGAAACCGAAAAATTTAAACACAAGATCGCTTTTGACAATCTAACCCCCCTTTACCCTAACAAACAGCTAGTAATGGAAGTTGAGGCTGTGAAAGTAGACAAAAAGGTAGATTTAACTCCAAGATTGATTGATTTAGTTAGCCCAATAGGAAAGGGACAAAGATCATTAATCATTTCACCGCCTAAAGCAGGCAAAACAATGATTTTACAAAGTATTGCAAATTCTATAACAGCAAATCATCCAGAGTGTTACCTGATGGTCTTACTGATCGATGAAAGACCTGAAGAAGTAACAGATATGCAAAGAACTGTTAAAGGAGAAGTTATAAGTTCAACATTTGATGAACCCGCACAGCGGCACGTAGCAGTTGCTGAAATGGTAATTGAGAAAGCTAAACGATTAACAGAACATAAAAAAGATGTAGTAATACTTCTAGACTCAATAACAAGATTGGGCAGAGCTTACAACGCAGTTGTCCCAAGTTCAGGAAAAGTATTGACCGGAGGAGTTGATGCAAACGCATTACAAAGACCAAAAAGATTTTTTGGTGCAGCAAGAAATATTGAAGAGGGGGGATCGCTGACTATTATAGCTACCGCTCTTATAGATACGGGTAGTAGGATGGACGAGGTAATATTTGAAGAATTTAAAGGAACAGGTAATAGCGAGACTATATTAGACAGGAAAATTTCAGAAAAAAGAATATTTCCTGCTATTGATATAACCAAATCTGGAACTAGAAGAGAAGAGTTAATCTTCGAGAAAAATGACCTTCAAAAAATGAACGTATTAAGAAGAATTATTGCTCCCATGGGATCTATGGATGCAATTGAGTTTATTAATTCTAAATTGAAAGAAACTAAAAATAATTCTGATTTTTTTAATTCAATGAATAAACCTTCTTAAATTTAAAGATATCTAAGCTCTTTCATTTCTTCACCAAACAATTCTTCAATAGATTTAATTGTTTTATTATTTAACAGTTTTTTATAGTCGTTATTTCTTCCTAAATTAAAAAATGCCTTTGTTTTACTATTATCTGATGAGTATATAGCTTCATCAAAACCCTCTTTTTCCTCTTTTTTTTTTAGTAGATCGAATTCTGTTGTTTTAATAGATTTCCTAAGTTTCTCAAAATTAATTTCATCATTTTTTCTCATTATTTTATTCGTGAACTTAATAATTTTCAAAAAAGTATTCTCGATATCTTTTTCTAGGTCTTCATATTTTATAAGAATTTTATTTATATTTTTAGTTAATTTCCAAGACCTATAGTTTTTGTCCCAAGAACTAATAAAAGAATAAGTTGCATAATTATCTTTATCATTTCGATCTCTTAAATTTCTATTCACATTGCTCATCATTTTAAGCGCATCCTCTTCATTAATTGAGAAATGATTCATCAAAGAAGTAATTACATTTCTAGGATCTCTTACAATATTGATCGCCCCCAATGTGTAATCTGGAGAAGTGAAATTATTTCCTTTATATGCTCCATATACATTGTGTGTTTTTAAAAAAAAAACTTTTTTGGTTTCTTTGATTTTTTTTTGAACAGGTATCCAATTAGCGGAAGCTTCTTCAACATTATTAACTTTATTAGGAAAAAAATATGGACTTGGAAATTGTCTAATATTTTTCAAAAGATCAAAATTGAACTCTCCATCATTAGAAAAATAATACGCTGATAGAAGTGACCTCACCCAAGTGTTTCCACATTTTGGGTAAGATGCAATCCAAATAATCATAGAAAAATTTATATATTTAATTCTAATACTAGCTATAATTAATTTAATGACAATATATGCCCTATCCTCAGGCCCAGGTATTGCTGGAATTTCTGTCATAAGAGTATCTGGCTCGAAAACAAAGGATGTTATTGTTAATTTAACCAAGCAAAAAGCACCAGAGCCAAGAGTTGCAACATTAAGAAAATTCAACAAAATCAACAATAATGAGCTTATAGATGAAGGAATATTAATATGGTTTCCTGGTCCATACAGCTACACCGGTGAGGATATGGCTGAATTCCATGTTCACGGTAGCAAAGCAGTCGTAGATTCCATCCAAGACACAATATCAAAAATTGATGGCTGCAGACTGGCAGATCCAGGTGAATTCACCAAGATAGCTTTTCAAAACGGAAAAATAAATCTTTTAAAAGCCGAAAGTATCTCAGACTTAATATCTTCTGAAACAGAAATTCAAAGACAGCAAGCCATTAAAATCATGTCTGGAAAAAGTTCAGAAAAATTTAATTCCTTAAGATCAAGATTGATAAAAATTCTATCTAATGTTGAAGCAAAAATAGATTTTCCAGAAGATGATTTACCTGATGATATTTTAGAAAATATTCATACTGAAACTGATTATATTAGAAATGAAATAGAAAAAATATTAAATGACCGAAGAGTAGGAGAAAGAATTAGGGAAGGTTTTAAAATTGCAATTGTAGGCCCAACTAATGCTGGCAAGTCTTCACTCTTAAATTATTTATCAAGAAGAGATATTGCAATTGTTTCAGAAATTGCTGGAACTACAAGAGATGTGATCGAGGCTCATTTAAATTTAGACGGCTTCCCAGTTATTTTATCAGATACTGCTGGAATAAGAGTTTCAAAAAATGAGATAGAAAAAAAAGGAATTAAATTGGCTCTAAAAAAGGCCAAAAATGCTGATTTAAATATAATTGTACTAGAGCCTAAAAGTCAAGATTTTAGAGACTTTTTTAATGAATCTGCAATAAAGAAGTCAATTTTAGTAATAAACAAATCAGATTTGGGTGTTAATGAAATTAGCAATGAAATCGAAAAATATAACCCAATATTTATATCCGTAAAGAAAGAAAAAAATTTAGATCAATTGATTGATCTGATTAAAGAAAATTTAAAAAATAAATTTATCTCATCTGAAGATATTTACATTACTAGAGAAAGGCATAGATCTAATCTAAAAAATTGTGTTGAACATTTAAAAAATTTTCAAAAAAAAAAATCTCTTGAAGATTTCGATAAAGGAGCAGAAGATTTAAGATTGGCTGTAAGATATCTTGGAATGATAGTTGGTAAAGTTGATGTTGAAGAGGTATTAGGATCAATTTTCAATGATTTTTGCATAGGCAAATAATCGTTTATAATGCTTATTTTTTTAACAATTTTGAGTGTTTTCTTGTAAATTTTAAGATCAATAATAAATTACAACTATGAAAAATGAGTTATTCTTCGATGTTGTTGTAATAGGTGGGGGCCATGCTGGCTGTGAAGCTGCAGCAGCATCAGCAAGATTAGGTGTTAATACCGCATTATTTACTCATAGCTTTGATACAATAGGTGAGATGTCATGTAATCCTGCAATTGGTGGATTGGGCAAAGGACATTTGGTAAGGGAAATAGATGCCCTTGATGGAGTTATGGGTGTGGTAGCAGACAAATCTGGCATTCAATTTAGACTATTAAATAGAAGCAGAGGACCAGCTGTTAGAGGGCCTAGAACTCAAAGTGATAGGTCGTTATATAAAAAATTCATGCAAGAAAAACTTGTAAACTACTGTAATTTAAGCATTTTTTCAGATCCTGTAATTAAGTTTATTTTTAAAAAAAATAATATAATTGGATTTATTACGCAATCTGGTAAAGAAATAAAATCATCTAAGATAATTCTAACAACCGGAACATTTTTGAATGGTTTGATTCATATTGGCGATAGCAAAACTCCTGCCGGAAGATTTAATGAAAAACCCTCAACAGGTTTAAGCGAGCAGTTAAAAAAATATAATTTTAAAATAGGAAGATTAAAAACTGGAACACCTCCAAGGCTTGATGCTCGTACAATAAATTTTAAAAACTTAGAAGAGCAACATGCAGACGATGATCCTTACTTTTTTTCATTTCTAACTAAAAAAAATCTTAATAAACAAATTTCATGCCGAATGACATATACTAACGAAGCAGTTCATAAAATTATTTCTAAAAATCTAAAAAGGAGTGCAATGTATTCAGGAAGCATCGGAGGTGTGGGTCCACGATATTGTCCGTCAATTGAGGATAAGATAAAAAAATTTGCAGATAAAGAAAGACATCAAATTTTTTTAGAGCCAGAAGGATTGAATGATAACACAATATACCCAAATGGTATTTCTACATCCTTACCAGAAGATGTGCAGCAAGAAATATGTAGTAAAATCAATGGTTTAGAGAGTGTAAAAATATTAAGGCCAGGATATGCGATCGAGTATGATTTTGTAGATCCAAGGGAGCTTTTTATAACATTAGAAACAAAAAAAATAAAAAATCTATTCCTTGCTGGGCAAATTAATGGAACAACTGGTTATGAAGAGGCAGCAGCTCAAGGTTTGATTGCAGGAGCAAATGCAGCTCTTGCTGTAAAAGGGAAAGAACCATTTATTTTAGATAGATCAGAAGCATATATAGGCGTTATGATAGATGATCTTATAACAAAAGGTGTTGCAGAACCATATAGAATGTTCACATCAAGAGCAGAATATAGACTTTCTTTAAGGTCAGATAATGCAGATATTCGATTAACAGATAAAGGAATAAATTCGGGACTTGTTTTAAAAGAAAGAATGGAAAAATTCCAAGAAAAACATAAAGAATTAACAAAAATTAAAGTTAAAATGGATAGGTTAACGATTACGCCATCAAAAATTGCTAAATTTAGTATAAATATCGCAAAAGATGGTATTAGTCGTACAGCATATCAAGTATTAGGCCAGAAATCAGTAAATATGAGAAAAATAAGAGAAATATGGCCAGAAATTAAATATGTTTCACGTGAAATTGATGAACAATTAGAAATAAGCTCTCATTATAAAGGTTATTTAAAAAAACAAAAGGCAGATATATTGGCTTTTAAAAGAGATGAAAATTTAATTATACCAGAAAACATAAATTATGACAGTTTTTCTGGGCTTTCAAATGAAGTAAAATCTAAATTTAAGAAAATTAGACCAAAAACTATGGGTCAGGCTTTAAGAATCGATGGAATTACACCGGCCGCTGTATATATTTTGTTGTCTCATCTTAAAAGAAAGTCTATTAAGCATATAGCTTGATTGATTCGAACATTTTAAAAATTGACAAATTGTCATTCTCAAATGTTTCACGTGAAACATTAAGAGAGCTTAATGATTATTCAAAAGAAATAATTAGAAGAAATAGTTCTATAAATTTAATTAGTAAAAGCACAGAAAAGTCAATAAATTCAAGGCATATTGAAGATAGTGCACAAACCATTGATTTTATTAATAAAAATGACATAAAAGTTTGTACTGATCTTGGATCTGGAGCTGGTTTACCTGGTATAGTTTTAGGTATTTTGATGAAATCAAAAAAACCAGTATTTAAGCTAATTTTTTATGAAAAGAGCTACCACAAAAGCATGTTCTTAAAACAAATGACTAAAAAATTTAATTTAAATTCTGAAATTCATCAAAAAAATATTTTTAACGAAAAAAATTTAAAAACTGATGTAATTATTTGCAGAGCATTTAAACCTCTGCCCATAATATTTCAAATAGCAAAAACAAATTTTAAAAATTTTAAGTACATTATTATTTTTTTAGGCAAGAGTGGAAAAAAAATTTTAAATGATACGCATAAGTTTTGGACTTTTGACTATGAAGAAAAAAAAAGTTCAACAAATGATGGTTCCTTTATTGTTAAAATTTCAAATCTTAGAGAAAAGAATGTATAAAAAAATAATTTCAGTCATTAATCAAAAAGGTGGAGTTGGAAAGACAACTACCGTAATCAATTTAGCAGCAGGTTTATCCATGAAGGAAAAAAAAGTTCTTGTTATAGATCTTGATCCCCAAGGTAATGCAACAACTGGTCTTGGATTGTCCAACAGTATAACTTCAGAAGCATCAATCTATAATGTCTTAAATGGACAAAAGAAAATTTATGAGGTAATACAACCAACAAGCTTTGAAAATCTCAATCTAATCACATCAAATGTCGACTTATCAGGTCTTGAAGTAGAAACTGCTGGTGACAGCAGAAGAGCTTTCAAACTAAAGGACGAATTAACCGCTATTTTAAACGATTCTAGAGCTACCTATGATTATATCCTAATCGATTGTCCTCCATCACTTAGCCTTCTAACAATTATGGCTTTAGTGGCATCCGATTCTTTACTAGTACCGCTGCAGACTGAATTTTTTGCATTAGAAGGTCTTACACAACTTATGAAAACGATTGAGAGGATTAAATCTAAGCTTAACCCTCAATTAGACATAAGAGGCATCTTGTTAACCATGTTTGATAAAAGAAATAGGTTATCGGGGCAGGTTGAAATAGAAGCCAGAAACTACTTTAAAGAAAAAGTTTACTCAACATTAGTTCCAAGAAATGTAAGATTATCTGAAGCTCCATCTCATGGCATACCAGTGCTTCTGTATGATAGGGTTTGCCCAGGAAGTAAAGCATATTTCAAATTTACAGAGGAATTTTTAGACCAAGATAAGCAAGTGGAGAGTGCAGCATGATAAATCCTTTTAAAAATAAGAAAGGATTAGGAAGAGGCTTGTCCTCACTAATTGGAGATAGTGATATAAAAATTTCAAGTAATAAAATTAATATTGGATCAATAGTTCCAAATAAAAATCAACCTAGGAAAATGTTTGAAAAAGAGTCACTTGATGAATTGAAAAATTCAATCAAAGAAAGAGGTATCATCCAACCTTTAATAGTTCGAAGATCAGATGATCAAGATAACAAATATGAACTTATTGCTGGTGAAAGAAGATGGCAAGCTGCACAATTGGCAGGACTTCACGAGGTTCCTGTCACAATAATTCAGGCAGATAATTTAAAATCATTAGAACTTGCAATTATAGAAAATGTTCAAAGAAAAGATTTAAATGCTATTGAGGAAGCTGAGAGCTACAAAAATCTCATTGATAATTTTGGTTACGATCAAGAACAAGTATCACAATTTATAGGAAAAAGTAGATCTCATATTTCAAATTCTTTAAGATTATTAAATTTGCCAGAAAAATTAATTGATATGATTAGATATGGAAAAATCTCACAGGGTCATGCAAAAATTCTGATAGGACTGGAAAATGCAATATTTTTAGCAGAGAAAATAATTAAAAAGAAATTATCAGTAAGACAAAGCGAAAATTTAGTTAGACTTTTAAAAAAGGGATCTGAAATAAAAAAAAATTCAAAGGATCCAAATATTGCTGCAACAGAAAATGAACTTATGGACAAAATAGGTATGCGTGTTTTCTTAAAAACAAAAAAAAATAATTCAGGCAGCCTTATTTTTGAATATAAGGGGGTTGATCAATTAGACAGACTTATATCCATTATTAAAGATAATTATTAATAATTTAGCATGAAATTTGAAACAATATTTAATGAGTTTATAGAGCTACTCTTAACTAAAGTTTCAACTTCATTGATTTGATAAATTTTCCTTCTTAATTCTCTAAGATCCCAGATATTTGCTTGTTTTCTCACTTTTTCTTTGTCTTTCCAGAAAATTTGAGGACGAATATTGTTAATTACTTCATCAATATTTCCTACCATATTATTTTTCTCTATTATCCCTAATAATCTTTTTGATTTAATCAGAATTGTTCTTAATATTAACATACAATCCTCATCAGAATAATTATTCTCGTTAAGGATCTTAGTTACATGTTTTGTGTTTTTGATTAAATATTGATCAGCTAACTCATTAACATTAATGTTCTCTGATAAATTTGTAAGCTTTTTCACTGTTTCATGTTGTAAATTTTTTACCGAGATAGAATAATTATAAATTTTTTCTAACTCTTTATTAAGAGTCTCTCTGCTACCATTGGCTCTTTCAATTAATAAATTTATGCTTTCCCGAGATATTCTTATTCCATTTTTTTTAATAAAATTATTTACTATTGGTAATAAACTTTTAAGATCATCTTCATAAAATGGAATAATTACTATTTTCTTATTTTTTTCAAAAAAATTTCTTAATTTTGATTTTTTTTCAAGTGCGCTAGATTTATAAATTATTTTTATATCGTTTAAGTTTTTATCTATGATTTCTTCAATAATTTTAACAGATTTATCAGTCGTTCTAGATATAATTAATATCTTCTTTTCGCAAAAAAGCGACTTATTTAAAATTTCTCCAATGATGACTTCGTTATTATTTAAAACCTCATTTTCATCGTATTTTATAATTTCGCCTTCAAAATTATTAATAAAATAATCTTGGATAACTTCATTTATAAAACCTTCATTTTTCCCATAAAAAAGATATAAATTATAGTTATCAAAATCTAATTTACTTAATTGAAAACTCTTAAATATCATCTTGTTAGAGACGCCATCGATATTAAAATATCTTCTGCAATTTTTTCTGAGAGATTTTCAATTATATTTTCTTCATATTTTAACAATTCAAATTTATCGTCAATATTATTAAATGTTGATTGTTTCAAAATTTCATTTTTAAAAACAATGTTATTATCTTTTTTAAGATTATAATTTAAATTAATACTTATTTTATAGATTGTTGGGTCTCCTTTCTTGTTAGATGATACGATGTCTTTGTTTAGTTTTGATACAAAAAATATTTGATAATTTTTGACACTTTCTATGTTTGTTCTCTCTTTGAATCTTTGTTTAATAATTCTATTGATTTTTTTTTCACCTTCTGATTTTACTTCTAAAAAATAAAAGTCATAATTTTTTTTTATTAGTAATGGTTCGTAAGAACATCCATTTAATAAAAATAAGGCAAAGAATATCTTTAATAGCTTATTCATTTGTTAAAATATTAATTAAACGATTTTGTACAAAAATTACTTTATTTATTTCGGCATTACTTAAATATTTATCAATAATATTGTTATCTTTTGCCAACTTCAAAAGTTCATTTTCTGAAATATCTTTCTTAACATTTAAAATAGCTCTTTTTCTACCATTTATTTGAACAACAAATTTTACCTCCTCATTATCCAAAATAGATTTATCATAGTCTGGCCACTTTATTTCTTCATTTGTGTTCAGGTCACTAAGACACTCGCTACTAAAATGTGGAATTACTGGTAAAAAGCAAACTAATATTTTTTTATAATTTTCTTCTAAGTTTTTTAAATCTTGTTTATCCTTAATAAAATTTATTAGATAATTATATGTTTCATACATATTTGCAACTATCACATTATAATTAAATTTTTCAAGATTATTAGTAATTTTAGCTATTAAGTTATTCGTATATTTTTCTAGATCTTCATCTAAATGATGATTTTCCTCATCTAATATTTTATTTTTAATTTGGTTATGCATGCTCCAAAGCTTTTGGATAAATTTATAAGATGAGACCATTCCTTGTTCAGACCATTGAACATCTTTTTCTGGTGGACTGTCAGATAGAATAAATAATCGGACTGAATCTGCTCCATAGTTATTAATGATATATTCTGGGTCAACAACATTTTTTTTTGATTTTGACATTGACTCGGAAGGCCCTACTTTTACTAATTTTTTATTGTCATTCTTTAAAACAATTTGATTATTAACTTTTTCAACTTCATCCGGGCTTAGCCAATTATTATTTTCATCTTTATAGGTCTCGTGACACACCATACCTTGAGTAAATAAACTTTCAAAAGGTTCCTTTATGTTAAAATCTTTGTTTTCATAATTTATTGCTCTCATAAAAAATCTTGAGTATAATAAATGGAGAATTGCGTGTTCAACTCCACCAATGTATTGATCAACAGGCATCCAATAATCGATCTCCTCTTTTTTAAATCCATAACTTTTTTCTTTAGGTGAGCAAAATCTTAAATAATACCAAGAGGAGCAGACAAATGTATCTAAAGTATCAGTTTCTCTGGTATATTTTTTTCCATCTATAGTTATTTCTTTCCAATTTTTTTCATTATCAAGAGGATTTCCCTTAACTGATAAGTCAATATCTTCTGGAAGTTTTACAGGTAACATTTCTTTTGGTAATGGTTTAGGGTTACCATTTTCGTCGTAGATTATTGGTATTGGGCATCCCCAATACCTTTGACGTGATACACCCCAGTCTTTTAATCTATAGTTTATCTTTTTTTTACCTAAATTTTTTTTCTCCAAAATATTAATCGTTTTTATAATAGAATCATCAGGAGCTTTGAAACCATTTAAAAATTCTGAATTTATAATTATACCCGGTCCAGAATATGCTTCTTTGGATACCTTAAAATCATCATTTTCTTCATATGGTTTGACTACAGTTTTGATTTCTAAATTGTATTTTTTAGCAAAATCAAAATCTCTTTGGTCATGACCGGGACATCCAAATACAGCTCCAAAACCGTAATCCATTAAGACAAAATTAGCAAAATAAACTGGGACTTTTTGCTCTGGACGCAATGGGTTTTTTGCAAATAAATCAGTTTTAAATCCGATTTTTTCACCAACTGCTATTGCTTCTTCAGTAGTGCCAGTTTTAGAGCACTCTTCTTTAAACTTAAGGAATTCCTCATTGTTGTTATAAAATTTTGAAACTTCGTGATCTACAGATAAAGCAAGAAAAGAAAAACCAAAAAGAGTATCAGGTCTTGTTGTAAAACATTTTATATTTTTTATTGGTAAATTGCCCTCGATTTCAAAATTAATTTCACATCCAAATGACTTTCCAATCCAGTTTTTTTGCATAGTTTTTACTTTGTTAGGCCATGTTTCAAGTTCTTCTAAACCATCTAATAAATCTTGAGAAAATTTTGAAATATTAAAAAACCACTGACTTAGTTTTTTTCTTTCAACAAGTGCGCCTGATCTCCAACCTTTTCCATCTATGACTTGTTCGTTTGCTAAGACAGTTTCGTCAACTGGGTCCCAATTTACATAATTCTCTTTTCTATAAACTAAGCCTTTTTCAAGTAGTTCTAAGAAGAAAATTTGTTGATGTTTATAGTAATCTTCATTACATGTAGAAATTTCTCTATCCCAGTCAATTGATAATCCCAACTTTTTAAGCTGATTTTTCATAGTGTTAATATTTTTATTTGTCCAGTCTTTAGGATCTAATTTGTTTTCTCTTGCTGCATTTTCTGCCGGCATACCAAATGCATCCCAGCCCATTGGATGCAAAACATTAAAACCTTTTAGCTTTTTATACCTAGATAAAACATCGCCTATCGTGTAATTTCTGACATGTCCCATGTGTATCTTTCCAGATGGATAAGGGAACATCTCTAGACAATAAAATTTTTCTTTAGACCTATCTATTTTGGTTTGAAAATCTTTACTTTTTTCCCAAATTTTTTGCCACTTGTCTTCAAACTCTTTGAAATTATATCTTTCCACGTTTCTAAATTTAGTGATTATTTCTCAAATTACGAAAGTTTTTTTTGTCTATTTATTTTTTTTAGACTTATTTTCTTTTTCATAAATGGCAGCTTTACTTAAAATTTTTTTAGTTAATTCTTCCGATAATGCTCCGGACCTATCGGTAATCTTACAAGTTTGTTGAACTGAACAGTTTTTATAAAAAACTTTAACTACTAATGCATCAGCTCTTACTTCATTACTTAAAAATCTCACAGAAATTTTTACTGACTCATTATTTATATCACTATCACTGTACCAGTCAGTAACTATCACGCCACCACTATAATTTGCTAGAGCTAGGGGCATAAAATCTAAAGTGTCTAATGATGCTCTCCATAACTCATTTGAACTTGCAAAATCAAAATCACCTATGTTTTTTTGGTTATTGCTAAATAGCTTTACTCCTCTGCCTTCCTCAATATTTTTTTGAACTCTATCTTTTACATTAGGTGGTCTTGTACGCGCATCACCTGCGTTTTTACAAGAGCTTAAAATTAGTATACAAATAACTGGTAATACCAATGATAACTTTAAAAAATTTTGTTTCATAAAAAAATTAATATAATTAACTAGATAAACTTTAAATTATATAGATTTATATAAAAAATCGAAAAAAACCTATATTTATCTAAGTTTTTTTATGATGCAAATATGCAACACATTAATAATAAATTAAAGCAGAAAGTTTAATTTTTGTGAGTTTTAGGAGAATTTTGATAGAAAAATCATGTTTAATATTAAACATAAAAACAAGGAGTACTTAATATGAACAAATATACAAAAATAGGACTAACAGCTCTTGCTGGTTCTTTAGTTGCTGGATCTGTTTCAGCTGCTGAAATGTCAGTTTCTGGTAGTGCTACAATGACCTATACTGGTGGTGATGAAAAAGCAACACTAGGTAACGGTTGGGTAATGGGAGATTCAGTTTCGTTTTCTGCTACAGGAGATGTAAATGATTTCGCAGTAACATATAGCGTTGAGCTAGATGGTACAACTGGTGTAGATGATTACTCACTATCTATGGACTTTGGTGATGCTGGAGTTCTAAGATTTGATGGACATGGTGGATCATCATTCTTGTCAGCAAACGATGACGTAATGCCAACTGCTTCAGAAGAGCCGTGGGATGTAATTACAGGTGGAGACACAAGTGTAATTAATGGTCATGCTGCAAACAATGCGTTTAAATATACTTACGCGCATGAGTCAGGTCTTAACCTAACATTAACATACATCAATGCTGCTGATGCAGAAAACGATGTGTCTTATTCTGACTACGGTGTAACTTACACTGGTATGGAAGGGTTAACTATTGGTTTTGGTCAAGGTGATGTTGAAGTAACAACTGGAACTAAATCAGATGAAAGCACATTATTTGCTAAATATGCAATCGGTGGAGCGACAGTTGGTATCCAAAAATCAGAGCAAGACAACGAGTCTTCTTCTGATTTAGAGTCAACTGGTATTGGTATATCTTACGCAGTTAATGATGATCTAACTATTTCTTATGGTAATAATACTAGAGAAAAAGTAGGATCTGATGACCAAGAAGCTGTAGCTATCGGTGCTTCATACACAATTGGATCATTAGGTGTTGCAGTTTCAATGCATTCAATTGACAACGTAAATAACACTTCTTCAGACGATAGAGAAGGTTATCAAATGGTGTTAACTTTTGCATTCTAATTTGCAAAAATAAACTATTTAAAAGGGCCCCTTTTTTGGGGCCTTTTTTTTTACTCAAAATAAGATATTCCACCTATTCCAGAGCAGTCTAACAATCTAATTTTTTTTTGGTTTAATTTTGAAATACCACCAAGAGCTATAACACTTTTGTTTGTTAATTTAGAGAGAAGTCTAAATCTATACAATCCTAAATAATTTTTATTTTTCTTAAAAATTGACGAGATAAAAATAAATTTTGCTCTTTGAGCCTCTTTTTTTCTTATTTCTTTAACATTATGAGCAGATCCCATGATAATAAAAGATGATTTAGTTTTGTAATTAAGGTGCCTTAAGCTTTGATTAAACGCAGGTATATAGCTGCCATCCAAGTCAAGTTTAATAGCCAACTTAAAATTATTTGATAAAAAAAATTTTAAACCTCTTTTTTTACAGTATTTTTTTATTTGAATAATTTCATAAATACTTACTTTTTTGTTATAATTTCTGAAAATTACTCCTGTATTAACATTTAATTTATCAATATTATTTTTTTTAAAAGTATTTATAAAATAAAATTTATTTGGAAAAGTATTATGCATGTTACAATAAAAAATTTACTTAAGATTAAAGAAAATATTAATACAAATCTACAAAATGTAAAAAAAACAATTGTATCTCCAAAAATAATTGCTGTTTCAAAAACATTTAAAATTGATCATATAATGCCATTAATTGATCATGGTCATCTAGATTATGGCGAAAATAAAGTTCAAGAAGCAATAGAAAAATGGACTAATATAAAAAACAAAAATAAAAATATTAAATTACATTTGATAGGTGGCTTGCAAACTAATAAAGTCAAACTTGCTGTTCGAATATTTGATTACATTCACTCATTAGATAGCAAGAAACTTGCTGACAAAATTTCCTATCAGCTAAAAGAGCAAAATATGGAAACAAAAATTTTTATTCAAGTCAATTTAGGAAAAGAAAAACAAAAATCTGGTATTCTTGAAGAAGAATTATTTGATTTTTATAAATACTGTAAAGATCTTAATTTAAATATAGTAGGTCTAATGTGCATACCTCCTTTTAATCAGGATAGCACAAAATATTTTTTGAGAATGCAAGAATTAAACAAAAAAATTGGATTAAAAGAATTAAGTATGGGAATGTCAGCAGATTATATAAGTGCAATAAAATATGATTCTACTTTTGTTAGAATAGGATCAGAAATATTTGGTCAAAGATACTAAAGAATTTTTATTTTTGTATTTTTATTAATTAACTTTATTAATATTAGAAAATCTTTTTCTGATATGCCTATGCATCCTGCTGTAGGTTTATAATTTTTTGTTAGATGAATAAAAATAGCACTTCCATTTCCAATTTTAGTTTTATTCCAATTGAATTTTATGGGCAATAAATAATCATATTTATAGTCATGCCTTAAAAGTTTTTCACATCTTAATTTTGTTTTTTTTCTAATAAGTTTATTATAATTTTTTTTTGATTTAACATCATTACACCATCTCATATTTTTTTTTATTTTTAATGATTTTAACTTAGTATTAGGTTTGTTTTTTTTATCAGATCTATAATAAATATACTCCAGAGAAAATTTTCCAATTGGTGTCTTCTTATCTCCTTCAATTTTTTTTTTAGTAAAACCATATTTTCCTACGCAACATTTGAATATAAAATCGTCATAAATAAGAGTATCTTTATTTTTTACTACAATTGTCATATTGTATGTTTATGTTAGATCAACAAACATTAATAATATACAAATTTGATGTATTATTTAACATTTTAATGGAGCTTGAAGATCACTTTAATTTTAAAATAATGTTAGGTAATATAAGCAAAATTGATGAAATACAAAACGACAAAAATTTTCTAATTATTTCTGGAGAAAAAAAATCTAAATTAAATAATCAAATCAATATAAAAGAGTATCCAATTAATATAATAAAATTGGTCGAGATAATTAATATTAATTTTTTAAAGCACAAATTTAATGAGCAGAATAATATTAAAATAGGAAAGTATATTATAAATTTAAACTCTAGAGTAATGAATAGAAATTCTGAAAAGTTACCATTGACTGAAAAAGAAGCTAAGATTGTTGTTTTTTTAAATAAATCAAAAAATCCAGTGCCTATAACCGATTTACAAAAAGAAGTTTGGGATCATAAGTCCAAACTAGAAACACACACGGTTGAAACTCACATATACAGGTTAAGAAAAAAAATCGAAAAAAAGTTTAGAGACAAATTGTTTATTACTAGTCTTAAAGATGGTTACAAATTAAATGCTTAAAAAAAAAAATATTCATGCCAAAGAGCTTTTTACAAGAAAGTATAAACCTAGAATTATAAAGGCTAAAAAAGGGAAAGGTAGTTATAATAGAAAAAATATTAAAGCCTAGCACCAATTTGTTGAATTATTTTGGATGACATTTCTCTACCTTTATTCAAACAATCAATATTACTATAATTGTTTAAATATCCATGTAAAAATCCAGCAGCGAATAAATCTCCAGCACCAGTAAGGTCTTTTATATCAAGACTCTTCTCAATCCCATTTTCAATCACATCACTACCATTTATTAATATTGCTCCTTTATCTCCTCTTGTTATAACTAATTGTTTGTTTAAATTTTTTCCAAACTCAATCACTTCTTCAAAATTCTTAGCATCAATTAATGACATTACCTCTTGCTCATTTGCAAAAGTAATATCTAACTTATTTTTAACTAATTCAAAGAAATGAGACTTATGTCTATCAACACAAAATTGATCAGATAGAGACATGGCAACTTTTTTTGCATTATTAATAGCTTTTTCAAAAGCTTTTTTAGGCTCACCTTCGTCCCACAAATAGCCTTCTAAAAATATCATTTCAGACTGTTTTATAATTTTTGCATCTACATCGTTTTCATTAATTTTTCCTGCTGTACCTAAAAATGTACACATGGTTCTTTCTGAATCAGGTGTTACCAATATTAAACATGTTCCTGTCGGCAATTCTTCTTTCTTTTTTAAGTAAAAATATTGAACATTTTCAGATTTTAATCCATTTTCATATTTAGCGCCCAAATCGTCATCACTTACTTTACCTATAAAACCTACTTCATTTCCCAGTTGTGAAAGTCCTACAATAGAATTAGCAACCGACCCTCCTGATATAGTTTTTTCAATTTTAAGATCAGTCATCAAAGAATGAAATTCTTTATCATCAAAAATCAGCTTCATTGTACCTTTTGTTAATTTATTTTTTTCAATAAATTTTTCGTCAACTTTACAAATTACATCTACAATTGCGTTTCCAATTCCTAGAATTTTCATCTTATGCTTTCTTTGTTTTAATTGGTCTTTTTCTTTTAGGATAACAAGATGTACAAATTTTACAAGAAATACCGTAACACTCTCTCGCTTTACAATATTCCCTTCCATAATAAATTATTTGAAGATGAAGTTTATTCCAATTTTTTTTTGGAAATAAACGCTTTAAATCTTCTTCTGTTTGGACAACATTTTTTCCATTAGTTAAACCCCAACGTTGAGCAAGTCTGTGTATATGAGTATCTATCGGAAATGCAGGATATCCAAAACCTTGGGACATAACTACACTTGCTGTCTTATGCCCTACTCCAGGCAGTTCCTCTAACTCCTCAAAAGTTTTTGGAACCCTACCATTATATTTTTCCACTAAAGTCTTTGAAAGATTATAAACGCTCTTTGCTTTAATTCTAAAAATGCCTATGCTTTTTATCAATTTTTCTATTTTCTTTCTTCCAAGTTTTACAAAATGCTTAGGTTTATTGTATTTAGGATAAATATTTTTTGTAACATTATTAACATTTACATCTGTACATTGAGCTGAAAGTAGTACTGATATTAAAAGTGTAAATATATTTCTATGCTTTAATGGTATGGGCGTTGTCGGATAAGTTTTATTAAGAATCTTTAAAACTATTTTGGCTCTCTGTATTTCATTCATTATTTGAAATTCAGAAGATTTCTCATTGAATAAAGTCCTGGTTTTTTATTTATTAGCCATTTAGCAGCAGTTATTGCTCCTTCTGAATATAAAGCTCTGTCGAAAGCCTCATGATTTAGTTTTATAATTTCTTTTCCGCTTGAAAAAGCAACTTCGTGTTCTCCTATAATCTCACCTTTTCTAATTGAATTGAAATTAATTTTCTTTCCGTAAGGAAATTTTTTCTTATTTAAGTATCTTTTTCCCATCATTTTATAAAAGTCTTTATTTTTTCCAACAGCAATTCCCCTTCCAAGCATCAAAGCTGTTCCAGAAGGATGATCTTTCTTGTGTTTGTGATGAACTTCAAAAACTTTACACAAATAATTACTTCCCAGTGATGCAGATGCGATTTCAGTAAGGTACATTAGCAAATTAATACCAAGACTCATATTTCCAGCTTTTAAAATTGGAATTTTTTTTGAAAACTTCTTTATTAAATCCTCTTCTTTTTTTGTAAAACCTGTTGTGCCAATAACTACTTTTTTCTTTAGTTTTGAAGCTATTTTTAAAACTTCGAATGTACATTTTGGTATTGTGAAATCTATAATTACATTTGCCTTGTTAAGAGCTTTTTCAGTATTTAATTCAGGTTTAATCCCACTAATTTTTTTATGAATGGATCTATTTTCAGTAAGAGCAACTAATTTAGTTGACTTGTCTTTAATAGCAGATTTTATGAGTTGTTGGCCCATTCTTCCCATGCAACCTGTTATGGCTATATTAATTTTACCCATTGTAAGGATTTAGATTAGCACTATTGATTAGTTTTTCCAGAAACTTTTAGCCTTTTGAAAGAACTTTTTAATACTTGGATTAGATTTTTCATTTTCGATTTCTCTAAATTTTTCTAATAATTCTTTTTGTTCTTTATTTAGTGATATTGGAACTTCAGTATTTACTTGTACATAAAGGTCTCCAAAATCACTTCCTCTCATGTAAGGCATACCCTTACCTTTTAACCTGAATTGCTTACCACTTTGGGTTCCAGCAGGAATTTTAATTTTAGCTTTACCACCATCAATTGTTGGAATTTCAATCGAGGTGCCTAGAGCAGCATCAGCTATTGAGACCGGACACTCGAAAAATAAGTTTTCATCAGATCTTTTAAATAAATCATGAGAATGAACATTGACGAATAAATATAAATCACCATTACTACTGCCTCTTGATCCAGCTTCACCTTTTCCTGAAAGTCTAATTCTGGTTCCATCATCCACTCCTTTTGGAATAGTAACAGATAATCTTTTTGAAGCCTGTTTTTTACCTTGTCCATTACAATTAGAGCAAGGATGAGTAATTTCCTCTCCCGCACCAGCACATTGAGGACATGTTTGTTGCACTGTAAAAAAACCTTGGCTTGATCTAACTTGACCATGACCACCACACATCGAGCATACTCCTGCTTGATGACCAGGTTTTGAACCCGAACCACTACAAGTATCACATTTTTCTGATGTAGAAAATTTTATATCTTGTTTCTTTCCTGAAAAGGCCTCTTCCAAAGATATTGATAAATCATATCTTAAATCCGATCCCCTGTTATTTGATCTCCTTGATCTACGGCCTCCCCCAAAACCTTCTCCAAAAAAGTCTTCAAAAATATCAGAGAAATGATTTGAAAAATCAAAATTTCCAAAACCACCTCTTCCACCGCCTCCATTTTCGAAAGCTGCGTGACCAAAATTATCATAATTTTGCTTTCTTTCAGGATTGGAGAGCACGTGATAAGCCTCAGATGCTTCTTTAAATTTTTCTTCAGCACCTTTATCGCCTTTATTTTTATCTGGATGATGTTTAACTGCGAGTTTTCTATAAGCTGATTTTATTTGTTCTGGAGAAGCACTTTTGTTTACACCCAAAACTTCGTAATAATCTCTTTTTGCCATAACATGTTATAGACAAACAGTTGTTTTATTAGGCGCTTTTTTCTTTATTCTCGTCTTTTACTTCTTCAAAATCTGCATCAACAACGTTATCGTCTTTCGTATCTTCTTTCTTTGCGTCTTTCGTAGCATCTTCAGGTTTTGCATTTTGTTGTGATTTATAGATCGCTTCACCTAATTTCATAGATGCCTGAACTAAATCTTGTGTTTTTTTCTTAATCTCTTCTACGTCAGTTCCTTTAAGAGCATTTCTCAGATTTGCTGATGCATCTTCGATTGCTTTTTTATCTGCATCAGAAACTTTACTCCCATGTTCTTTTAAATTTTTTTCAGTTGAATGAATTAATGTATCTGCTTGATTTCTTGCATCAACAGCTTCTCTTTTCTTTTTATCTTCTTCTTTATTAGACTCTGCATCTTTTACCATTTGATTAATTTCTTCATCGCTTAATCCTCCTGATGCTTGAATTTGAATTTTTTGTTCTTTACCAGTTCCTTTGTCTTTAGCTGATACATTAACTATACCATTTGCATCAATATCAAACGTTACCTCAATTTGTGGAACACCCCTTGGTGCTGGAGCTATGCCAACTAATTCAAAATTTCCTAGAACTTTGTTATCTGATGCCATTTCTCTTTCACCCTGAAGAACTCTAATTGATACAGCAGGTTGATTGTCTTCTGCAGTTGAAAATACTTGGCTTTTTTTTGTTGGAATTGTTGTATTTTTATCAATTAATTTTGTAGATACACCACCCAATGTTTCTATTCCCAAAGACAAAGGAGTTACATCTAAAAGTAATACATCTTTTACATCACCTTGTAAGACACCTGCTTGAATTGCTGCGCCCATAGCAACAACTTCATCAGGATTTACAGATTTGTTAGGATCTTTCCCAAAGAAATTTTTTACTTCTTCTATAACTTTCGGCATTCTAGTCATACCACCAACTAGTACAATTTCATCCACTTCACTTGCAGATAAGCCTGCATCTTTTAGAGCAGTTTTGCATGGTGGAATTGTTCTTGAAATCAGATCTTCGACTAATGCCTCTAATTTAGCTCTAGTCATTTTCAAGTTAATGTGTTTTGGTCCAGTTTTATCAGCAGTAATAAATGGAAGATTTATCTCAGTTTGTGTTGCAGATGATAATTCTATTTTCGCTTTTTCTGCAGCTTCTTTTAATCTCTGTAAGGCTAATTTATCTGATTTTAAATCAATACCATTTTCTTTTTTAAATTCTGAGAGTAAATAATCTACAATAGCATTATCAAAATCTTCTCCGCCTAAAAATGTATCACCATTAGTTGATTTTACCTCGAATACACCATCACCCAATTCTAAAATTGAAACATCAAATGTTCCACCACCTAGATCGTACACGGCTATTTTTTTATTGGCTTTTTTATCTAAACCGTAAGCTAAAGATGCTGCCGTAGGTTCATTTATAATTCTTAAAACCTCTAGGCCAGCTATTTTACCTGCATCTTTAGTAGCTTGTCTCTGAGCATCATTAAAATATGCTGGAACAGTTATAACAGCTTGTTTTACTTCTGAACCTAAATATTTTTCAGCTGTTTCTTTCATTTTTTGAAGTGTGAAAGCTGAAATTTGAGATGGCGAATATTTTTGGCCTTTTGCTTCAATCCATGCATCGCCTTTGTCAGAATTAACTATTTTAAAAGGAGCAGTTTCTACATCTTTTTTAACTGTTGGGTCATCAAAATTTCTTCCAATTAATCTTTTAACTGCAAATATTGTATTTTCAGGATTTGTAACAGCTTGTCTTTTTGCAGGTTGACCTATTAATTTTTCTCCTTCATCAGTAAATGCAACAACAGAAGGAGTTGTTCTTGCTCCTTCAGCATTTTCTAAAACCTTTGCTTGCGTTCCCTCCATAACGGCTACACAAGAATTGGTTGTTCCTAAATCTATTCCTATTACTTTGCTCATAATCTGTCCTGTTTGATGCTCATATAAGTGCTAATTTTACAACTACAACCATAATAAATAATTAATTTTTTGCCTCTTTTTCCTGATTTTCTTGGTTTTTTTGGTCATTCTGTTTCTCTTCAACTTTTTTTTTAGATACAGCTACCAATGAAGGTCTCAACAACCTATCCTTCATCATAAAACCTTTTTGAATTTCTTGAACAATTGTTCCTTGATCTTTGGTATCATCTTCAACTTCCATCATGGCCTGATGTAAATTTGGATCTAGTTTTTCATTAATTGCTTTAATTGGCTCAATATTATTTTTTTTGAAGATTGAAATCATATCTTTATTAATAATATTAATATGCTCTATCAATTTTTTTAATGTGTCTTTATCTTTTATAGTTTCATCACTTTCCAGAGTTTGTTTTGATCTTTCTAAATTATCTAGGAGATTAAGTGTTTCCCTTGCAAATGAGAAACCACCATATTCAAAAGCTTCGTCTTTCTCTTTTTCAAACCTTCTTCTCTGGTTTTCCATTTCAGCAAATGTTCTAGCAACTTTATCTTTAAGATTTGCAATTTCGTCTTCAGGCGAAAGTTGCTCATTTTCGTCTTTTTTTTCATTCTCTTCTGGAGCCTCTTTATCTATATTAAGCTCTGAGTTTTCATCGTTTAGATTTTGATCATCTTTACTTTGTGTTTCTTCTTTTTCCATTAAAGCCTATATGGTAAGAATTTCATGAAATTCCAGATGTTAAAAAAAAAAAATATAGAAATTGTTGTAGGGTCAAATAACAAGGGAAAAATAAAAGAAATAAAAGATTTATTGCCCAAATACTATGTTATTACCTCTCCAAAGGACTACGGGCTCAAAAGCCCTAAAGAAAATGGAGATACATTTCTTAAAAATTCATTAATCAAAGCTAAGTATTTTTCAAAAAAAACAAATAAAATTTGCATATCAGATGATTCTGGGCTTGAAATTGAGTTGCTAAATAATCAACCAGGTATTTATTCAGCAAGATGGGGTGGAAAAAAAGGTGATTTTAATTTAGCAATTTCCAAAGTATATCAAAAGCTATCAAAAAAAGATAAAAACTGGAAGTCAAAAAAAATTAAGGCAAGATTTATTTGTGCATTAACTATTTATGGATTAAAAAAAAATCCAATTCAATCTTTAGGAATTATT